>CAZZBH010000008.1:0-57683 GCA_964652605.1 uncultured Planctomycetaceae bacterium
ATGCCGCCAGCATGCTCTCCCAGCCGCCATGCGCCGCAAACGCGGGCATCACCGCCAGCGCCGACGTCAGCGTTTCTTCCCTTTGCCCCAGCCGTTTTCGAAGCCGCTGAAGCCCGCGGGCAACGTGGCTGCTGATGGTCTTCACGGGCATGCCCAGCGCCTGCGCCGCTTCAGCGTGCGTCAGCCCGCCGATGTACGTCAGCGCGAGCGCGTCGCGCTCAGGCTCAGGCAGCGTCTGCATGGCCAGCCGCAACTCGCCCGCAAGCTCGGCGCGTTGCGCGGCTGTTGCGGGATCGGGCCGTGGATCGGACATGATGAATTCCTCGTCAGTAGGCAGCGCCTTGTGCTTGCGTCGCGCGTTGCGGGCCTCGTTGACCAGCACCGCACTGAACCACGGCCACGGGTCGTCAGCGGGAATGCGCTCCGGTTTGCGGGCGGCGGCGACAAATGCCGACTGCACGCAATCGGATGCTTCGTGGGCGTCACGCAGCAACGCGCAAGCCAGGCGCCAGCCCCGCTCGGCACAAAGGTGAAAGCAACGCTGCAACCGCGCTTTAGACATCTACTGTTAACCGTTTCACCCACCCCGCTTACCTGCAAAATACGGTCAGGATTTTCAGGATGCTCTGGGTTGTTTTGGGCGGTATGAGCCCGGATGCTCGAGGCGATGAAACCTGAGGCTTGGCTGGCCGAAGTTGATCAGAAGACCGACTTCAAGCCCCGTACCCTTCAGGTAGTTGATTACCTGGCTCTTGTGGTCGTTGGTCAACGCCGACAGCGCCTTCAGCTCAAGAAGGACGCAGCCTTCAACTATGATGTCCGCGTAGAACTTGCCAACGTTCTCGCCCCGAAACCGGACGTCAATCCCAACCTCGCTGGCTGCATTCAGCTCAGCGTCCCTGAAAGCAATCAACAGCGCGGCATGGTACACCGACTCGCTATATCCGTGGCCGAGTTCGCGATGCACCTCCATGCAAAGCCCAATGATCTTCTCCGTAAGCTCCTCATGAATCAGCGGCATGATCCACCCTTTCCTGTAATCCTGCTCATCCTGAAAATCCTGACCGTTAAGGCATTTCGAGGGCGCGCCAGCAGTACCAGCTTCCTGCTGACCTGTACGGCTGCCACGATTGCGTCAGCTTTGCCAGCTCTTTGGGCGTAGGCATTACTTTCATGCCGTAGGCCTTTGCGAACCCCTTCCTTACCCCAAGGTCATCCACTGGCAGCACATCCGGCCTGCCCAGCTGAAACATGAGCAGCATTTCCACAGTCCAGCGACCTATGCCGTGCACCCTGGTTAGCGTGTCCACGATTTCCTGGTCGCTCATGCGTCCCAGCGCCGCGTACCCGGGCACTTCGCCCGCGAGGGCGCGCCGGGCCAAATCCTTGATCGCCTTTTGTTTGTTGATCGACACACCGGCTTGGCGAAGCCTCGGTGCCCGCAGGCGCAGCAAAAACTCCGGGTCGGGCCTTCTGCGCGGAAACAAGTCGAGCAGCCGGCCGTGAATGGTTCGCGCGGCGGCGCCGGCAAGCTGCTGATAGATGATGGCGCGCAGCAGGTACTCGAAGGGTGTCCGCATGCGGCGGATCTCAAGCCTGTGGCCACGGGTGGCGCGGATCACCGCGGCTATGCGGGCATCTCTGCGGCGAATGTGACTCACGGCCTTGTCCCAATCGTACTGAAGTGGCGGCATGCAGGATGCTCCGGTTGCGCCTGATCGTTGCAGATATGGCCCGTTGTGACCGCTGGAATTCCCGGGTACAGCCGGGCTGTGCGGCAGGTATAACGTGGCCAACGGATTGTGCCATGGCGCCCGACATGCATCCTGAACGACTTGCGCTGCGCGACGCCGGGCTGTGGTTCGTGCTGGCGGTGTGTTGCGTGGCAGTGGCTGGCACGTCTGCCCTGTATCTGGCTGTGGCGCGCATTCCTACGCTTGAGACGCTGCTGTCGCCTGAACCGGCATTCGGCCACCGCGCCCTTGTGGTGCACGTTAACCAGGCGCTGACAGTCTGGTTTTCGGCGTGCATTGCCGGGCTGTTCTGTCTGCTGCCAGGTGTCCGGCGCGTGCGTTTCACGCCATGGACTCAACTGTTGGCAGTCGCCGGTGTCGTTGCGTTCAGTGCCGTAATGTTCCTGCGTGATGCGGAGCCGATCAAGAGCAACTACGTGCCCGCGCTGGACCACACCCTGTTTGTGGCCGGGATTGCACTGTTCGGCGCCGCGGTGGCGCTGAGTTTTCTGGATGCGCGCCTGCTGCCGTCAGTTGGCGCGTCGGAGTTGCCGGTCGATGCGCGGCCAGGGGTGCGCGCCGCCGCGCTTGCGTACCTGACTGCCTTGTTCACCTTTGCCGCCGCGTGGGCGACTCAACCTGAAGGGCTGGATCCGTTGCCCTTTTACGAGCGGCTGTTCTGGGGCGGCGGACATGTCATGCAGTTTGCCAACACACTGGCAATGGTGAGTGTGTGGTTGTTGCTGTTGTCGCGTGTTTTAGGGCGCCGCGCGTTGCACCCTGCGCTGGCAGGCGTGTTGTTTGTGCTGCTGCTGGCGCCGGCGCTGGCGGGCCCGTGGATTGTGCTTGCCGACGCGCCGCCGCAGTACTTCACGCAGATCATGCGCTGGGGCATGTTTCCGGTGATCAGCCTGTTCATGGTGCTGTGCCTGATGCAGCTTTGGTCGGCGCGGGGCAAGTTGCCGCGCGAGGCCTGGCGCGGCCCGGCATTTACGGGGTTCGCCGTCAGCGCGTTGATGACAGTGGCTGGTTTCATCCTGGGTTCACTGATTCGTGGTGACAACACGCTGGTGCCGGCGCACTATCACGTGAGCCTGGGCGGCGTGACCACAGCCTTCATGGCCGCAATCCTCGTGTTATTGCCGGCGTTTCGTGCTCCGCTGACCGGGCGAGTGTCCAGAGTGCTCGCGGCGTGGCAGCCCGTACTCTATGGGTTTGGCACCAGCGTGATGGCCGCCGGTTTTGCGATCGCGGCAGCAGAGCGCAAAGCCTACGGTGATGAGCAGGTCGTGCAGAACGCACGTGAAGGTTGGGGACTTCTGACGATGGGGCTGGGGGGCGTTGCGTCGGCGGTCGGCGGTGGTGTTTTTATTGTGCTGCTGATCATTGCGCTGCGAGGTCGGGCGCGCCGCGCGCGGTGAGATTGACATACAGGCCAGGTTGTCGGATACGATGGAAGGGACAAAGGAGATGCAGAGTATGCGGACAAGGATGATCGCACTGGGTGCGATGGCATTACTGCTGGCCGCGTGCGGCGGCGGCGAGCCCGTGGAGCCCAGCAAGCGTGGCAAACAGTCAAGTCAGCCTGTGGAAACCTACCGACCGGCGCTGCCCGACGAATACAAGGACGCAAAGCCGCCAGAAGGAATGGACCTGACCGACCCGGGCGTAATTGAGCGCGGGCGGAAGTCGTTCATGGAGTTGAGGCTGGGCAACTGCGCGAGCTGCCACGGCGAATCAGGCCGGGGTGATGGCGCGGCTGGCGTTGCGCTGAACCCGAAGCCGGCTGACCTGACATCGTCGGAGTTTCACGATGCGGTAAGCGACGCCTACATTTACTGGCGGATCGAGACGGGCGCTGCCGGCTACGACCGCCGTCCGATCTCGGCGATGACGGGCTTTCCTGCGGCGAAGGGCCCCGAGGAGCGCTGGGAGGTTGTGGCGTTCGTGCGCAGCCTTCGCTCGAAGTAGAAAGGAAAGCGGGCCGCTTGACGCGGCCCGCTTTTTTGCATCTGGGTTTGCGCTTAGCGCTTGCCCTTGTTGACGCTGTCCTTGAACTCTTTGCCGACCTTGAAGCCGACGGTCTTGTAGGCCCGGATCTTCATGGCTTGGCCGGTCTGCGGGTTGCGCCCGTTGCGAGCCTGGCGCGACTTCACCGAAAACGTGCCGAAGCCGATGATCTGGACCTTGTCGTCCTTCTGGACGCCCTGGCGGATGGCGTCCACGACGGCGTCGAAGGCGCGCTCAGCGGCGGCCTTGCTGTCGAAGCCTGCATTCTTGTTCTTGAGGACGAGGTCAACCAACTGTGCCTTGTTCATGCTGAACTCCGTTCCCTGTATCAGGGGTTTTGGGAAAGCGTTCGCCACCGAGACCATCTCGTGTGACGTCATTCTCAACTAGCCTTCAGACTACAACATGTAGTCTGTTCATACGTTTTTTGAACCGGCGTTCAGGAAACCATGCCCCCCGAACCTTCTACCTTCGCTTCTTTCCACAGACACGCCCGGAAACCTTTTGATCTAGGCCCCCAATGGCTTGCGTCGGACCATAGCGCGCAATCAGGGCCCGGTCAAGCGGCTCAACCCCATTTGTTGAAAAAATTGCTCGCTCCCAAGCCGCTTAAAATATGGGTTTCACGACGACTTCCCGGCAGAAACTGCTTGACAGCGCGTTTCCGACTCGCTACATGCCGCCGGACCGCTTGATTTCAGCCTTGGCAGCCGCCGGCACGCCCAATACACAAACGTCCGATAATTTCAAGCTAATTCTATCCAACTCTCGCCGGGCCGCATGGTCAGCGCGTTGCGCGCTGCTTCAGCTCGTCGATTCGTGGCTGATACAACTTCTGCCATGCTGCAGCAGACTCGCCTTCTGTCGCTTCCAGCGTTCTTTGCGCGATTTCAAGCCAGTTGCGCGCGCCCGCCACGTCGTCCAGGCGCTCAAGCAGCAACCGGGCGAGGTCCAGCTGCAACTCGATCCGTTGACTCGTCAACAGGTGGTCGATGCGCAGTGCAGCCTGGTAGCTGCCGCGCGCATCACGCGCGTGCTGGCCAGCCTCTGCTCCGCCAGCGTCCGCAAGCGCGTGCTGCACCCTTCCAAGACGCTGCCAGGCTACCGGACTGTCGCCAACAAAGTCGATTGCGTTGCGTGCATGCCGCAGCGCCTGTTCAAGCTCGCCGTCATCCTGCGCCTGTTGCGAATAACCCAGGTAGTTCGCGCCTACCTTTTCCATGGCGCGCAGCCGCTCACGCGCCTTGTCGCGGCCTGCTTCGAACCCGGGGCGCGCCGGCGAACTCGCTTCCATGGTTGCCAGCCCCTGGCTGAATTGCAGCTCAGCCGCGGCGTAGGCGCGGCGGGCTTGCGAAACCCAGTCGGCTTGGCTGCTCATGGCAGGGTTTGTCCAGAACAGCTCGCCGGCTTGTAGCAGCGCGTCTGCGTCGTTGACCGCCAGCGCAAGGTCACGCGCGGCCTGCACCGTCAGGCGATCTGCTTCAGTGCCCTGGCTGTCAGCCGCGAGCGCCAGGCGCACCTGGCCGCGAATGGCGTACAACTCGGGCGTTGGCGTGCGCATTGCCTCAGACAGCGCTTCAAGGGCGTCAGTAGGCTTGCCGCGCGCGAGCAGGTCTTCGGCTTCAAGCCGGGCGATGCGCCTTTGCAGGTGCACGATGTCCTCGATGACGTCGCTTATGTCTTTGCCGGGCGGCGCGTCCGCGCGAATCTGCTTCAACTCATCAAGCCTGCGGTAGGGGTCGCGCACGAACCACGCGCGCTTGCGCCGCACGTCGGTGATCTCTTCGGCAAAGTCGAGCGGGGCGCGGCCGTAAGCCTCAAGCGCCAGCGTGTAGTACTTCTCCGCATCAGCAGTAAGCAGGTACGCCAGCCTCTGGCAAGCCGCGCCGCGAAGGCGCACCGGCTGGCTGATCTTGTCGGGGTCGGACGGGTTATCGAGCATCCATCCGGTCGTCTCAAGCACCTTGAGGAATGCGTTCACGGTGCGGTTGCGCAGCTCGCGGGCTTCGCTGTCATTGCCTAGCCTGATGGCGTGCTGAAAGCTGCGGTGGATCTGCTCGCCCAGGCGATGCTGCAACTGCGCGAGTGAGATGTGCAGGTTCTGCTTCAGGTCCGGCCGATCGCCCAGCGCGTTCATCAAGCGGTCAAAAACAGACAGCGCTTCCTCGAGATCTCCCGAGTCTTCGTAATAGGCCTTGAGCCAGTCCAGCGCGACAATGTTCTCGGGGTTCAGCAGTGTCGCCGCTTTGATGAACTCGTGCGCGGCATCGCGCCGGGCACCTTCCGACAACCCCAGTTCCTCGCCGCGTTCGCCCTTGAGGCGCGTGTCGCCGCGCTCGACGTCCTGACCGATACGCAGCAGGCGGCGCGACAGGATGCGCCGGGCGGTCTCGGAAAGCTTGAGCATGTTTTCCAGCAGTGTGTTGAGGTCTGCACGCTTGCTGACGGCGTCTTCGTCGGTGCGCTCCGGCCTGGCGAGCACCTGCTCGGCGAGTTGGGTGTAGAACTCGGTCAGCAGTTCACTGACCTGGCCCTCTACCGGGTTGGCGTTGAAGCCGGCACGCAACAACTGCTCGGTTGTGATGCGAAGCTCCGGCGCGCGTGTGAACCACATCGCCAGCGCCAGCCGCACGCCGAGATCATCCATCAGCGCATGACCCTCGGTGTTGTCCGGGTCGATCTCGACAGCTGTGCGCAGCAGGGCCACGCAGGTGAGCAGCGCATTACGGAATGTTTCACGCGGGTGAAAGCGGGTTACCAGACCCTCCAGCGTCGGCTTGTCATCGTTGGTGATGGCTGCGTATTCGGCAGTCCAGTCCTGCTGCAGGCGTGCAATCTGGTTGACGAAGTTCTGACGCAGGCCGGCGGCCTTGAGTGCCTTTGCCGGTGCATAATCGGGATACCTTTCAAGCTCGTCGGTGAGCAGCTTGGTGGCTTCGCGTCGTTCAGCGGCGCTGTCGCGCTCAAACAGAAGTTGCGCCAGCAGCGTCCGCAGACCCATGAAGCCGGGCTTCTCGTCCATGGCCTGCCGCAGGTAACGCTCCGCGGTGCGGTTGCCGGGGCTGCCTCGCGCGTGCGCGTCAGCAGCCTCAAGCAGCGTCGCCGCGAGCTGCGCCGGCGTGGCGGCGCCCTGCGTCCGCAGATCGACCAGTTCGGCGTACAATCTGCGGGCTTCTTCAAGCAGCGGCGCAAGCTCTGGCGGGACTTCCTGCTGACCGCCCTTGCCGGACAACGCCAGCCGCTTGTCGAACTCTGCCATGCGCAGGCGCGCGCGCGCCTCAACGCTGAGCTCGTCGCGCCGACGTGCCCGCTCATACTCCGCCAGTTGTGCGTAGGCGCGGTCCAGTGTGGCCTGATCAATAATCGCTCCCGCCAGCGCCGCCCGGCCGAGCTCTGCGGCCAGGTTGATGCGCGCGCCCTGGTAGCGGCTGGAATGGCTTAGGGCCTGCTCAAAGGCCGCCAGCGCCTCTTCATGCCGGCCCAGCTCCGACAGTGCCAGGCCGCGGGGGTTGGCCAGCAACGCCAGGATGTCGTTGCGCGCGTTGTCGTCGCGCCAGGGCTGGTCGATGTGCTGCGCCGCGCGGTCAAGCAGTTCAAGCGCCTGTGCGGCGTCGCCGCGGTGGACCTGGTTGAGTGCCATGGCGCCAAGCACGCGTGCTGGATCGTTACGGTACGTGCGCGCTGGATGCTCCAGTGCACGCCGGTAGCTGTCGAAGGCGCTCTCAAGCAGCTGCTGGCGGCGAGCTTCCTCGGGCTCACTCATGGCGCGATCTTCCAGGTCACGCCCGAGGTTGAAGTGCGCGACGTGGTTGCCCGGATCGTGTGAAAGGGCATGTGTCCACAGGCGCTCGCTGTTTGCCCAGGGTTTGGCGGCCTCCGACGTCCGCCAGACTGCGGCGCCGACAACGCAACTGAGTGCCCCCGCCGCAGCCAGATGAACCAGCGGGCGCAATTCGCGGCGCGTGCGCAGCTTGTCCACCGCCATCACACCCAGCGTTGCCAGCGCCAGCGCAATGCCGATGGAAGGGATGTACAGGTAGCGCTCGGCGAACACCGTGCCGATCTGCACTACCAGGTTGCTCACAGGGCTGAGTGCCACCAGAAACCAAAGCGCGCCCAAACCGGTTGCGCCCCACGCCATGCAGGCCTCGCGGCCCCACTCGCCCCGGCGGCTTACCCGCCAGCCTTGTGCCCCCAGCGCAAGCAGCCCGGCAAACAGCAGCGCACCCGCGACGACGGCAAGCGAAGGCCCGGTTTGCACCGGCAGGTCAACGGCGGCGTGAAGCGGCCAGGCAACAAAGACTGCCTGAAAATCGCGAGTGATGGCACTGACAGCAGTCAGCAGTGACTGCCAGCGCCCGTCGCCGTACGGCTCACGCATCAAGCCGCTTCCGATGTGAGACGCAAGCGCCGTGAACAACAACGCGACTGCCCAGAACGGCGCGGTGATCAGCGCACGCCTGCGCCACGAAGCCGCATGCAGGGAGTGGCCGCGAAACAGCTCAATCAATAAAAGCAGCGCGGGCAGCACCACCGACGTCATTTTCGACAGCAGCGCAAACACGAACAGCAGCAGCGCAAGGGTGTACAGCAGCCGGGAGTTTTCTCGAACGCGGCGTACGAAGCTCTCGCTGGGCATCACGTGGGTACGCGGCCGGCGCGCAGCCAGGTAGAAGTTGGCCGAGCCGAGCATGAAAAACGTCGCCAGTAGGTCCTTGCGCGAAGACAGCCAGGCCACGGCTTCAACCTGCACGGGCATCACGGCAAACAGCAGGCCCGCGACGCAACCGATCCAGCGGCGGGCTGTCAATCGCCATGCCAGCAACATGACCAGCAGCGCGTTGAAGAAGTGCAGCAGCAGGTTCGTGGCGTGGTAGCCGCGGGCGTTGTACCCATCCAGCGCGTAATTCACCGCGTAGCTCAAGTCCCGCAGCGGCAGATACTCATTGCCGAGTTCCTCGCGGGGCGAGAGCGGGTTGAACATCATTTGAATGTTCTCCCATCCCAGTCCGCGGATGTGCCGGTTTTCCGTGATCAGCCAGTTGTCGTCCCAGTTGGTGAATCCGTGATCCAGCGTGGCGCCGTAGCCGCCAAGCACAGCCGCGCCAATCACAATCACGAACGCCGCCGGCAGCCAGCGCGGCGCGCGCAGCCGGGTGTCAGCGGCTGGTGCCCGCTCAGGCAATTCATTCCCGGACTGATCTGGTTGCGTGGTTCTCTTCCTGCTCACGGGCGGCCACCGCCGGGGTACGGCAAGGGTCACGCAGTATAGTAAGGAAGGACCGTCATCAAACGGGCAGGCGTGCCGTCGATTGTTCCCGACTTCATCCACACTTCCAAATCTCTTGCATACCAGCCGCGACTTCGTGCAATATTCGCGTCATGGAGTATGCGCTAGAGACAGAAGGCCTTTCGAAGACATACAAAAGCCTGCGCAGCCGTGTTCGGGCGCTTGAGCCCCTGGATTTGAAGGTTCCGACAGGTTGCATTTTCGGGCTGCTGGGCAGCAACGGTGCGGGCAAGTCCACGTTCGTGAAGACCGTGTTGCGCATCTGCCGGCCCACTTCCGGTCGTGCGACCATCCTCGGCGTCGATGCCGCCCGCCCCGAGGCGCGCACGCAGGTGGGCTACCTGCCCGAAGGAACACATTTTGCGCGCTATTTGACGGGCCGCGGCGTGTGCGAGTACTTCGGCAGGCTGAAGGGCATGTCCGGCGCAAAGCTTAAGTCTGAAATCGACGACAAGCTGCGCCTCGTCGGCATGCAGACCTGGGCAGACCGCAAAGTAAGCAAGTACAGCAAGGGCATGCGCCAGCGCGTGGGGTTGGCGCAGGCGCTTCTGGGCGACCCGCGCGTCGTGATTCTGGACGAGCCCACCGACGGCGTGGATCCCGCGGGCCGCCACGAAATCCGCGACGTCATTCGCGCGCTTGGCAAAGCCGGAGTGACCGTGTTTCTCAACAGTCACCTGTTGGCTGAAGTTGAAGCGGTCTGTGACGAGATCGCCATCATGTACCGCGGCCGCGTGCTGCGTCGCGGGCCGGTCAAGCAGATCACCGAGGAAATGAGTATGCGCGAGGGGCGCATGCAACTGCGCTTCCGCACCGGCGAATTGCCGGCAGAGCTTCCCGCCGCGCTGCATGGCGCAACGCTGGAAGACGGCGGCTTTCTTGTGGACCTGCCGGACCGCGAAGCCGTGACCGGGCTGATCGACGCGCTGCGTGCGGCCGGTGTCAGCATTTATGAGGTGCAGCAGTATCACGCCAGCCTTGAAGAAGCGTTTCTGCGCACGATGGATGACGCCAACGCGCACGATGTCGGAGGCCGCCAATGAACGCGTTTCGCGCCATCATCGGCGACACCTGGCGCCAGAGCAAAAACCAGTGGGTGATGCTGGTGGTGCTGTTGTGCTTCGGCGTGATCGTGTGGCTGGCGCTGGCGCCGGTTGAGACGCGCATCGCGCCGGACGGCGAGACCATCCTGACCGACGATACCGAACGCGAACTCGCGCGCTTCGGCCTGGAAACAAGATGGAATGGGCTGTACGCCAGCGCCATCCGGCATCGCGTCGGATACGACGAAGAGTTGCAACAGAAGCAGAAAGAGGTCAGTGACCTGATAGATCGCTGGAACGACGCCGATTATGAGTACCAGCGCCTGATCAACAGCGGGGCACCTGAAGAGGAGATCAGCGCGGCTGCAGAGCGTGTCCGGCACTTTCAAGGGCTGGTCGATGCCGGGCAGGAGCACACCCGGAATCTGCACACCTATATCCGCGGCGAGATCAACCGCGAAATCGAGGCGCGGACAGGCCACGTCAGCAAGCTGCAGAAGGGCGCCGAGTGGTGGCTGGCCAGTATAGTTCAGCTCATCTTCACGATTTCCATGCTTGGGTTCATTGCCGTCAGCGCGGGCTACTTTCCGGCAATGCTGGAAGCCGGCAGCGTGGACCTGGTGCTGAGCAAGCCGATCCGCCGCTGGCAGATCTTCTTCGGCAAGTACCTTGGCGGCCTTGTGCTGTTCAGCCTGGTGCTGACCATCCTGTACGTGATCATTTTTGTCGGCTTTGGGTTGAAAGTCGGCGTGTGGCACTGGCAGTTCTTCGGCGGCTTGCCGATGACGCTGTTCAGTCTGGCGCTGCTATTCGCGATCGTTGCCTGGGTCGGCCTGTGGACGCGCAGCACCAGCATGGCCATGGTGATCGGCTATGTGTACTACGTCGTAGTGGATACCGCCGTCGGTGTGCTTACCGACCCTGCGGCCATGGAAGTTCCGATCCTGCAGAAGGCGGAGTGGCTGCAGACCTGGGTGGAGATCGTCAAGGTGACCTTCCCCAGCTTTCACTGGCTGAACAAGTCAGCTGAGTCGGCGGTCTTCAGTGTGATGGTGCTTCCCTGGGCGCAGGTAGGTGCCGGCGCGGCTTGGCTGGTGATCGCACTGGCGACAGCCTACAACCGCTTCCGCATCAATGACTATTGATCGCCTGCTGCGATGACATTGCGTTGACACGGTTCCTGCAAGGCATTAGTGATTCGTCGCAAACTCAGTGCCGGCGATCAACGCGAACATCACGTCTTCCCACGCTTGCGCTGACGCATGCTGCTGCTTGAGGTAGCCCAGCATCGTGCGGCGTTCATTGTCCTCGGGATAGCGCGACAGCACCCGCAGGTACAACTCATCCAACCGCTGCCTGTCGTCCTTGCCTTCCCGCAGCAGCCCGGCAAGCACCGTTCCGCGGCCAGAGCCGGTCAGCCGGTTCGTGATGTCGCCGTTCATCACCTCCAGCGCCTGATCCATGGTCAGGCTGAACCCGTCGGTGTCGCTCATCTCGTCGTCGCTGGTCTGGCTGGCGTACTGCTGGGCGGCGGTGCGGCGCAGATACCAGCTGTCTTCCATCTTCTCGTACCACTTGACCAGGCGGTCGAGCGTCGGGCGATCAAACTGTACTTCGCGGGCGTTGGGATTGTCATTGTCGGCGCGCTGCATGCGCCGCTCGAAGTTGCGGCGGATCATCTCTGCGGGGTTCGCGTTGCGAGTGCGGTAGTTGCGGGCGATGTCATCGCCGCCGGCAATCTGCACCAGCGCCCCGAAGAACTGCTCTGGTGAAAGCTGGCGCACCGGCGCCGAGGCAAAGTGCCACGGCAGCGCCTTGGAAGGCGGGTTCTCGCTGCTTAGCTGATACGTCCGCGAGTTCAGGATTGCGCCGTACAGACGCCTGAAGTCGTATCCGCTGTCAATCAGGTCGTCGGCCAGCAATTCAAGCAGTGCGGGGTGGCTTGCCTCATTGAGACTGTTGAAGTCATCCACCGGGTTCACGATTCCGATGCCGAAAGCAAAGCTCCAGAATCGATTCGCAACGTACCGTGCGGTCTGCCGGTTCTCGCTGTCGGTCATCCACTTTGCCATGGCGGGCCGCCACAACTGCCGCATGTCGGTCTTGAGCACATATCCGTCCAGCGTCACGGGCTTGTTGTACCGCGTCTGCTCCTCGATTCGGGCGCGTGCTTCAGCGGGCAGATTGTCCATGTTGCGTGGCACAATGCGCACGGGGCGCGCGTCGTCGCCGACGGTTGGGTCCACGGGCTGAATCCTGGGGTTCACTCGCACACTGACCGGCGCGAAGAAGCTGGCAACGCCGGTAAACGTCTCCTGTTTCCAGGCTGTCTCATAGGGGTGGTCGTGGCACTCGGCGCACTGGATCTGGATGCCGGTCAGGTTGCGAGTCAGTGTGCCGGCAATGTCGGCAGCGCGAACGGGCACCGAGCGCACGTAGGGCGCAACGGCAGGGTTTTCACTCAGGCTGCCGCGTGCCGTCACGATTTCGTAGATGATGTCCTTGAAGCTTGCACCGCTGTTGACCCGCTCGGCGAACCAGACCACAAACAGGTGGTTGGCGCCGTTGTAGTTACGACCGGCGCGGCCAAGCAGGATGTTGCCCCAGGTGTCAGCCATGTACAGGCCGAATCGCTTGTCCTTCAGCAGGCCGTCAATCCGTTTGGCCCGCTTGTCCTTTGACTTGTCGGCCAGGAATGCGCGCACCTCAGCAGGCGTCGGTGGCACGCCCAGGGTGTCGAAGTACACGCGGCGCAGAAACTCTTCGTCGCCGGCGGCCGCTGCCGGGCGCAGGTCGTCGCGCTTCCAGACTGCGGCGATCTCGCGGTCAATCTCTGCCGACAGGTCGCGCGGGGCCGGTTCTTCCTGAGCTTCAGCCGGCAGCAATGCCAGGGATGTGAAGAAGACCGAGCAGGCCAACAGCAGCAAGGCAGGGATAGCTCGACGGCAGCAGCGCGGCATAGCAGTCTCCGTGGACACGGAGATTCAACACTGCCGGATCTGCCGGGTAGCGAAAAATCAGGCGGCTGCGCCAACCACCGAGTCGGGGATACGGATGACAAAGCGATTGCACCCGGGCCGCGATTCCGCAAGCGACAGTTCGCCCCCGTGGCGGGCCACAAAGTCGCGGGCGATGGACAGGCCAAGGCCCGTGCCGCCCGCCTTGCCGTGGCTGACCAGCGGCTTGAATAGGTCCTCGCGCACGGCAGGGTCAACCTCGCGGCCGTTGTCCTGCACCTCGATCTCGAGCGCTCCGCCCGCTTGCGCCAGCGTTATCGCGACCCGATAGCCGGGCGCCTCCAGCGGCGCTTTTTCAACGGCGTTTGCGACGACGTTGCGCAAGGCGCGCTCAAGCTTCAGCTCATCGACCTCGGCGAACAGCTCGTCGGGGGCCTGCACTGCAACCATGCCAGCCGGGTGGTCGGCTGCGACACGCTGCGCCATGGCAGGCATGTCGGTGCGCTGAACACGAAGCACACGACGCGTGTGCGCGAACTCAAGCAGGTCGTCGATGTATGACTTCATCTCGCGCGCGATCGAGCCGATTCGCCTTGTGTACCGTGCGCGCTCATCGTTCGTGCCGTGCTCAAGCAACTCCGCAAAGCCCAGCATGCTGAAAATGCGTCCCTTGAAATCGTGCGAGACTTCGGCCAGCGCGCGGCCCATGGCGGCTTCGCGCTCAGAGGCCACGCACTGTTCATGGTGACGCGCTGCGCGCAGCACGGCAGCAAATGCCGACGCGCAAAGGTGCAGAAGGTCCGGCAGACGCTCGATCTGGCTAGGCGCAGCCAGCATCAGCACGTCATTGTCGGTCAAACGCATGGCAATGCCGCCGGGAACATCCGTGAAGTCGTACGCGGCTGCGGCCGGCTCATGGTCCCGTATGCCCGCTGTGTCGTAGCTCGGCGTGCGAACCCAGATTTCATCGTCGCGAACAATGGCGCCGGCAGATGCTCCCGAAAGCGCTACCAGCGAATGGAGCACCGCTTTGCCGACCGCATCAACGCCAAGAGGTTCCGCCGCCGATGCTGTGCGCAGCAAGTCGAGGGCGCCCTCCATCAGTTGCGTGCGTTCGCGCTCGGCCCGGCGGAGGTTCCAGCGCTCGGATAGTGCCAGCGCCAACTGCTCGATCTCTTCGGCCGCAAACGGCTTCTTGAGAAACAGCAGGCGCGATGCATCGCCGACGGCATCGATCATCTGGCGGCGGTCGCGGTCTGAAAACGCGGTCATGGCCACAAACTGAATCTGCGAGTCAATCGCGGCAATAGCTGCCAGCGTCTCAACGCCGTCCCAGCCGGGCGGCATGCGAACGTCCACGAAGGCGACCGCAAAGGGTTTGCCCTGCTCATTGGCGGCTTGGACGAGTGCCAGGCCGTCTCGTCCTTGCGCGGCGAAGGAGAGCTCATAGTGGGGGCGAGAGTGTTGCTCCGCGCCGTTGATTCCTAACTGCGACAACGCGCTGTCCAGCGCCAACTCTTCTGCGCTCTCGCCGTCGGGGGCGAGAATCAACCGGAAGTCCTCGTGGATGGCTTCCTGGTCATCAATGATCAGAATGCGTCGGTTCAAGGTACGCCCCCTAAAGAGGAATATACCAAAAGAGGCAAATATGTCAAGCGGATTCGGGCAGGCCGCCGAGGGCGTCTGCGATCCGCAGTGTGCGGATGTTGTTGGGGGGTAGCTGTTCGCCCCAGGGATAGCGGCTGACCACGAGAATCCGGTCGCTGGTGGTCACGAGCCCTTGGTCCAGTGCCACCTGCGCCAGTTGCCGCAGCTCGGCCTCCATGTCCGGGGCGTCTTCTTCCGCCGTCGTCCGCACCGGCAAGACTCCCCAGAACAGCGCGTGCCGCCGCAGCACAGCCGGGTCATGGTGCACGGCAAGGATCGGCACCGGGCCGCGTATCTTACTCAGGTAGCGCGCCGTGACGCCCGATTCCGACCTGACCACAATGAACTTCGCGCCCAACGGCTCGGCGATCAGGGCTGCGCCGGTCACCATCGCTTTGCGCAGCGCGTCGCCGGAGCGCCGCTCCATGAAGACCTGCGGGTCTTCGCGCGGGGCCAGAACGCGCTCAACGTCGCGGGCAACACGCGCCATTGTGCGCACAGCCAGCACCGGGTAGCGGCCGGCCGCCGACTCGGCGGACAACATGAGCGCGTCGCAGCCGTCCTCGATGGCGTTGGCAATGTCGCTGACCTCGGCGCGCGTGGGGGTGGGGCTTTCGACCATGCTCTCCAGCACCTGGGTCGCGACGATCACGGGTTTCAAACCGTCGGAGCATGCGCGGATGATGCGCTTCTGGTGCAGCGGGACGGTCTCAACGGGCAGCTCAATGCCAAGGTCGCCGCGCGCGACCATGATGACGTCGGCTGCGTCGATGATCGCTTCGAGCTGCTTGAGTGCCTGTGGTTTTTCGATCTTGGCAACGATCAGGGCGCGACTACCCAGTTGCCGCAGGCGCTCGCGCAGGTCTTTGACTTCGTCGGCACTGCGCACGAACGACAACGCAAACGCATCGGCCCCCAGCTCAACGCCAAAGGCCAGGTCGGCAATGTCCTTTTCGGTCAGGGCGGGGGTGCTGATCTGAGTGCCGGGCAGGTTGATACCCTTGCGCGACGAGATGGTTCCGCCCACATCCACGCGGCAGGTCGCACGATCGGCGTCCTTTTCGCTGACAGTCAGGCGAATGGCACCGTCGTTGATGTACACGGCTTCGCCGACTTCCACGTCGTCGATCAGACGAGCATAGGTGGCTGTCAGGGCCTCGCGCGTACCGGGCTTGTCGCCGCGAACGAAGGCGATGTGCTCGCCGGTTTTGAGCTCAAACGCGCCGTCTTCAATTTCCAGCAGGCGGATCTTGGGGCCGGACAGGTCCACCATTACGGCAATTTCGCGCCGCATGCGGGCCGACACCTCGCGCACAGCTTGAAACGTCTCGCGATGCAGCGCATGGCCGCCGTGCGACATGTTAAGCCGCGCCACCGACATGCCGGCTTCAATCAGCTCAGCCAGAACGGCCGGCTCACGCGAGGAAGGCCCCAGCGTGCAGATAATGCGCGTACGAAGAGGCTGCCCCCGAGCAGTACGAGTAGTGTAAGCCTGCATCGCCGGAGTGTAGTCTGACTGCGGCAAGAGGAAAGCCGATTATGCGAACAGTGCCGCCAGCATTCCGGAAGCGGTTTCTACGGTTGCCTGCAACGGGCTTCGGCTTTGGACGTGCGACGGCCCTGGCGTTGAGGTTGTCGGTGAGGCAGTTGCCGCGAAGCCCGCGACCTACGCGGGTGACTACTTGGGTTCAACGGGCGGCGGTGGCGAGTAGGGACGGTCGCGATAGAATCGAACGACCTTCTCTGGCGACTCCGAAGCCAACTCGATCAGTTCCGGTAAAGCGTCAATGGTTGTCATACTCGTGCCACCCGAAGAGCAGATCTGCAGGCGGTACTGGCGGAAGGCAAGCGCCTCAAACGTCACAGTTTCACTACCACGAAATGCCTGGTGGGCGAAGATCTTGCCATCTGCACCCCGCAGGACCGCAACCACATCCTTCGCGCTGTCGTAGTTGACCAATCCCACTGTGAGCTTCCCAAAGGCCTTGCGCAGTCTCAGCTCGCCCAGGTCAAACGGCTGGCCCGGCGATAGTACGACTGGAACGGCCACACGCTCATAGCCCTCGGCTTCGACATAGATGGTTCTGACGCTGGGAGGAACCGATTCCAACTGAACCATTCCCCTGCTGTTTCCGTATGAGAACCCCTCGGAACTCCGGCTGAAGCCGTCAATGGCGTTGCGGAACCAATCCCACAGCGGGATCTGATTTTCCGCAATCGTCGCGAACGCCGGGAACAGGACCGCGCCGTCCTCTGACACGACCGTGCACCGCACCGCGCAGCCCTCCTGCACCTCAGGCACCAAGTAGATAATCTTCCCGGCAACAGGAGTAATCGGGCCGCTGTCCCAGACCTGGCCGTGCTTTCCTTCCAGGCGCGCGGTGTAGGGGCCGCGGCGCGGGTCCATCCGCAGGGTTCGGTACTCCTTGCCCCAGCGCAGGACACCAACGCCGCCCTGTCCCGATGTGCCGACAAGCAGCGAAAACACCCAGCCGTCCTGCTTGTCGAATCCTGCAAGATCAACAACCAGACCGGCCTGCGATTCCGCAGGAACGGCCGGAATGACAATCGCGCTGAGCGAGTCGAGAGCCCCGTTGCCGACGGAGACCGAATGCAGGGCGCGAAACCCTCTACGTGCCGAGGTACAGAGGATTGTCCCCCGCGCGACGTCTTCGACTCCCACGAATGTCAGGACGGAAGCATCGTCGAGGTCGAGTATCAAGTTCACTGCGGTGCCTGCACCGTGTGCGCCGGAGTAAAGCATGATGTGCACGCGCCCGAAAAAGGGCTGGCCATCCGCAAAACTGATCGGCAACGCGAAGTGCCTGGTTCGCGCGGCGATCAGCGTGACAACCTGTGGCCGTTTGCGCACGGGAAGCTCACAGACGCCGGGAATGATTGAGGGTGCCTCCTGGAAGGCTTCTCCGCTGAGATTCCAGCTTGACCAGTCGCCGGGGGCCACCAGCATGGCCGCGTAGCTGTAGCCGTAGGACGGTATGTCGATGCGCGCGAAGCCCTCATCGTCGGTGACAAACTCCTGCACACCACCGGCGGCGGCCATCAGGGCGCCGGCGTCCTCCGAACGTCGCAATGACTCTCGACGCTGCTCAAAGTCGGTCGCGTTGAGCACACTGACGAGGAGTGGGAAGGCGGCCATCGGCTTGCCGTCCTGGCCCACGACGCGCACGGGGGCGGGAGAATGCTGTTTGAAGGTCGGGTTGTCGAAGATGTCGTGGCGAGTCGTTGCCGGGGCCGGCTCCTCAGGCGCCGGCGCTGGTGAAACACGTTGGCGGGCGGTCCGCGCGTGCCGGGCGGTCTGCGCGGACGAGCTTTTCGGGGCGGCGACCGGCTCCTCAGATATAGACGGCGAACGCCAGTGAGGAAGCGTCACGAGGATCAGCAGCGCTAGCAGGATGGCCAAGAGCACGTACACGATCACGCGTCGCGATCTCGGTCGGCCATGCACGTTGGCATGACTCATGGCTGGATCCACCAAGTTTTGATCGGCCCGCCCGTGTAGTTGTCGTCATGGTAGTCAATGTACCCGGGATATGAAAACACACGTGGCGACTTGAGATCGATGTATGTGCCCATGTCGTTGCGATCGCAAGCCGGGTTGCCCACCGCACGGATGAACGCACTGTACGTGATGCTATTGCTGTCCTCGAGAGTCTTGTTGTCCCAGATCACGCCTACCAGGTGAAAGTCGCCGTTCTCCTCCGGGTTCATCAGCTTGGTCTCTGCGCTGATCTTCGTCGTATCACCGTCGGGGTCCTGAAGCCAAATTCAGCGCGCATAGACTTGCCCGTAGGCTGTATAGAAGCCGCCCTCGTCGGCCGTGTAGTTAACTGTGCCAACATGTCCGTTCAGGTCACGGATGAAGAACACCTCCCATCGGTGGTCCGGCTCGGGCGTGTGCGAAGCAATCATGCTGAGCATCCACGTATCCTCGGCATTTCCATGACCGTTTTGTTCGGTCATTGCGGTGCCGGAGAGTTCGATGCTGAAATGCTCGGAGGCATCATTCGTGGCGCTGACTACGCCGCCGTCATCTTTCGCGTTTGATGGATCGAATGCTTCGGTGCCTGTAAAGGAGTATGCCAAGACAGATGAACACAGCAAAAGCAGCAGTCCGCCAACCGCAATCGCAATGTTCAGCGAGCGATTCTGAGTACGAGGGCGTTCCATCATCGCTTCCTCCGTGAGTGAATGGTGACACTTCAAAATACTGCTAAAGTGACACTATCCTGTGTGTGTGTGTGTGTGTGTGTGTGTGTCAACAGGAACACGCTCTGAGTCACCTTGCCAGCTCGGTATGTCAGTTAACTTCGTACGCACGGATCATACTTCGACATTAGCACGTGATGGGCTGTAAGTAATAGCGAAGCGGCGACCTGGGCTCGATGAGCTGTATCCCAACGCGAACGAAGGCGATGTGCTCGCCGGTCTTGAGCTCAAACGCGCCGCCTTCAATCTCCAGCAGCCGGATCTTCGGGCCGGAAAGGTCCATCATTACCGCAATCTCGCGCCGCATGCGCGACGAAACCTCACGCACAGCCCGAAAGGTTTCGCGATGCAGCGCATGGTCGCCGTGCGACATGTTAAGCCGCGCCACCGACATGCCGGCTTCAATCAGCTCAGCCAGAACAGAAGGGTCACGCGAGGAGGGCCCCAGCGTGCAGATCATGCGCGTACGAAGAGGCTGCCCCCGCGCGGTACGAGTCGTGTAAGCCTGCATCGCCGGAGTGTAGTCTGATCTGGCAGAAACAGGAGGCGGTGTCGGAAGGCGCGATCACGCAGACTTTTCGAGCTCGTTGCTGCAACGACCGGAACCAAAGGAACTCAGAACGTCTGCCGGGCAAAGCCACGACGGTTGCAAATCGCCGGTAGCGACAAAAAATTGCTGCAAATCACTCTTGACTTAGGGGGGCTGGGGGTAGCATTCAGTTCCTACACCTAACGGGAGTCAGCCATGTCAAAAACCAGCGTGCGATATGCGGTGGGTCATTTAACTGTCTTGATTGCGGCGACGATTCTGGGGTTTGTTGGTGCTGTTCACGCTGTTGCAAACTCGCAAGTTACCAAGGATCCCCTGATGGAATCCGGTGATGACGACCATGATTGGGCCGCGCCCGCAGGCGGATCCATCCAAGGCTACAGTGGAGACATGTACGTCACAGATAGCGGGAGCTTCTTCGATGGCGAGGACAACGAATACGATGAATCGATCACTACTTGGGCGGACGGCCCATACCACGGCGTCATAACGGGTGCGGACGAGGGCGTATGGGAGCTGTCAGTGAACTATCCAGGGTACATCAAGGCTCACACAAATTACGTTCCCACCGGCTGGTTCCCATCAAAGGAGCCCTTTCGCGCCGAGACTACGCTGACTCTCGAGTTGCGCGGAAGCTTTGGCAATCACGGGTTCGAGCGGCAAGTCGTCGTGGACAGCTATACCACTCCGGGTCTGACAGAGTATGACCCCGTCGGGGGCGGAAGCTCGCCATCCACGTACTCCGAGCAGGGACTAAGCAGCGTTTTTGCCGCCATAAATGGGCCGAAGGTAAATCATGCTGACGTAAATTGGGATCCGACGCCGATTCGAGTGACCGGCTTAGGCATGAACTTCAATCTCTACGCTCGCGGCAAGCAGCGCATCAAGAGCGACAAAGAGGAAGACGTAAGTCTTTATACCTTGATCACAGCCACGGACGACGATGGGAACACGGGCTGGAATGGATGGGTCAAAAGCTACGAACTCCTCGGTGACGGAACTGAAAAGTTCATCAAAGTGCATCCAATAGGATAGGACTGCGTGGACGGACACCAGCGTCGAATCGTATTTCGAGCCATCAAGTGGGCAGCCGTGGTGCTTGTCTTCGTTGGGCTTGGGCTATGGTGCGGCCTGCTTTGGACCAACCGATCAGAACATTCGTCGATCGGTCAAGCGCCGAAATGGACCTTCCGTGCTCCCGTTAGTGCACATGACACTTCGTCCAAAAGAGAACCGGACCCAGAAATACCGCGGCCAGACACCGGGGATCGGAGTTCGGCGCCAATCGCTTCACCCGACGCCCCCGTTACCCAACCAAGATCAGTGCCGCCGGACGGTGAGGTCACATTGGAGGTCCTATGCCAGACTGTAACTGGTGAGCCAGTTTCACATGCGCGAATCAGATGTCGAACGTTCAAGCCTGTGCCAGAGTTTCCGCAGAGGCGGCTTGAATCTGACGAAGTCAAGGTGGCAGACCCACAGGGAAAGTTTGATCTGCGCGCGAGGCGTGGCTTTCATCTTCGGCTTGATGCGCTGATGGATAGTCACTGGTGCCGAGAATTGAGTACTCGCATAGTAGATTCAGCACAGTTAGTGCTCACGTTCTATCCGGCGGCCACCGTCAATATCCGTGCGCTTTATGACGACGGACAGCCCGTGACGAACGCGGGCATGTTGCGGCGACACCAACCCGCTGCGTCGTGGTCTTTTGCGCTGACTGTGAACGGTACCGCTGAGGTTCCAAACGTAGCCATAGACGAACGGTTGGAGTGCATTGTGTTCAGTCAAGGTCGGGTCGGGTATGGAGAACAGCGGGTCGAGTTCACGTCCGCGCAGCTAGCATCCGGGCAAGAATTGCTGGTAATCGTTCGCGCTTTGGATAAGCCATATGGTGCACTGAGGGTTCTCTTTGCTGGCGGTCCAGCGGGATTCGGGGGGCAAGTCCTCATTGAATCGAGCGGTCGCGGTCCGTCAGCGAAGTATTTCTCGAAGGGACAGTCCGAAGTTTTGGTCTGGCCACTTTGGCCGGGTAAGCAGTACAGGGTCACGGTATCGAGCGACGAAGTGTGGAACCGTTCACAACCACCATTGGTGTGGAGATCCGACTGGACCGAGGTACCAGAGCGTCAGACCGTGGACCTGATTGCCGCATTTCAAGTGGCTGCTACCGTTCGCGCCCGGCTGCTTGACACAGATTCCCGGCCTATCCGGAACGCGGTCCTGCGAGTTTTCACGGGTGACTACCTTCAGTATCTGCCCGGCAAGGAGCCTCAGCCGGGAGTCAGGGCCGAATGGCGGTCGGATGGCCATGGGAATGCTGTCCTTCGAGGCCTTCCACCTGGAAGGGTTCGCGTAGAGGCTGAGGCGTGGGGTCGAGAGCCAGTTGCTCGCGACTTGGAACTCATTCCGGGCGATGATCTCGATTTGGGTACTATCGCTCTTGAAAAGGCGACAGGCTCGGTCGCTGTCGAACTCACCGGCATGAAAGATGGCCTGAACTACGTTGCGTATGTTGGTAGCCCACTGAATGGCGGCACGATTTATCCTTTTGTTCGCGCTGTTCAGGGCCGATGCACCATAGAGAACCTGCCCCTGCGCGCCTACTATATTGGCGCAACGCTCGAACGCGGTGGCAGCGTTGTTGCTGAAAAGGTGTTGCTTGCGCCGAATCAAACGTCGCTGATTGTGCGCTTGGACGTGAGCGCCATTGAACCAGAGTAGCTCTTGACGCTTTCTCACGCACCCATTCCCTTAGCTTGCGAAGGGGAGTGGTTGCGTTTCCTGAATCAGCGATGCTTCTTGGCGAAAGTCGGTCGAATCGCGACGCAGGCGGGTTGTTGCAGGCTACACTCTTGTCTTGAGCGGTTTGGTGTGGCTGGGCTAGACTGGTTTGTGGTTGAGGTCCCGATGATCGGGTTCAAGGTTCTTACTCGCGACGGGCTTAAGGGGCCCTTTAAGAAGAGTTCGCTTTTGAAGGCGATCACGAGTGCGTTGATCCCGTTGCAGGCGCGCGTGCTTGACCTTGAAACCGGCCGCTACCTTTCCGCTGCTGAGCTGGTCGGCGAGCAAGCCGACCCGCCTTCCAACCCGTTCGCGCAGGCCCAGGAGAAGGTGGACCAGGCGGCAATCACCAACATTACCGATTACGTCATTCCCGCCGACACCGACGAGTTGAGGCTTGTGGACGAGTAAACCCTAGTCGGGGACGACGTACAGCGACGACTCAAAGGCCCGCGGAGTCTGGTTGAACTCGACCGTTCCTGCCCACGCCATGCGCGGCAGATCCCATGTTTCGCCGGTCCAGGTGAACTGCCGGAACTCGGGTGCAAGAACAATGTCGCCGGCTTGAACTTCGCCGCCGCCGGTGTGGCGTGCCTCGCATTCGACGCGGATCTCGCGACCGCCGTTGAACAGCGCGTCCCGCAACGATGCGGCAGAGCGCCTTGCCGCCTGGAAGGCGTTGTCCGGCGGGACGGCACGCACGCTGCCGACTTCGATCTGCGCCAGGCGGTCGATGCGCGCCGCAACGCGCCAGAACTCGCCATCCACCGGGTTGAAGAGGCTCGCGAGTTCACCCGACTCGACATCCACTGCGCTGTTCGGGTCAAACGGAAATCGCCCGGCCATCGCTCGCCACGGTGTAAGTACGCGCTTGTCCAGGTCGGTCAGAATGGCGGATTGCACGGCTCGAAAACGCTCGCGCAGGGCCTTGGCGTGCTTGCGGTACTCGGCTTCCGCTTCCGACCATTGACCTTGCGCCAGCAGCGCATCCGGCGCAGCCAGGTCCACCGGGTCAGACGCGTACGCCTGCCATGCGGTGCCCCAACCGCGCGCGTCGGCGGCCGCAGCTTGGGCGGATTTCCGCGCAAGTTCGTCGTCAAGCCGGCCGCCCGCCGCAAAGGTCAGGACGGTGTAAACAGCCAGCGCAAGCACCACGAAAGCAAGAATCACGCGGCCGGCGAAAAGTCGTTTCGGGGCGGGCTGTGTGGTCAATGCCATACAGGCAAGTTACCGCGAACGGCGGGCGAGAAAACGGGGGTGTCACGGCTTGCGCGGAATGAACACCTCGAGCCCGGACGTGTCGCTTTCGATGTGCTCGTTGAAACGCAGAATGTGCGCGCGCTCAACTCCGTGCGCGCGGGCGTACTCCTCAAGGCTGCGACCGTCACCGCGCACGACGGTGCAGACTTGCCGCTTGAACGGCTCCAGCCACGTATCCCAGCTTGGCAGCGCCGCGGCGGACACAACTTCAGGCACTTCGGCGTTGCGCCTGCTTGCTTCGGCGACCTCGTCAAGCCGGCCGCAACCAAGATGCCAGAAGCTGACAGCGGGCACGCCATGTTCCAGCGCGAGTGTCACGCGGCGCGTGACGGCACCAAACGAAGGCACTGCCACCCAGTTCTGTGCGCCGGTCCCGTACCGGCAAGCTAGCTCGGCTTCGGCTTCCATCCAGGCGGCTTCAAAGCCGGGTTGGCGCTCAAGCGCGGGGACATCGCGCAGGGTGACAGATTTGGCGCGCGGTAGCGTTGTGTCCATTGGTCGCGGCCAATCATATCCGTACAGGGGCAGGCAGACAGTCAGTCTGTTTGCATGGCCCGGCCAGTAGTGCAGCAAGCGCTCGAAGGCGTCGATCGGGCACAGCGCCCCGGGCAGACTGCCGCTCCAGTGGTAGTCGTACATCATGAAGCGAACGGTATAGATTTCCCGCATGGCAAGCAGCTCGCGGATCGGTGCTGAGTGACCTGGGCGAAACACGCCGTCCACCGGTTGCAGGGTAAACGACAGGCGTGAGCCCTCGCCAAGCCTGGGCGCGAGAATGCGCGCGAGTTCCGGCAATGCGCGTGCCTGCGCGCTGGTCAATGACTCGTAGTCGAGGTCCAGGTGCTGGCAGCGGCTTTCCGCAAACGCGCGCAGCAGGCTGTCGGCATGCGCGTTGAGCCGACCGGTACCCAGTGCGCCCTCAAGTGATTTGCCGTGGTTGGTGACCGTCAGCCAGGTGCGCACCGCGGCGCGAACGGCGACGATACGGCCGCCTTCAAGGCCTGCCGTGTCCTCAAGCTTCACGACGCCGTCATCGCCGACTGTGCCATGAAAGAACAGCAAGTCAGTGAATCCCGCCTGCGCTGCTTCAGCGGCGATGCGCGCTTCGTCGCCCCAGGAAGGAACCCAGCCCTCAATGCGGTCGAGTCGCTCAAGCGCAGCGACGACCTCCCGCTCCGGCGGCGCTGCAGGCCGCGGCTCAAACTGATAGACAACACAGCCTACAACGGCGGCAAGCAACACCACGCCGAAGGCTGCAGCGGCTATGTGTGCTGTCCGCGGGCTGACGCGAATCTCGAAACGCCGTCGGCGCTTGGCCATGAATCCCCCGGGCACATATCGTCGCCCGGATGCGCCCGGGTACAGCAAAACGCCGGAGGCCACGCAGCGGGTGGCACTTTGTCGTTTGCACCAAGTGGACTGTGCTGTTACAACTGTTCTACATAGAATGACCTGCCTCAGGCGGGAGATAATCATGAAAATCGTCGGTGCGGTGTGTGTTGTGATGTTGCTGGCGCTGGCCGGATGTGGCGGTGGAGGCGACGACGGCGGCGGTGGCGGCAACGGCGGCCCCGGGCCGTCCGCGGGGAATCTGATCACAGGCGAGGCTTTCAAGGGCCCCTTCACTGCGGGTACCGTGACGGCGCTGGCGATCAGCAGTGACGGAACGCTTGGCGCTGTGCTCGGTACCGCCGCTATCCAGGCGTCAGGAGCATTCACGGTTGATGTCGGCGCGCACACGGGCCCGGCAGCACTGCGTGTTTCAGGCGGCACATTCGACGACGAAGTCACCGGCAGCCAGGCGCAGACGGCTGACCTTCATGCATTGCTCCCCGCTGTCGGCACCGGCGCGACCGCCAACGTAACGCCGTTGACGGCCATTGCGGCAAGCCGCGCCTTGCGCCGCATGTCGCTGGGCGCCGGCGTACCTGACGCCATCAATGTAACGCATACCGAGCTCGGCAACTGGTTTGGCTTTGGTGACGTGCTCACCACTTTGCCGGCAGACCTTGCGGGCGGGCCGGTAGCGACCGTGGACGCCGCAGCCGAGTATGGCGCAGTTCTCGCCGGGATTTCGCAGCAGGCCTTTGCCTTGGGCGCAGGCGCGGACGTCCTGGCGGCTGCACTGGCCGCGGATGCGGCAGACGGGCTGATGGACGGCAGCGATGGCGCTGCGCCGGTGAATGTTCCCGGCGCGGGCGCGCTGCCAGCCGACGCGGCGCAGGCCGCCCTTGCAACGCAAATCGACGCGTTTCTGGCTTCAGCGGCCAATCTATCGGGTCTCAACGCTGCCGATTTCAGCGCGCTGACGACAAGGCTTGCCGCGCGTGCGGACAGTCTGTTGTTCGTGATGAGCATCGACGTCAATCCCAAGAATCAGACGCTGGGCCAGGGCATGACGCTGAACTACACCGCCACGGGCCAGTTCAGCGACGGCAGCAACGCCGACATAACTTCGACGGCAAACTGGGGCAGCAGCGACACCAACGTGGCAGCCATTGCCGCGGGCGGCTTTGCCACAGCCGGCACCACCGCCGGCAACACCGACATCAGCGCCGAGCAGGATGGCGCTATCGGATTGACCGTGCTGACCGTTTCGGCGGCAAGCCTGGTCTCGATTGAAGTGCTTCCCACGACGCCGACGCTGTTCGTGAATCAGTCGCAGCAGTTCACTGCCATCGGCACGTTCACTGACACCAGCACGAACGATCTGACAGCTGCGGTAAACTGGAACACGGGCACGCCGTCGGTGCTCAGCCTGACGCCGGGCGGGCTTGGGCAGGGCCTGGCTGCCGGCACCTCCATCGTGACTGCTACTGATCCCGGCTCGATGATCTTCGGCGACACTACCGTTACGGTGGAGGTACCGGTGCTGGTCTCGATTGACGTGACACCCGTTGACCCGGACATGTTCGTCAACGACACGCTGCAGTTCACCGCCATGGGCACGTTCAGCGATTCCAGCATGTCGGACGTGACGGGCTCGGTGACCTGGACCAGCGGCACGCCCGCGATCGCGGACGTCAGTGCCGGCGGGCTTGTCACCGCGCACGACAGTGGTACGGCGGTAATCACCGCGACGGATTCGGGTACGGCCGTATTCGGGACTTCGACTGTCAACGTGCCCGCGCTGGTCTCGATTGCGGTGACGCCTGGGTCTCCGTCGCTTTACATCACACAGACGCAGCAGTTCACAGCCACGGGCACATACAACAACGCGGCGCAAAAGAACATCACCGCCGAAGTCGTCTGGGGCACAACCAACGCAGCCGTCCTGGGCATGTCGGCGGGCGGAATGGGTACGGGTGTCGCCAGCGGCAGTGCGCAGGCGACCGCGACGTTGGGGCTGGTCAGTGGGCAGACCGGCGTAACAGTGTTTGTGTCGTACGCCAACAACATCCAGACGATTTTCAATGCCAGTTGTATAGGTTGCCACCCGCCTGAGCGGGGTCTGAACCTGACCAGCTATGCAGGGTTGATGGCCGGGGCGACGCAGGGGAGCGGTCCGGTCGTGATTCCAAACGACGGTCAGAGCAGTATTCTGTGGCAGAGAGTAGAGGGCCTGATTCAGCCGCAGATGCCGAACGGCCTTCCGCCGTTGCCGCAAGCACAGCGCGATCGCATCAAGGCATGGATCGACGCCGGGGCGCTGAACAACTAGGGGGGCACATGAGAGCCTGGCTGCTATTGCTCGTCTGCTGCGCGGGGCCATTGTGGTGTCAACCGGAGCCGAACCCGGCCGCTGAGCCGGCGCCTGACGAGAAGAAAGCCGATCAAACACCCGCGCGCGACAAGCCCTTTCGATGGCGGGTCGGCGGCTCTCTCGGCATCAGCCATGGCGCGCTGCTGACGGACCCGAAGTTCAACGATTCAATGCCCGACGAAGGCTTTGTCGGCGAATTCGCGCTGCATGCGCGGGTTGCCGCGCCTAAAGCCGGCGTATCGGCGAACCTGCGGATGTGCTGGGGCTGCCACGAGCTTGAGCTTGAGGAAGCGAGTTTTCAGTGGAACCCGTGGCCGTGGATGCAGGTGAAGGCCGGGCGCATGGCCGTCAACGCCGGCAGCTACAATTCGCGCCATGGCTTTGGCGTGCGGCGCACGATCAGCAAACCTCTGGTGCGCAGCATGGGCAACATGGTGCGCCAGACCGAATTCAACCACGGGGTGCTGCCCGCGCCCTACGTGGATAACGGCGCGAGCATCCAGTTCAGTTACAACTCCGCTTTGATCGGCGTGCAGACCGAGTGGTTTCTGCTGACCGGACTCAAGGGAACCGGCAACGACATTGACTTCATCCGCTCGCGCCAGTTTCGAGACACCAACGGCGAGCCGAGCTTTGGCGGGCGCGTCAGTGTGGACGTGCCGTTTGTCAGTGTGAACTTCGCGTACCTGTGGGGGAACTACGACCCCGCCAGCCGGCGCAGCTACCAGTATTTCAGCGCGGACGCGCGCATCCGGGCCGGGCCACTGACGCTGGAAGGTGAATTCGCGTTCCGCGAAACCGAATACACCGACGCGGACAGCCGGGGCGGCGAGAACGAGTTCTACAAGTACGGCTGGTGGACGCAGCTGACCTGGAACATCCTTGAGCCGCTGTTCGTGACAGCCATGGTGGACACGCTGTACGTGAAGAACATCTTTCTCGGCGCGTTTGGCCCGACCACGAACGAGGCCGTCGCGCTGACCGACGACAACAACCGCATCGTGCGGCTGGTCGGCGGCGTCGGCTACACACCCTGGGGCGGCATCATGGTGCGGATGAACGTCGAGTACTGGGACTTCTCAGACTTCAACGACGCATGGGTGATTCAAGCCGGATTGGGGTGGGCGTTTTGATGAAGACTGCGCGAATTGCATTGTGCTGGGCGGCGCTGCTCGGATTGTCGCTGACTTTCGCGGCTTGTGTGGGTTGGTCGCGCCATGACAGCGACTTCGAGCGTGCGCCGCCCGAGGTGCGCCGGGACTGGCCGCTCGTGAAGCAACGTTGCAGCGGCTGCCACGAGGTGGATCGCGTGTTCAACAAGATCGCGTCAGGCATGATCAGCGATCGAGACGACCTGCTGTTCATGGTGCTTGACATGCAGTCCGAGCCGGGCGCGAACATCCCGGACAATGAGATCGACCGCATCGTTGACGTGCTTGAATGGCACATGAATCGTTGAGTTCGCCTCAGGCCGTCTCAAACGCCGCGCGTGAGCCCATGAGCACGAGGTATCTCTCACGCGCCTGGCAGAAGAACTCGTCATAGCGGCTGGACTTGAAATCGGGAAACGTGTAGTCGCGCTTGACCCAGTCTCCGCGGCGGAAGGTCATTGTGGCTTCGGCGTAGATACCGCGGCCGATGTACACGCGGTGCCCCAGGCTTTTCACGCTGGCCAGCACCAGCATCGCCCCGTTGATGTATCCGGGGTCCAGGTTGATGGGCCGAAGCTGGCCGAAACGCGCCGCAAGCTGATCTTCAATCTGGTTGGTCTGCACTTTCCAGTCGGCAAGCAGCTCAGGGTGGGCCAGCCGGTCAAAACAGTAGAACCGGCGGCGCAGGCCGGTGCCCATTTCTTCATCATAGTGATCGGTTGCGTCGAACGGTGTATCTGCGCTGACCAGACCCACGTCGCCCAGAAGCTTTTCGGCCCAAATCAGTGCGTCGTCCACGACGGCATCGTCGCGAAACAGCACGCCAAGCAGCGGCATAACGGGCTGTGCCTCGACGATCGTACCCAATGCAGGCTCCGGCGTCCGTGAGCGCGGGAAAGTATAGCAATCCGGATGGATTGAATACTGGCGGACGGCGCCAAGGACCCTAGATTGCAGTTGCATGAAGATCGTAAGCATCGGGGGCGGCCCGGCGGGGCTTTACTTCGCGATCCTGATGAAAAACCAGGATCCGGCGCACGACATTGTCGTGGTAGAGCGCAATCGCCCTTACGACACCTTTGGGTGGGGTGTCGTGTTCTCTGACGAAACGCTGGGACACTTTGAAGACTCCGACAAACCAACCTACGACCGCATTCGCGGCGAGTTTGCGTACTGGCCCGACATTGATACGCATCTCAAGGGCGAGGTCTGGCGCAGCACCGGGCATGGCTTTGCCGGCATGAGCCGCAAGCGCCTGCTCAATATCTTTCAAGAGCGGTGCGAAGAACTGGGCGTGAAGCTGGTGTTCGAGACCGAGGTGAACTCGCTTGAGCCTTACGCCGACGCCGACTTGATACTCGGCGCCGACGGCGTGAACTCGTGGGTCCGCGAACATCTGAAAGATCACTTCAGGCCGAGCATCGACTGGCGCAAGTGCAAGTTCTGCTGGCTTGGCGCCGACTTCAAGCTGCCGGCGTTCACGTTCATCTATGAGAAGAACGAGCACGGGTTGTTCACCGTGCACGCCTACCCATTCGACGACAACACCAGCACCTTCATCATCGAGTGCCGCGAGGAAACGTGGCAGGCGGCGAAGCTTCAGGACGCAAGCGAAGAGGACACGATCCGCTACTGCGAGCGCCTGTTCAGCAAGTACCTGAAGGGGCACAAGCTGCTGGGTAACAAGAGTGTCTGGCGAACATTCCCGGTGATTCGTTGCGAAAGCTGGGTGCATGAAAACGTCGTGCTGCTGGGCGATGCCGCGCACACGGCCCACTTCAGCATCGGCAGCGGCACCAAGCTCGCGATGGAAGCCTCGATTGAGCTGGCGCGGGCCTTTGCCGACATGCCTGGGGCGCCCGTCAACGACGTGCTGGTGGAGTACCAGGCGCGTCGCTGGGACGAGGTTGCCCGACTGCAGAAGACGGCACAGACCAGCCTGGAGTGGTTTGAGAACGCGGACCGCTACTACCGCGCGCAGACACCGTTGCAGTTCACGTTCAACCAGCTCTGCCGCAGCAAACGTATCACCTACGACAATCTGCGTCTGCGCGACCCCGCGTTTGTCGAGACCGCGACCAACTGGTTCGCCAACCACAACCCGCACAAGGACGTGCACGTCCCGCCGCCCGACTACGCCGCCGAAACCGAGTTGGAGGTGCTGGCAAGACACGCCGAGCGGGAAGGCGAGCCCGAAGGCGTGCCCACCGAGCCGCCGGTTTTCGAGCCGTTTCGCCTGCGCGGCGTTGACCTGGTGAACCGCATCGTCGTCAGCCCGATGGCGCAGTACTGCGCCGTGGATGGCATGCCTAACGACTGGCACCTGGTACACCTCGGTGCGAGGGCAATCGGCGGCGCCGGACTGATCTTCACCGAAGAAACTTATCCCACACCCGAAGGCCGCATCACCCCGGGTTGCACCGGCATCTACGGCCCGGCGCACGTCGCTGCCTGGAAGCGCATCACCGACTTCGTGCACGCCTACAGCAAAGCCAAGATCTGCCTGCAGATCGGCCACGCCGGTCGCAAGGGAAGCTGTACGGTGCCATGGCAGGGTGACCGGCCGCTGACGCCCGCAGAAGGCGCGTGGCAGACGATCGCGCCGTCGCCGATCCCGTATGACGAAGGCTGGCACGTGCCGCGCGAAATTACGCGCGCCGAAATGGATGCTATCCGGCAACAACACGTCGATGCCGTGAACCGCGGCCTGCAAGCCGGGTTCGACATGTTCGAAATCCACATGGCGCACGGGTACCTGCTGAGCACGTTCATCTCGCCGGTGACGAACCAGCGTACAGACGGGTATGGCGGATCGCTGGAAGCGCGCATGCGCTACCCGCTGGAAGTGTTCGACGCCGTGCGCGACGCGCTGCCGGAAGACATCCCGCTGAGCGTGCGCATCTCGGCGACCGAGTGGCGGCCGGACGGGTTGAGCGACGACGACCGCGTCGAGATCGGCAAGATGTTCCGCGACCACGGGCTGGACCTGCTGGACGTAAGCGCGGGGCAGGTGGTAAGCGACCAGGAGCCGATCTATGGCCGCATGTTCCAGGCGCCGTTCAGCGATTTGATCCGCAACGAAGCGGGCATCGCAACCATGACCGTGGGCAACGTGCAGTCGGTCGATCAAGCCAACACGCTGCTGCTAGCCGGTCGCGCGGACCTGGTAGCCATGGCGCGCCCGCACCTCGCGGACCCGTACATCACGCTGCACGCGGCGGCTGACTACGACTACGACCTGCAATACTGGCCGCCGCAGTACATCGCAGCGAAGCCCAGAAGGCGCAGGTAGCCCCGAGCGTAAGCTCAGGGCATTGCGTCAACGACCGTCCATCGTGAATCCGCCCCGAGCTGACGCTCGGGGCTCCCTGCTTTACGCAAACCGCACGCTGTTGATCGGCGGGAAGTTGTTGCCGATGCTGTGCCAGCTTTCCCCGCGATTGTCGCTTACGTACAGGTTGCCGGTGGTGCTGCCGAAGGCGAGGCGGTCACCCGCGATGTCCAGCGCGTGGCGGTAGACCACGTCGTAGGAGTGCTCCTGCGGCAGGCCCTCGCGCAGCTCTTCCCAACTCTTGCCGCCGTCCTGCGTGCGCGCGACGAACAGCCCGCCCTTGGCCATGCGCTTGTCGTCGGCGATGCCGGGTACCACCCACGCGGTCTTGCCGTCCTTGGCGTCGGCTGCGACCGGGAAACCGAAGTGCACGTCGTTGCCCTCTTTGCTGACGGCCTGCCAGTTCTTCGCGCCGTCGCTGGAGTAAAACACGCCGCAGTGGTTCTGCATCCACAGGTGATCGGGGTTGTCGCGGCACGCCATGATGTGGTGCGGGTCGTGGCCCCACTCGGCGTCGGGCGTGGGCAGAAAGGTCGCCAGCAGGCCCTTGTTGCGGCCCTGCCAGGTTTTGCCGTCGTCGGTGGTTTCGAGCACGCCCGCGCAACTGACGCCCACCAGCACGCGCTTGCTGTCGCGCGGATCGACCACGACGCTGTGGATGCCCGGGCCGCCTTCACCCCACACCTGCGCGCCGCCACCGAACCAGTGCGTGGTGCCGTTGCCGTCGCCCTTGCTGACGTCGCCGCCGCGCGACTCGTGATTCCATAGCGGCATGTTCAGCTCAAAGCTTTCGCCGCCGTCGTTGCTGACGAACAGCCCGCCGGGGATGGTGCCGGCGTACATCCGGCCCGGCTGATCCTTGCCGCCGAACTCGAGGTTCCAGATCATGATCAGCTTGCCCGGCTTGAACTTGGGTTTTTTCGGGGCGTCCGTATCGGCGCCCTCAGATTCAAACCCGTCGATGTAGCGCGTGCCCTCGGGGTACTTGATCTGCGGCGCGTCCTCCCACGTTTTGCCGTCGTCGAGCGAGCGTGACAGCTTTGGGCCCCACTGCCCGTGGATCAAAGCCGCCCAAAGCGTGCCGGTACGCGGATCGCGCGCGGCATAGCTGACACCGGCGCCGGAATGCGCCACCGGGCGAGACTTCCAACCGCCGGAAAGCCGGTCCAGCACGATGGTGCCTTTGTTGGTGCCGAGAATGATGTGGTCGGACATGGGTGACTCCAAAAGCGGTTTCGAGTTCTGGGTTTTGGGTTTGGAGCGATTGCGGTTCCCTGGAACCCAACACCCAAGACCCAAAACCTGCCGTCAGGCGAACCTCACGCTGTACACGGGTGGGAAGTTGTTGCCTACGCACTGCCAACTGTCGCCGCGGTTGCTGCTTATGTACACGTTGCCTGTGGTGGTGCCGAAGGCTACGCGGTTTTCGCTTACGTCCAGCGCGTGGCGGTACACCACGTCGTGCGCGTCCTGCTGCGGCAGGCCTTCGCGCAATTGCTCCCAGTTTTCGCCGCCGTCCTGCGTGCGGCCGACGAACAGGCCACCCTGGATCGCCATGCGCTCCTGGTCAGACTTGCCGGGCAGGATCCACGCGGTCTTGCCGTCCTTGGCGTCTGCGGCGATGGGCCAGCCGAAATTGATGCCCTGGTCGGGCTTGCTGACCTGCTTCCACACTTCGCCGGCATTCTCGCTGTAAAAAACGCCCACGTGGTTCTGCTGCCACATGTGCTTGGGGTTGCCCGGGCACAGCGTGATGAAGTGCGGGTCGTGTCCCCATTCGGCGTCCTCGACCGGCATCCAGTCGAGCACCATGCCCTTGTTGCGCCCACGCCAGGTCTTGCCGTCGTCCTTGGTTTCCAGGATGCCCGCGCAGGAAATGGCCACGTAGTAGTGCTTCGAATCCTGCGGGTTCACCGCAATCGAGTGAATGCCTGCTGCGAACTCGCCGGTGCCAGCCGCAGCGGGCGTGCCGAACCAGAAGTGCTTGCCGTCGGCTTCGCCGTTGAACAGGTCGCCGCCGCGGGATTCGTGGTCCCACAGCGGGCGATTAAGCTCAAAAGATTCGCCGCCGTCGTTGCTGACAAACAGGCCGCCGGGAATGGTGCCGACCATGATGCGCCCCGGCTGATCCTTGCCGCCGAACCCCATCACCCACAGCTTGAGCAGCTTGGCGTTCTTGTACTGCGGCTTCTTGGGGGCATCGGCGGGCGTGCCTTCAGGCGGCTGCTCGTAGCCTGCAACGTAGCGCGCGCCATCAGGATACTTGATCTGTGGCGTGTCCTCCCAGGTCTTGCCGTCCTTGGAGCGCGAAAGCTTGGGCCCCCAGTGCCCGTGCTCCAGCGCAGCCCAAAGGGTGCCGTCGCGAGGGTCGCGCGCCGCGTAGCTGACTGGCACGCCGGGGTGAGCAATCGGTTGCGGCTTCCAGCGTCCGGAAACCAGGTCAAGCAGAATGGCGCCCTTGCGGGTGCCGAGAATGATCTGGTCAGACATGAGACCTCCGGGTAAGGCGGTTCTGGGTTACGGGTTCTGGGTTACGGGGTAACTGCGTCAGTTCCCCAAAAACCCGAAACCCACAACCCGTAACCGCAGTTGCTTTGCTAACCCCCACTCAACGCCTGCAAGATGTACACCTTTGACTCCGGCTTCACGACGTCGCTCAGCCTTTGGCGGTCGGCGATGAGTTCGTCCTCGACGAAAATGTTGACGTGCTGGCGCAGGCTGCCCCGCTCGTCACAGATGTAGAAGGCAAACCCCGGCGCGATCTTTTCAAGTTCGCTGACCACCTGGGCCGCGGTGGACGCGTTCACATCCAGTTCCTGACCTTCGAGGTGCGGAAAAAACCGATACAGATGTCGTGCCAACGCCACCCTTGCCATGACGCCGGATCATAGCGACCGTGGCGACAACGCCAAGCATTTCGTTGCTGGTAAAACTTGCTGCTTTGGCACAAGCTGCCAACCCCAGTGCACGCAGTGACTTGCGGCGGATGGTCGGCAGCGCGGATCAACGCTAAACTCCGGCCCAATGGCCGATTTTGACGGCATCATCTTTTCAGACCTGCACCTGTCGCCCGACACGCCGAGCCTTAACGCCCTCTTTGAAGCCTTCGTGAACCGTGTTGCCGGCACGCCCGAAGTCGCGTGTCTGGGTGACCTCACCGAGTACTGGACCAATCACAAACAGGCGAAAACGGAACACGGCATGCGCCTGACTGCCGGGATGCACCGGCTTGCCGAAGGCGCCAGGCGCGCGATCTGGATCGCAGGCAACCGCGACTTCACGTTTGACCCGACCGCCGAGCAAGCCGGGTGGACAGCTTGCCAGAACCAATACGCCGGCGAGTTCTGCGGTCGGCACGTCGCGCTGGAGCACGGCGACCGCTTTTGCACGCTGGACCGGAAGTACCAGCGCTTTCGCTTCTGGTTTCGGCGCCTGCCCTGGCGGCTGATGGCGCGGCTGACGCCAGAGGGTGCGGCGCACGCGTTTGCGCGGATGCTGCGGCGCCGCAGCGTCGGCGAGACTGCCCGCAAGAATCCCAGCAAGTTCGGCCTGCAGCCCGAACCGGTTGAACGGCTGGTGCTGAAGGGCGCAGAGGTGATCGTGTGCGGCCACGTGCACACCCCGTTCTCGCGGGAGTATCACGCCGGAGGCAGGTCGGGCGTTTTGCACGTCATGGGCGACTGGCACGATGACGGTGCCGTGGTTTGCACTGTAAAGGAAGGCAGGTTTGCGTTGATGCGGTTCAACGGTGATGCCTTCGAACCATTCGACGCGCCCAGTGAGCAGAGGCTCTATGCACCCGTCTGATTGCGCGCTCAGATCAGGCTGCTGTAGCCGCTTCCAATCCGCAATCGGCAAACCACAATCACGAAACGAATGACTACAACCGACCTGATCTCGACCATCGACTCCCTCGGCTCGCCGAAGGTTGCCGTCGTTGGCGACTTGATTCTGGACCACTACGTATTTGGCAACGTAGCACGCATCAGCCCCGAGGCGCCGATCCCCGTGCTGCATGTGACTCGCGAAGAAGACCGGCTTGGCGGCGCGGCCAACGTTGCCGCCAACATCCTGAGCCTGGGCGGGCGCGCGGCGCTGGTGGGCGCGATCAGCCGTGACGATCCCGGCTCGCGCTTTCGCAGGCTCTGCCGCGCTGCAAAAGGGCTTCAACTGATGGCGGCCGTGACGCCGAATCGGCCGACGGTGTTGAAGACGCGCATGGTAAGCCAGAACCAGCAGATGCTGCGGGTGGATCGTGAGAGTGCCGTCGCGCTCGAAAAGGCCCAGCTTGCGGAGATTCAGCAACTTGCAGGTGATGCGCTGCGGGGCGCGCGCGCTGTCGTGCTGAGTGACTACGGCAAGGGTGTCGTCACCCCGGCGGTCGCGCAGGCCGCAATCAAAGCGGCTCGCAAAGCCGGTGTGCCTGTCGTAGTCGATCCGAAGGGGCGCGACTATGCCCGCTATCGCGGCGCAACAGCGGTGACGCCGAATCGCGCAGAGGCTGAAGCGGCAACCGGTATCGACTGCTCGACCATGCCGGGCGTAGTAGCCGCCGGGCGCAAGCTGATAGATGAGCTGGGGTTGAAAGCGGCGGTGATCACCTTGTCGGCGCAGGGCGTGGCGGTGATTCCGGCTCGTGGCGCCATGGCGCACTTCCCGGCGCTTTCACGCAGCGTTTACGATGTCACGGGCGCGGGCGACACTTTCATTGCGACGTTCGCGCTTTGCCTTGCCGCCGGTGCTGACTTCCAGACGGCTGCGCGAGTGGCCAACTACGCGGCCGCGTTGAAAGTGGCCAGGTTCGGTGCGGTGGCGGTGACCCGCGATGAACTGCGGCGAAGCGTGATTTCGGCAAACGAAGGTTTTCACCACGCGGGCAAGGTCGTCACGCACACCGAGCTGGCAGCCGCGCTGGCGGAGCACCGCAAGCGCGGGGAACGCATCGTTTTCACCAACGGGTGCTTTGACCTTCTGCACCAGGGGCACGTGACTTACCTGAATTTCTGCCGAGGGCAGGGGGACATCGTGGTTGTCGGCTTGAACAGCGACGCCAGTGTGCGCCGCTTGAAAGGCCCAACGCGCCCGGTGAATCAAGCCGAGTCGCGGGCCCGCGTGCTGGCTGCGCTGAGCGACGTGGACTACGTGACCGTGTTTACGGAAGACACGCCAGAGAAGCTGATCGGCAAGGTCGCTCCCGACGTGCTGGTGAAAGGCGAAGACTGGCAGGGCAAGAAAGTGGCCGGTGCCGGTCTTGTGGAGCAACGCGGCGGCAAGGTGGTCTTCGCGCCGTTCGTGCAGGGCAAGAGCACGACGCTGCTGATTGAGAAGCTGAAGTAGGAGGCATCCGTGGCCAACGAAAAGATTGCGGGTGAGTTCAAGCGCCAGTTAGTCGAAAGTGCTGAGCTCAAGCGCAAGTTGCTGGAGACGCAATCCGACACGATGGCCGCCATTGCTGTCGCCATCGTGGACGCATTCAAGAACGGTCACCGCGTGTACTGGTGCGGCAACGGCGGCAGCTTCACCGACGCGCACCATATCGTGGGCGAGTTGGTTGGGCGCTACATGTACGATCGGCCACCCCTGCCCTCGTTCGTGCTTGGTGCAGGGGTTGCTAGCCTTACCGCGATTGCCAACGATTACGGCTACGACCAGATCTTCTCGCGCGAGGTGAAGGCAAGTGTGCAAGCCGGCGACGTCGTTGTCGGGTTGAGCACGAGCGGTAACAGCAAAAATGTCTGCGATGCACTTGCCGCCGCGCAGGAGCTTGGCGCGCGCACGATCGGCCTCGCCGGTGAAAAGAAGGCGCGGATTGACGAGGTGTGCGACATTGTCCTGCACGTGCCAAGCACCCTTACACCCCGCATCCAGGAATGCCACATCACGGTGGGCCACGTGATCTGTGACGTCGTGGAGCAGGCACTGTTCCCGAAGGGCTAGACCGCCAGGCAGCGCCTCAAGTGCGCCTGATGAACTTCCGAATTACCGGCAGGGCAGCCGTGCGCCGTTGGCCTTTCCTGGCGCAACTTGGCATCTTGGTGGATAAACCATGCCCGGTTCACGCGAACAATTGATTGCTATCCAGCAACGCCTGGTCGAAGAGATCAAAGAAAGCGTCTATGACACCAGCGGCCGGCATGACCCGACACTGGATGCCTACTATCGCGAATACCGCCGTGAATTTCGCAACGGGTACGAGCGTGTCGCAAGCCGCGACGAAATCGTCCAGCGCATGATGCGCAGCCACATCGCCTATATCGGCGATTACCACACACTCCGCAGCGCGCAGTCGGCAGCGCTGGGGTTGCTGCACGACGCTGAAGCGCGCGGCCGCAAACTTGTCCTCGCGTGCGAGATGGTGCACACAGCCGATCAGCAACATGTGCACGACTATCTTTCCGGGGCGATCAGCGACGATGCATTTCGCTGGCGGGTCAAGTGGGAGCACACCTGGGGCTTCCCCTGGGCCAGCTGGGGGCGATTCTTTGACTTTGCCCGGCGCACCGCCACGCCCATGTTCGGGCTGAACATGCGCAGCGACGACGATGATGCGCTTCACCGGCGCGACCAATACGCGGGACGCCTGGTGGCTGCGATGACACAACTCTACCCTGAACGGCTTGTCGTAGTCGTGTACGGCGATCTGCATATAGCGGGCAGCCATTTGCCCGCGGCAGCGGAGCAGGAGCTGGCGCAGTGGGGGGTCAAGCGCAAGTCGCTGCGCGTGTACCAGAACTCCGAGACACTGTACTGGAAGCTTGTTGCGCAGAAGCTCGAGCACGTCGTGGATTTCGTGAAACTGGCCCGCGACGCCTACGTGATGATGAATGCGACGCCGCTGGTGAAGTTCCAGAGCTATGCCAACTTCCAGTACCATCGACAAGCGTCGCTGATCGGCGACGACGCGGAGCTCGACCTGCTGGGCGATGCGGGTTTAGCCGAGCAAGTGGCGGCATACATCCGGTCCATCTGCGGCTTTCTGGATGTTGAACTGGAAGACCCGGAGAACTTCGAAGTCTATACCGCCGCCGATCTTGATCTGCTGGGCAACCTTGTGCGGCGGGGGCTCTATACAGCCGAGGAGATGACCGCGCTCAAGGGTTACATCGAGATGGCTGACACCGCCTTCTTTGAGCGTGCACGGGTGATCTACATTGGCAACGCGACAGTCGCCAACGCGGCTGAAGCGGCAGGGCGCTACATACTGGCTGAGCTGCGCCCGGCAAGCAATGAGCCCGTGGAGCAGCGCGACGAGTTTTACGCGCGCTGCATGGTCGAGGCGCTTGCATTCTTCTGCAGCAAGATCATCAACCCCCGCCGTGCCGCGCGCGATGAGGAGGACTGGCAGGACGTGCTGCGCCGTTACGGCCGCCGCCGCAAACTCGGGCGCATTCAGAAACTCGATGTCGCAACCGCACGCAGCTTCCTGCGACACAAGGAGTATGAGCGGCGAGTGATTGAAACCGGTACGTTCAGCGGTGCGCCAAGCGCGCTGTACAAGCTGGCGACGGACGCGCACGTGGCGCTGACGCGGGCACTGGGCCGGGCACTTGGTGAAAGGCTTTTTGCCGCGCTGGGGGAAGAGCAGGTCAGTCGTGAGTTTGTCGCAGAGGCGATGCAGGACCCGATTCGTGAGCGTGACCGCTCGCGCAATCGCTACTTTGAGCTGATACGCCTGACCTCAAACCCCGCGCCGCCTCCGTCAGGGCGACACCACAAGCCGCTGCGTAGCTTTGATGAATGAAGGGCCGCGCGGCGAAAGTGCTCCACAATAAACACGGTGCACCGTGACGTGAATCTCCCTGTTGCAAGTTAATTCCTTGCCAGCACTTAGCTACGCTGGCAGCATTGCAGCAGGGAGTTCGCCTTGAAGTTGCCTTTCTACCAAGTGAACGCATTCACACACAGGCTGGAAGGCGGCAATCCAGCCGGCGTGTGCCTGCTTGATGACATGCTCCCCGACCAGGAACTGCAAGTAATCGCGTCAGGCGGCACGCTTCCTGAGATTGCCTTCGTGGCCGGCCCGGCATCGAAGCTAAGTATTCGCTGGTTTTCGCCTCGGTCGAAGGTGGAACTGTGCGGCCATGCGACTCTTGCCGCTGCGCACGTGTTGTTTCGCCACCGGCGTGTGCGGCGCGAGCAGATCGAGTTTCATCATGGTGGCGGCTCGCTGGTTGCACGGCAATCCGGCAATGGCATTGAGATCGAGTTACCGTTGCGAGTTCCAGAGGCGACCAAGGCCTCTGAGGCCCTGGTCGAATGCCTTGGCAGTGAGCCGCTGGAGGTGCTGCAGGCGACGGATTTTCTCGTGCGGTTGCGCACTGAGGCTGCAGTGCGCAAGTTGTCGCCGAATTTCCGACGCATTGAGCAGCTCAGTCGCCGCGGCGTGATCGTGACAGCGCCGGGCACAGACGTCGATTTCGTTTCCCGCTATTTCGCACCTTCGCTGGGCATAGATGAAGACCACGTTACAGGCTCAGCGCACTGTTCTCTGGTGCCGTACTGGTCTGAACAGCTGGGAAAGAAGCACATGACCGCCCGACAGGTTTCGCCGCGAGGAGGCGAACTGGAGTGCGAACTTACGGATGCAAGCGTAAAGCTGCGGGGCGGGGCAATCACATTCCTCGAAGGTACCCTGAATGTGGGCTGACGGGCCTCCACGCAGGTCTGGGAAACACACCGGTCAATCCAGCAGATCCAGTTTCAGTTTGGGTGGTCGATAGGAATGGTCCTGCTTCCAGCGCTGCTGCACGTGCGCATCGACCTGGCCGGGTGTGCGATGCAGGGGGCAGACCAACCGGTAATGCAGCCGCCGCGACTCATGAATCGGCGCAAGTGCGTCTCGCGGATACTCGTCGGTCAGCAATTTCATGTCGATCGCCAACCCAGCGTCCTGTGCCTGGCTGGCCATCCAGTGCAGCGTGATGTTGGACAGTCCCATGCCCTTTTCGCCACCGCCGATGTCGGAGTGACAACCCGTGAACCAGCGCTGGATTACGGCGTGGCCCTTGGTTGGCGGTGGCTCAATCCACGGCACGGGTCCGAACTGTCGCCGCTTTTCGTCAATGGCAAGCGCCTGCGCGCCGATCTGCACGCTGGAGCTGAGCTCCGCGTCATGAAAGCGATACCGCTTATGGGTCCATTTGAATCCCAGCGCGGCAGCCACGCCATCCGTGCCTACGGTGTCAAACACACCAACGAACCGGATTGCACTTTCCGGCACGCTCATTTGCCGGCGGAAGTTTTTTGGAACCTCATCGTCGGGATGCATCTTGCGGTCACGATAGAGCTCGACGGCCCGGTTGTACTTCAACAGGTGCTCGCGCCTGAGAATGCCGCACTTGCGGATCATCCCCGCCAGGCAGCGCACGGTGTACGCGCCGCGCGAAAACCCCATGAAGTAAAGTTCATCCGGCGCGGTGAGCGCGTCGTCGTCGCGCGGCTGAAAGTTCTGGACAATGAACCGGTAGCACTCGGAAATATTCAGGTCCAGCCCCATCCCGAATGCGCCACCCAGCACGCAGTTCCAGAACCCGGCCCCGGTGCCGACCCCCGGGTCATAGAACACGATCTGGCGCGTTCCGTTGGCATCCACGGGCTTGATCAGGCGCGATAGCAGCACCACGTTGGACGGTCTTCCGTTGAGCGGCTTGTGCGCGCTCTGCCAGGTGCCGTCGGACAGGATCACGATCTTCTTCGGCACTCGTTTGTCTCCGTGCCTGTTACCAATTACCTTAGCTCGGCGAGCAGGGCTTTCAGTGCCCGCCTTTCTCGTGCAGGCGTGAACATTGGCGCCAGTGACCGGACACGTCGAGAAAGATCTCGCTCAAATGCTTGGTCGGTCTCAATCCGGTGCATCAGCGCCGCCAGCGCGGCGGTATCCCCGACCGGAAACAGTCCCGGGTAGTCGGTGCCCAGCAGCCCCACGTTGCCGTCAATAAGCGATGCCAGCACGGGCGTGCCAACGCAGCAGGCTTCGCTGATCACGTTGGCGCCGCCTTCCAGCAGGCTGCTGACGACCAGCGCGCGGCTCGACGCGATCAGGCGGATGGTCCTGGCCCGCGGATGCTCTCCGATGTAGTCGAAACGCTCGTTCTCGCCGTGCTCGCGGGCAATGCGGTGCCGCCACTTTTTCTCGATTACTGCGCCGGCCATCACCACTCGCAGTTCCGACACAGCAGGCAACAGGCGCGCCGCAAGTGCCGCTCGCAGCGGATCTTTGACGTCTCGCGCGTGGCCGATCACGCACACCTGGTTCTTGCGTCGCCGCGGCAGCACAGCAGGAAGGCGCACGCTCTGGTGCACGACGCGGGCCTTGGTGCGCACGCGCCGGGGCAGTTGTTTGGTCGCCAGCGGCTGAAGGATCAGCAGGCGATCCGCCAGAATCAGGGATTCGCGCGCAATCTGCGAGTGGTGGATGTCGCTGTACACATCGGTGCCGGTCAGGCACAGCACGATGGGCGACTGGGGGCAGCGCCGCTTGGCGGCCCGCAAGTCGGCGGCGCAGCGTCGCGCGTGCAGCACCAGCGCAGCGTCAAAGCATCGGCCGTCAAAGCGATCCACGACTCGCACGGCGTGGCCCAATGCCCGCAGCAGGCTTGCCCAGCGCTCTGCAGAGACGCGGTTGCCCTTGCGCGAGTGGCGCGGCGCAGGAGTGACTATCGTGATGTGCATGCGTGACGGCCTGGGTGCTGGAATCGGCGGGCTCCGTGCGAACTGCCTGCGCACTGTAGTACCGGATTGCACGCAGGGGGATAGCGGAGTTAATCCTGCAGAGGCAGGCAGCCGACAGCAGTTTTCGCTAGACTGCGGCCATGAGATACCTGTCGATACCATTGGTTTGCATCAGCGCAGTGTTTGCAGCCGCGCAGGACAAGCGGCCCGTGCTGCCCGACGTGCCCGCCGGTCTTGATGAGGGGCGCGTCCATCTGGTGCAGGAAGTCGCCGATAACCCCATCGGCGCAGGTGCGTTGGTCGAGCGCGTGTTTGAAGACGCTGACCTGCATGAGCTTGCGGAGTTGGTGTTCGCGCACTTCACAGCCACCGAAAAGGTACAACTGGACGCGCGGCTGGAACTTGAGGGCGCGTTGCCGCGCGCGCGAGATGCGGACGGCGTGCACAAGTTGTTTGCCGGCAAAGAGTACAAGCCGGCAAGAGTTGCCACGGCCATCGGCAAGCTGCTGGAGGAGCAGAAGTACACGCTGGGCGAAGTCGCCGCGTGGCTTTATGTCCGCGGGCATAACTTTCGACTGTTGCAGTCGGGCTTGAACGGTGAACGGCTGGACTGCTTCAAGCTGCCGCGAGAGTTGCGTGCAATGGCGGCGAGCGGCAAGGGGGCGCACGAATTGTTCACGAAAGGCCTTTGGGAATACAACCTTCTGGACGGGCGCGAGCAGGCCGGCGGCGTGTACGACGGCGTGCAGTTGGTCGAGAACCTGATGGCGCTGGGCTGGGGCGAAGAGGAGTTTGCACGCGCAACGGGGCACCAGGATGTCAGTGACTTCGACGCCTCGGCGCGCGAGGCGCTGCAATGGCGCGACCCTGCGCTGGTCTGGCGCACGATCGAGTTGCGTGCGCCCGAAGCCGAGCTGTCCAAAATCGCGCGCGCGTACTACGGCCACGACGACCGCAAACAGGCTTTGCAGGAGAAGGTGCTGCGTGTTGCCGTGCGGCGTGCCGATGCGGTCAAGCGCTGGTTTCGGACCGGCGGCCGGGGTGTCGTCGGGGTGTATGAGGGGCCTTGGCCCGGGGCGGACGGCAAGCCGCTTGCTCCGGTCGCCGCCGTGCGCGAGATGAACGATCTGGACACGCAGCAGTTCTTCGCGCAACTGAGCGATGATGTGAAGCAACATTTCAAGGGCCGCAACGCAATGCTGTTGTGCGTTTACGAGGACGGCAGCGGGCGGGCGATTCTGCGCTCAACGCATCGCAAACCGAAAAATTACGGGCCCGCAAGTCCTGCCGGCAACGTCCAGACACAGGACAAGTTGTACGAGGGTCGGGTGACGCTGCGCGGTCGCGGCGCGTACCTGCGTAGTTTGAACTCTGACGCAGACGTGCTCGGCCCGGCTGAATTCGAACTGGTGAATCTGCAGCTCAAAGCCAAAGGTGCCCTGCTGGTCGCCGACATTGACGACGGCGTGCAGTTGACGCCGATCTTGCTGCGCCGAACAAGTCGCCTTGTCGAGGCACCCTGAACACAAGAAGTGATTGCCCTTTGACTTTCGCCCGTGGCGGTTGATACTGCTCGCGCCACGGCATTGGGGACGATGTCCCCGGGAACCTGGTGTGAATCCAGGACGGCCCCGCCGCTGTGACCGGGAACGAAACCGCGCAATCCATTGTCCTTGCACTCAAAGGGCGAGAAGGAGCGGTGTAGGAGGCGACCCATCGGGAAGCCGCAGCCCGGAAGTCAGAAGACCTGACGTGGCGCGCACGGACCATTCCGTGCACTGCATAGCCGCCTTCGCGGGAAGGCGCTGTGGGCACGGACTTTCTCGTGCCCCGGCTTTTCCGCATGCCCGGCGGCTGTGGTTCTGCGCGGCGAGGGGCCGTGCCGGACGCGCATACCGCGCCACAGCGGGCAGTACGGAGCCATCCATGAAATTTCTACTTCTGAGTGCCGCTTTGGCGGCGTGCGGCAGCGTTGCCGCACAGCAGTCTTACCTGCTGGGTACCGCACCAGGGTACCAGGTTACGCAGTATGACGTGGCCATTCCGGGGCCTTCCAGCTTCACGCTGCCGGGTGCTGCGGCGTGGGACCCAGCGGGGCCCGACTTCTACTACTATGACTCGTCCAGTGAGTCGGTCCGTCGCTTCGACACAACGGCTGGCGCGCCTGCAACCACAGCGCTTTTCACGGTGCCGAACCCGGTATTCGGGCCCTACGCGGACTCGATGGCAATTGACCCGTTCGTCACCAGCGACATCTACCTGATTGAAAGCGGCGCGCAGGTGCTGCACAAGGCTCGCCGATCCGGTCCCGACGCGCTGGACACCAGCTTCGGCACAGGCGGCCTTCTGACCGGCCCGACGCTGTCCTTCTTCCCGTACGACATGAAGTTTGACGCGTTCGGGCGGCTGCTGCTGATCGGGTCTGACTTCGGCACACAGCTTGTCGGCATCTTTCTCGTGGACAAAGACACGCTGGACGTCACGCAGATCATTGACCTGGGCACGCCCGCAGGCGCGCCGTTTTCAGGCCCGATTGCCGTAAGTGCAAACGGTGAACTGTATGTTGCGCTGCCGCCTGCCACGTTTGATCCGACTGACCCGATGCGTATTGCGCGCTTTTCAAAGACCGTCATCGATGGCGCGGTCAACTCCGGCGGTGCGCAGTTGGCGACCATGAGCAACGCAACGCTTGTTGTGGACGCCGGCGACGGCTTTCCCACTGCGGGCAGCATGCTCTTCCGCACCGAAAACGGCGCGGACGTGCTGTACTTTGCCGCCACCCATACAGGGGACGTGTTCCGCAGCAACCTGTCCACGCGCGCTTACTCTGTGTTCGCGTTTGGCGATGTGCCGCCTCCTGGTGACGTGTTCTACTTCACGGCGCTGGCCGCAGAGTCAAGCACCGCTCCCTTTCGCCCCTACAGCGGCGACACCGCGCGCATGCTGATTTCTGCCGCGCATCGCGACGGCACTTTCGCGGTGCAGGGCCATGGGCTGTGCATTGTGGAATGCCAGGACTCACCGGCGGCTGTTGCGTCGCTGGAAATTACGCAAGGCGCATCGGCAGTTGCCAACGGCGGCGCTTTCCGCTTTCAGGTCGAGCTGCGCGACACCGGAGGTATGCCGGTGTCTGCTGGCGCGGGCGTATCGGTTGAGCTGCTGTCTGGCTCAGGCACGCTGGCAGGAACCACCTTCCGGGTTGCAACCTCAGGCGTGGTGGTGTTTGACGACCTCGTGGTCACCGGTGCCTCGAACAGTCTTCGGCTGCGATTCAGTGTCGTCGGCGGTGCGGCAGTTGCCGACAGCAGCGTCATTGACGTCCTCAACCAGCTGCCGAACAATGGCAACTCAGCTGTTGACAGCAGCGCCGGCAACGGGTGCGCCGGCGAAGGGATTGGACATGGCTGGCTTGCCTTGATGGTTGCACTGGCGTTGGTTGCCGCTGCCGGTCGGTTGCGAAGGCGCAACGCCTGATGTGGCAATACGGTAACTGGAAGACGCGGGCGGCCGCTTTGCGTGCCGCCCGCGTTGCAATTTGCAGCCCCTCGCGGCTGGTACTGTTTTTGCATACCCTGTGTGTGGAGGACACGTTGGCAGGCGCACCACGCCCAGATGGGATCAGCGCCCTCGCCGCATTCCGCGCCATGCGAGTTGCGGTTGCGGTGATGCTGTTGCTTGTGTGCTGCGTGGCCCCGCAAGCCCAGGAGCCTGTCCCGCAGGAGCCTGTGCCAGAAGAAGGCAACGGCACGAAGCTCGGGGATCGCGACCCGTCCGGCCCCGACGAGCTATACGCCCCGCTACCCGACGATCATCTCCATCGCGGCATCGTGCCTGAGCGCAGTTTCAAGGCTGTGATTCTGCGTGCGCCCATGCCCGGGGGGGCTGACCGGGTTGAGCAGGACCTGCCGGGTTGGGTGGCGACGGCTGCGGGCGCGCTGCGTCTGATGCTTGAACAGCAGATCGACTACATGCCGAACCTGTTCACTGAGCGAAACCCGGCACGTATCCCGCGCCATCAAGCCCGCCTGCGCACGAAAGCTGCACCGCGCCCGGGCATGGCACTTGAGCAACAAACGAAGATTGCAGTAGCTGACGAGTTGGGGCAGGTGTTCGGCGCGGAGTACCTGTTCATCCTGGGATTTCTTGCCGACGATGAGGCTGCGCCGCGCATGTCGTTGACGCGCTACCGGCGCGGGCATGGTGTCGAGAAGTATTTCGACATCGAAGTTCCTCGCCCCGGCGCGCCAGAGCCGGACAGCCAGCTTTCCGCCCTCGAAGCCATGGTGCGTGAGACCACGCTCGACATCGGCGCGTCGCGGGATGACGAAGGCAATCTCGTGCCCGTTGCGCATGCCGAAGTGCCCCGGCTGACGATCAGCGACAAAGCACTCGCGCCCTTCGTGGCGATGCGCGACCGGCTTGAACAGGGCGAGTTGAACGCCGCCTGGCTGGCATGGGAAGAATTGCGCGCGATCGATCCTGCCTGTGGCCGGGGCGCGCTGCTGGCCATGACGATCTTTCACGAACTGGTCGGCCACCAGGGCACGCAGCCTGAAGTCGAGAAGATGCAGGAGCGCGTAATCGGTACCGCCATCGAAGGCCTGAAGCATGCGCCGAACGACGTGATTCTGCGCGGAACCATGTGCTGGCACGCCTACATCATGCACGCGTGCAAGCAGTGGGCGCTGGCAGGCCTGAAACAGGCGCTGTTGATTCAGCCGGCCCACCCGCAACTGCTGGAATGGCATGCCCTGGTCGAGAACTATTGGGCACCCGACCGGGTGGTGCAGGCGCAATGGATTGAGAAGCACGGCGCAGGGCGCTTTCGCGACGGGCGCCTTGAACTGGTGGTTGGCAACATCTACTTCAACGCCAGTCGCAATGAAGAAGCCGTAGAGTGGTATCTCAAGGGCATAGAACTCGCACCACTCGAGTTCGAGTTGCACTTCAGCCTTGCGCTCAGTGCCCACTACGCAGCCGAGCGACTGATGCGGGAAGGCATGCCCGGCGAGCCGGGAGTCGAAGACCGCCAGCGCGCCGGCCAGCTGTACGACCTGGCAGCAACGCACATGTGGAAGGCGATCGAGATTGATCCATTTGACGAAGTCGGCTACAGCTACGACTTTTTCATCCGCTCACTGACGCACAACTACTCGTCCCTGCCCACCGGATTGGAGGAGCTTCGCCGGTTGTTCCTTGTCTGGGCGGCACGCGACGGCATGGCCAGCACAAGCCGTACCGGGCGGCTTGACCGACTGGTGGCGCCGATGCTCAAACAGCAGCGCTTTACGACGCGGGCGGCGGCCAGGGCGGCAGCGCCCGGCGATGAGGACTTTTCGCTTCATGTGCAGGCGCGGCTGCACTTCTCGGTGTCGGACCGCAACACGGCTGAGACGGTGCACGCGCTGTGGCTGATGCACGAGCAAGGTCTGCGCCCGGACGTGTACGTCGGATACATGCAGACCTTTGGCCCGCTGGTGGCCAAGTACACCCCGGCCGACAAAGAAGATTGACCCCCGCCTTGCCTTTGCCGCCTGCTCAGGCGCATAGTGCGCGCATGACCAGGACCCGCCAGCAACTGCTGCACGACTGTACCGTCACAAAACGCACCGACTTCGGGCACGGCTACTTTGAATTGCACCTCGAAGCGCCGGCGCTGGCTGCTGCAATGTCCGCCGGCCAGTTCGTGAACATTCGCGTGCGCGACGCGCTGTTGCCGCTTCTGCGCCGGCCGTTTTCAAGCTTCGACATACTCAAGGATGTGCGGGGGCGCCCGACCGGCATTACTCTGCTGGGTCATGTTGTCGGCGTCGGCACCCGCATGCTGAGCCGCATGGAGCCTGGCGCAAAGCTGAACCTGAACGGGCCGCTGGGGCACCCGTTTGAGCCGCCGGAGAACCCGGACACTCGCATTCTCATGGTGGGGGGCGGCATCGGCCTGGCCCCGTTCCTGCACCTGTCTCGCCAGTGGGGCCGCGAGCGCGACCTGGTGCTGCTGGCAGGCGGTCGAAGCCAGCGTGATCTTGCATTTATGAAGCGCTTCAACGATTCCGGTGCGAACATCCTGCTGGCGACAGAGGATGGCAGCGCGGGTGTGAAGGGCCGGGTGACCGTCCTGCTGGAGGCCGAGCTCAAGGCGCTGAAGGGCAAACCCGCGTTGGTCCTGACTTGCGGGCCCTGGGCCATGATGGATGCAGTGGCAAAGATCAGCGCGGGTGCAGGAGTGCCGGCCTACGCCAGCCTCGAAAGCGTGATGGCCTGCGGGTTTGGTGTGTGCAATGGGTGCGTCGCGCGCGTCAAAACGCAAGACCCGCCGGGCTACCGCTACGCCAAGACTTGTGTTGAAGGCACGGTCATGGACTGCGCAACGCTGGTGTGGTGACCGGGCAAGCGCCTACGCCCGCACCTTGGCGGCGCGTTTTGCCTCGCGGCGCATGACTTCAAGCCGTTTTCGTATCTTCACAAACTCAACCGGCTCAAGATCCTGAACGAAAACCTTGCCATCCAGGTGGTCCAGCTCATGCAGCAGGGCCCGCGCCTTGAGGCCTTCGCCAGTCACTTCAAACCAGTTTCCGTCCACGTCCTGCGCGCGCATCGTTACCTTGTTCGGGCGCAGCTTTTTTGCGTACAAGCCGGGAAAGCTGAGGCAGCCTTCCTCACTGAACTGCTCGCCTTCCACGTGAACGACTTCCGGGTTGATCAGGGCCAGCTCGCCCTCGGGCGGCTGTTCGGGTTCGGTGTTGATCACGTAGATGCGCTTGCTGATGCCAACCTGCGGGGCGGCCAGGCCCAAACCGTGCTCCTGGTACATGGTGAGGAACATCTCCTCGACAATCTGCGCGAGGCGCGGCCCGAAGTCTGTGACGGGCTCGGCGACTTTCGTAAGGACAGGATCGGGGTAAACACGCAGCTTAAGCACGGGCATATTCCTCAGGATGGCCGATTCTAGCGGGTTTGTGGCGGGGCACAACAGTCGGCGTGCCCTTGCGCTGTCATAACGTTCGCGACACAATACGTAGTCCGGGCAGCAAACCCGTGGAGGAGGTCCGGTCCCCATTCCGGGCCAGGCACGGCGGCAGGCTTGGTGGCGCATGCGTCCCCGGGCCCGCGCTCAGGATTTTGTTTCGGCTACTCCCAGAGGATGCCCCAATGGCTGACGTAAGCAAGTTTCTGGCGAAGGCGGACGAAGCGCTCAAGAAGCGCAACTACGACTACGCAATCCAGATGTACCAATCGGCAATGGAGGTAGATCCGGCAAGCGCCGAGGCGCGCATGAACTACCGCATCGCCCTGGTGCGCAAGTACGATGCCGAAGGCTACCCCAAGACGTTCGGCCTGGGCGGCATCAAGACCATCGCCCTCAGCAAGCAGCCCGAGAAGATGCTGATCGAGACCGAAAAGCTCGTCGCCAAAGATCCCAAGAGCGCCAAGTACAACATTCGCGTCGCCGAGACGCTGATGGCGCTCAAGCACAACGAAGCCGCTCTGGCCGTACTTGAATTTGCGGCGAAGTGGGCTGACCCCAAGTCCGAGAAGCTGGCGCCGCAACTGTTCAGCATGCTGGCGCGCGCCTACAGCGAATCCGGCCGTATCGACGATGCGCAGAAGGTGCTTACGCGTGCGTTGCGGATGGCACCCACCGACAAGACGCTGCAAACGCTGGCCAAAGAACTTGCGGCCAAGGGTTACAACAAGCAATTCGGCACGGCCAAAAGCTCGTACGAACTGGTGAAGAACCGCGACGAGGCAGACCTGCTGGAAAAGATGCGCAAGGGCGTGCTGACTGAAGAAGACGCGGACAAGCTGATTGGCGAGCTCGAGGAGCAGTTGAAGGAGAACCCGCTCGATCGACGCGCCATCCGCAACATCGGCGAGATCCTTGCCAAGCGCAAGAAGTTTCTTGAAGCGTACGACCGCATGCACAAGTTCCTTGAGCTTGATCCCAGCGCGACCGAGGTCGGCGACGTGGCGGCGAAGTACAAGAACATGTACTACGACCTCGCGATCCAGACCTGTGCCAAGCGCGCGCAGACCGAGCCCGACAAAGCTGAGGCCTGGAAGGCCAAGGCACAGCAGTTGAGGGACGAGCGCAAGAAGTTCGGCTTGGCAGAGTTCGGCCGCCAGGTTGAAGCTGCGCCGACCGACCTGGAGAAGCGCTTCAGCTACGGCAAGGTGCTGTTCGAGTCAGGCGACTTTGAAGAGGCCTTCAAGCAGTTTCAGAAGGCCAAGGGAAGCCCGAAGTTCAGCAAGCTCGCCAACATCTTCATGGGCCAGTGCCTGCTGCAGATGGACCGTCTGGAGATGGCCGAGATGGCATTCCAGGCCGTCGAGAAGGAACTCTCGGATGGCGACGAAGAACTACGCAAGGACCTGATGTACTTCGAAGCCGTCCTGCTTGAGCGCAAGGGCGACCGCGAGGGCGCGCTGAATCGCTTCCGTGAGCTGTACATGGAAGACATGGAGTTCCGCGACGTCGAAAAGCGCATTGCGGACCTCAAAGATGCCGGAACGCCGGCGGCGTAGCGCGGCGGTCAGTGTCCCAGCTGCTCCTGCTGGTTCCAGGCTTCCCGCAGGATGGCCAGGTAGCGCAGATAGCGTCCATTGTCCAGCATGCCGGATTCGGCGGCTGTCTTCACACCACAATGCGGCTCATGCCGGTGCGTGCAGGTATTGAACCGGCACTGCGCGCGAAGCCCCTGAAAGTCCGGGTAGTACAGGCTGATTTCGTGCAGTTCGATGTTCCAGAAGCCAAAGTCGCGTACCCCTGGCGTGTCGATCACCATGCCGCCCGCCATCGGCACCAGGCTGGCGTGCGTTGTTGTGTGGCGCCCTTCGCCCTCGGCATCGACCTCGCCAACACGCAATCTAAGGCCGGGCTCAAGCGCGTTCATCAGGCTGCTTTTCCCGACACCTGAGGGCCCCGCAAACACCGCAGACCTGCCGGGAAACACCGCCGCCAGCCCGCCCAGCTCATGCCGTGCGGCACTGACGAAGTGAATCGCGACTTCCGCGCACTGGTAGGGTGCCATTGCCACCTGGGCTTCCGCCATCGGGCGCAGATCGACCTTGTTGACCACGATCAGCGGCGTCAGGCCCTGGCTTCGTGCGCTGATCAGCAGGCGGTCAGCGGTGATCAGTTGCTCCTCAAGGCGGTCGGCGCCAAGCACGATCACCAGCAGGTCAATGTTCGCTGCCAGCACCTGCCGCTGGCGTGGAAAACGCGGGTGTGCGCGGTACAGCTCGGTGCGGCGCTCGGCAATTTCGGTGATCGTCGCCTCATTCACCTCGCTGTCGGACTCGGGCACAAGCGTGACTTCGTCGCCGACAGCCAGCGGGCTGCGCTGCTTGCGCTTGCCCTGTTTGAACTTGCCGCGCACGGCACACTGGTACTCAACACCTCCTGCATCCACCCAGGCGTGCTGGCCGTGAAGCCGCACCACCGTGCCATGCAGCCTTCCTTTCGGCTTGGACTTCAGCTTTCCCATTGTGTGCCGCTACCTGTTTTTTGCACTTGAACGTCTAGAGTTACGCAGCCCGCGGCCGAAGGCAAGCGCCGACGTGACCTCGCCGATCTGTGGTGCGCTCGCTACCATGCACGCGGATGTCGCTACGCCTGAAAATCGCCATCGGTGTCCTTGCCGCAACCGCCGTGCTGGCTGTGGCGCTGGGATTGCTGGCCCTGCAGGCCAAAGAACGCCTCGACGAAACTGCCGAGTCCCAGACCAGCGAGTCGCGCAAAGAATTCGAGAAGTTGAACCGTGATTACCAGCAGGCTGCTGCAAAGGCAGCCGAAAGGCTGGTGATCCACCAGCTTCAACCCGTTTTGCAGGTCTCGCCGGCGAATCTGCACCAGGCACTGCGCGACGAGCTGTACGGCATCGACGAAGCGGCCGTCATCGAGCGCATGGAAAATGGCACCATCCGGCAGGATGTCGCCAAGCCGGCAGGCAGTGGCGCCACACTGACCAGCGAAGAGGAGGCCGTGGCGCGCAGGGTGTTTGAGACGCGGCGCCATGAGTGGCTGGGGAGTATGCTGTTTTACCCGTACAACCCGGACGGTCGCGAAACCCTGACGTACCTGCTGCGTTTGAAGGTTCCGATCGACCAGATTCCGCTTCACGAGCCTAAACCTGTGCGCACGCCCGAGCTTGGGCCGCTCGTGATCGCGGCGTTTACGACGCTGGCACTGGCCATGGTGGCGGTGTTTGTGCTGCTGATGTTTGCGCTGCGCCGCTTCGTGCTGGCGCCGCTGGGCAACGTGCTTGAGGACAGCAAGCGCATCGTCAAGGGCACCGAGGGGCTTCAGGTGGAAGGCTTCACCGGCGGTGGGGGGGACATTGAGACACTGGTGGCCGCCTTCAACGCGATGTTCTCTGAGCTCAAGGAGTACCAGGGCGACCTCGAGGGCAAGGTCAAGTCCGCGACGCGTACGATCCAGAAGCAGCAGCAAAGCCTGGTCGTGGCACAGCGCCTGGCCGCCACGGGCACACTTGCGGCGGGGCTCGCCCATGAGGTCAACAATCCGCTCAGCGGCATGCTGAACGCGGTGCGCCGCCTGCGCAAACGGGATGGCTTGGACGAGCGCGCGCAGGACTACATCGGGTTGATCGAAGAGGGCCTGCAACGCATTGAGCACCTGATGAAGCAGATTCTCGATTTCTCGCGCCGGCGCGACATGAAGCCCGAGCGCTTCAGTGCTGAGGCCGCGCTGCGCCGAGCGTTGCCGCTGGTCAAGCACCGCATGGAGCAGAAGGAAATCCGCCTTGAAGAGGACATCCGCCAGGATCTGCCACAGCTCTACGGCAACGAAGAAGAAGTCGGGCAAGTGCTGATGAACCTGCTGATCAACGCCGCCGACGCGTCGCCCGAAGGGGGCGCCGTGCGCGTGACGATTTCGCCGTCTGAGTCGCGCGGTGTCAGGATCTGCATTGAAGACAGCGGGCCCGGTGTGCCGGAAGACCAGCGCCAGCGCATCTTTGACCCGTTCTATACGACGAAGGAGCCGGGCAAGGGCACGGGCCTTGGCCTGGCCATCGTGCACACCGTGGTGGACAACCACGGCGGCAACGTGCGCGTCGAAACCGGCGAAACGCTTGGTGGCGCGAAGTTCATCGTTGAGTTGCCGCCTGCCGACGTCAGTGAATCCAAGCGCCGCAACCTTCCGGAATGAGGCAAATGCAGAAGGCGCGGGCAAGGCCGAAGCCCGCCCGCGCCTCGCACATGGCTTAGCTTGCTGTCCGGATGCGGCGGACAACCATCAGCGCCGAAAGCGCGCCCAGGGCCAGCATCCAGATCAGGCCGTGCGATGGGGTGCGTCCGGCTGTGCATCCGCCTTCGTCGTCGTCTCCGCCTCCGCCGCCGCCGTTGGCGCCCTCGGTGGCCTGGAAGGTGGCACTCGGCCCAGCTGCCGGCGCGAGGTTGCCTGCGGCGTCACTTGCGGTGTCTGCGGCGATGCTGATCCCAACGGCCCCAAGGCCCGTGATACCCGAGATGGTTACCGTGCGCTCGGTGCTGCCGGTGCCGGAAACGCCGATGTTGCCGGCGGCTGTGCCGGTGGTATTGAGTGTGATGTCGCCGGCGGCCAGGGTGATGGTGTCTGCCCCGGTGTAGGTAACAACGAACTGAACCGGGCCGGTCGCCGTGGAAGTCACGCTTGGCGCGCCGATCGCCAGCGTCGGCGGTGTGCGATCGATCGTGTACTCTTCGCCGGTGATGAACGCCGCCTGAATGCTGTTGCCCGCGATATCGGTAATGGCAGGCGAGAGGTTCAGCAGGTCAAGCCGGATGGTGCCATCGTTGCTCCCGGTATCGACACTGACGGTGCGGGTATCGCCGGTGCCCGCGATGCCGCTGATTCCGGCGCCGGTGACGCCGGTAGCGGAGATACTGAGATTTGCCGTGGCAACGCCGGTGACGTCTTCGGTGAACGTGATCAGGAAGTCCACGCTTGCGGCGGTCGTGGGGTCTGCGTCCACGCGCGTGATACTTGCGACGGCGGGTGCGGACTTATCGATGGTGTAGCTTTGGCCGGTGGTGAACGGCAGGTTGGTCAAAGTCGGCGTGGCACCCGTATCGTTATCCATGTCAAGCCGAAGTGTGCCGTCGCCGGTGCCGGTGTCCACCGTGACATCCCACTGCGTGCCCGCGCCGCTGACGCCCGTGACGCTCGCGCCCGCGACACCGGTGGTGTTGACGGTGAAGTTCGAGGCGCTGAGCCCGGCAATGGATGCGGCGAAGGTGACGCGAAAGGTAACGCTTGCCGCGTTCGTCAAATCACCCGAAGGCGTCTGTCGCACAATACTGCTGACGGCGGTCGGTGTCAGGTTGTACGTGAACCCGTTGAAGAACGTGTACGTCAACCCGAAGCCCGCGGGCTTACTAGCTACGACGTTGACGGTCCCGGCTGCGTGTGCCGGTGTAAGGCAGGTGATCGTGTTGTCGTTTTGCACGGTCAGGCCCGTTACAGCGTTGCCACCGACGGTCAGATTGTTCACGCCGGTAAGAAAGTCGCCGTCAATCGTGATGCTGGTGCCGCCGCCCGTTGAGCCCGAGTTGGGCGTGCACGAGCGGATGACCGGCCCCATTTCCAGCGTGCCGGGGCCGCTGATCGACAGTGTCCAGGTGCCTGTGGCACTGTTGCCCGCTGAAGTCAGAACAATCGTGAACAAGCCGGTGACACTGAAGTTGGTCGTGACCACAACCGAAGTGCCACCCGAAACGCCGTTGCCCCAGTAGTTGGTAATGGGCGATCCCGGCTGAAAGAACCCCTGGAATGGGTAAGCCGCCCCCGTGTATCCGCTGCACGTGTAAGTCAGCGTGTAGGTGCCCGTCGTGACCACATTGAACTGGATGGCTTCGTAGTGGCGGGGCCCGCCGCCCGTGCCCGGCAGGACTGAACCGGGGTGTGTAAAGGTGTCGTCATTGGCCGCCAGCGCGCCCGAGGTGGATTGCGCCAGAAGTGCCGGCGCCAGGGCCAGCGCAAGCAAGAGTGTCAGGGTGGTCAGTTGTCGCATTCAGCTTCTCCAGGTTGAAAGGTCCTTCAAGCAGGGGGGACACCTTAGCGGCACCTTGTTGCTGCAGCAATGGAGTTGTCCGACTCCGCTTTGGGCGCAAATGGGGCTTTCCCGGCGCGCGCATGGGGTATGCTTCATGAGTGCCGCAGTTCTGTGGAGGTGCCCGTGATTCGAACCTGGATCGTCGCCTGTATGGCTTGCTGCGCCGTGAGCGCCGCGGAGATTTTCGTCGCCACCAACGGCAGCGACGCGACCGGCGCGGGCACACTGGCTTCGCCCTTCGCCACGCTGGCAAAGGCCCATGCGGAGGCCAGCCCGGGGGATACCATCACGTTCCGCGCCGGAACGTACACCGGCGATTTCTACATCACAAAGGACAACCTGACCTTTCAAAGCCACGCCGGCGAATGGGCCATCATCGCTGAGCCCACCGACACAGCCGGTCGCGACAACGCCATGTACATCGGCACCGCGTCCAACGTGACGGTGCGGCGGCTGGAGATGCGCGGCGGGTACTTCTACGCGATCAAGATCGACACCGGGCCGTGCCTGGTGGAGGACTGCAGGATCCACGGCTCGGGCCGCGACTGCGTCAAGATTCCAGCCGCGGACAACGTCACCATCCGCCGCTGCGAGATCTACAACTCGGGCGTGCGCGACCCCAGCAACGCCGAGGGCATCGACAACGTCAACGGCGACCACATGCTGGTGCAGGACTGCTACATTCACGACATCGCCACCAACGGTGTTTATCCCAAGGGCGGCAGTATCGGCAGCATCATTGAGCGTTGTTTGATACGCAATTGCGGCCAGAAAGGCATCAGCATGGCGCAATCGAGCGGCGAGCAGTTCTACGACACGGTCGCTAACCCCGAGTACTACAGTTGCCGCGACTGCATCGCCCGCAACAACATCATCGAAAACTGCGAAGGCAGCGGCATTGACCTTGAAGCCGCGCTGCGCGCCCGCGTCTACAACAACACCATGATCAACGTGGCGAAGTCGCAGCAGGGCGGCATTCGCTTCGCGCGCACCAGCTTCGGTGGCAGCATCGGCGATGTGCCGTGCCATGACTGTGAAGTCCGCAACAACATCATCGTGCTCGGCAGCGCGTCGCCCCGGCCGATGCTGTTCATGGCAGCCGGCGCCCACACCGGCACACTGACCATGAGCAACAACCGCTACTACAAGCAGGGCGGCAGCGCGGTGTTCTGGTGGGAGCCCACGGGCAGCTACAACCTGACGCTGGCCCAGTGGAAGAGCTCGTCGGGCACCGACACCAACAGCACCGAGGGCGACCCGCAGGTGGACGCGACATGGCACCTCGCCGCAGGCAGCCCTTGCATTGACGCCGGGGCAACCATCGCCGGTTTCACAGACGATTACGACGGCAACACGCGCACTGGAACGTGGGACATCGGCGCCGACGAAACCGGTGGGGCCGCACTGCCCACGCCGCCACCGGCTGGCACCCTCGGCACCGGAGCGGGCGGCAGCGCAACACCTCCTCCGCCGCCATCGGACAACGACAAACCCGTAAAGAAGGACAGCGGCGGCGCTGGTTGCAGTGCTGAACGCGAGCCGATCTGGTCGCTGTTAGTCATTGGTCTGCTCGGAGTTGCACTGACCGCTACCCGGGTTATCCCGACCTCAATCAGCTAGCTTCGGGTGGGACCGACAATCCTGTCGATCGCTGCATATCGCACTTGGGCGATGAACCGCCGGCTGCTAACGTTTCCGGCCTGAACCCAAAGGAGGTTGTATGGCCAAGAAAGCAAAGAAGGCGGCGAAGAAACCCGCCAGGAAAGCAGCAAAGAAGTCGGCTAACAAGGCTGGCAAGAAAGTCGCCAAAAAGGCGGCGAGAAAGCCCGCGAAGAAGCCCGCAAAGAAGAAGGCAGCGAAAAAGAAAGCTGCAAAGAAGGCCGCGGCGCCCGCACAGCCGCCAAAGCCCGCGCACGTCGAGTTCCTCTGGAACGAGATGATGACCCGCGACGACGAGCGCGCCGTCAGCTTCCTCGAGTCGCTGCTGGGCTGGACGCACAAAGACTGGCCGCTGGGGCCGGAAGCCGGCGGCGGTGTCTATCGCCTGATGACCAAGGGCGAAAAGTCGGTGGCGGGCATCATGAAGATGTCGGCGCCGCAATTCCCCGACCAGGTGCCGCCTCACTGGATGAGCTACATCGCCGTCAACGACGTCGATGCGCACTGGCAACGCGCGCAGGACCTGGGCGCCGCGCCGATCCACCCGCCCACAGACATCCCGGAAGTCGGCCGCTTCTGCATCATCACCGACCCCTCCGGCGCCGCGATCGCCCT
>CAZZBH010000009.1:0-37631 GCA_964652605.1 uncultured Planctomycetaceae bacterium
GTTGATGGCTTCGATGCGGTCAGCCGGCATCAGGTCGGTGATCGGGATGCCGCTGACTGTCGTGTAGCGCGGCAGCGGCACCATCGTGTCGCCGTGGCCGCCCAGCACCATCGGGCTGATGTCCTTGACAGAAACGCCAAGTTCCATGGCAACGAAACTGGCCATGCGGGCGCTATCCAGCACGCCCGCCATGCCGATCACCCGCTGCTTTGAAAAGCCGCTTCGCTGATGCGCCACGAAGGTCATCACGTCCAGCGGGTTGGTGACCATTATGATGATTGCGCCGGGCGCGTGCTCTTTCACCTTGTCCACGACACCGTGCACGATGTTTGCGTTGGTCTTCAGCAGGTCGTCGCGGCTCATGCCGGGCTTGCGCGGGATGCCGCTGGTGATGACGACGATGTCGCTGCCCTTGACGTCATCGGGGTTGTTGCTGCCCTGCACGTTTGCGTCAAAGCGCTCGACCGGGCTGCTCTCGAACAAGTCCAGCGCCTTGCCCTTGGGCATGTCTGGGACGATGTCGATCAGCATGACGTCGCCCAGCTCGCGGTCGGCGCAACGTTGCGCGACGGTGCTGCCAACAAAACCTGCGCCGAAAACCGAAATCTTGGGTCGTGAAAAGGCCATCGAATCGTTCCTTGGTCGAAGTCGCGCGTAACTGCTTGCCCCGCAGCATATAACGGTGCGGTGCACGATGGTCAACGCCGCGGCCGACTGGACTGAGGCGCCATTGCAATCGCGCCAAAAGTGCCGCGGCATGAAGGTTGGCGCTTCCAATTCAGCCGGAAGTTCATATAATTATGGTTCGCCAGTAGAAAGCTCTTTGGACCTCTGTTTCTAGGCCGTTGGATAAGGGACCCGCAATGCAACTGCCACCTCGACTTCGACCCACTGACGCAGCAACGATTCTTGAGCCTACCACCACCGCAGCCGTCCGACCGAAACGCAAGAAGACAAAAGTAGTCAAAGCAGTTGCTCAACCTTTACTCACGCTGATTGACGTGCGCATGCCGCAGGAGTTGACCTCCGGCACGATTCCCGGCAGCACGCACATTCCGCTTGACGTGATTCTAGACACCGTGCCCAAGAACATTCCCGACCCGACGGCCCCGGTCGTTGTGTACTGCAAGAGCGGGATGCGCGGCGGCATGGCGCAGGGTGCGCTGCGCAAGCTGGGCTACACCAACGTAAGCAACATTGTTGGTGGCTTTGACGCATGGCAGAAGGCCGGCTTGCCGGTCAACGCGTAGCCAGCGCCGACAAGACCAGACGACGAGAGTGGACGGCAGCAACGCCGTCCGCTTTCATTGGCGCATGGACGTCCTCTACCTGCCCGGTTTGGATGGCGAAGGCTTCTGTGCCGAGAAGATCGCCGAGCAGCTTCAGCCCGTGCGGCTGCAGGTGTTTGCCTATCCGGTGGGGGTGCCGCTGCGGTGGGGGACGCTTTGCCGCCTGGTCGCAGAGCGTGTGGGCCGCACAGGCAGCAAACTGCTGATCGGTGAGAGCTTCGGCGGCGCGGTCGCACAGGAAACCGCGTTGCGCCACGGTGGCAGCCTGCGGTCAGTTTTCCTGATCTCGACCTTTGCACATGAAGCCGAGCCGTTTGCGTCCGCCATCGGGCAGACTGCCGCGCGCCTATTGCCACGCACGTTGTTGCGTCCGGTGTCTCGGCGGTTGGCCTCATGGAAGCTGGCAGGCACCTTGCAGGGCGAGGAGCGCCGAAAGTTCCTTCAGCGCTTTGAGGCGTTGGATCATCGTGAACTGGCGGCCAGGCTTAAGCTGCTCAATGGATTTGACACGCGTGAGAGACTGCAGGTCGCGGCGCTGCCGTTTGAGGTAATGTACGGCACCCGTGACACGATCAGCGCATCCCCGGATCAGTTGAAGGCGTGGGCGCAGATGAAAGACTGCCGCGTCCATGCAATCGAGGGCTACGGCCACCTGGTCAGCGCCGAAGCTGCGCCGGAGGTCGCGCGGCTGATCGAGGCATGGGCGTTACGGCACGCAGGCGGAAAGTGAATGGCTCAAGCGAAGCGCGCACCCTCAATCGCGGCAATCGACGTCGGCGGAACGTTCACCGACGCCGTGTTGTCGCGCGACGGCGAGATTCGAACGTGCAAACTTCCCAGCACCCCGGACGACCCCGCAAAGGCGGTAGCTGCGGCGCTGGAGCGGCTTGGCGGCGCAGAGTTGCTGATCCACGGCACGACAGTCGCGACCAACGCCCTGCTAGAGGGCAAGCTGGGGCGCGTTGCCTTTGTCTCGACCAGGGGGTTCCGCGACGTGCTGGCCATCGGGCGGCAGAACCGCGCGCCGGAAGACCTGTACGCCCTCGAGCCGGCACAACGTGACCCGCTGATCCCGCGCGAGCTGCGATTTGAAGTTGTTGAAAGAATCGGCCCACAAGGCCAGGTTGAAACCGAGCTGTCACTTACCGAAGTGCAGAGGGTGGTCAAGGCGGTTCAAGCCGCCGGGGTGCAAGCCGTCGGCATCTGCCTGTTGCACAGCTACGCGAACGCCGCCCACGAGGAAACACTGGGCCGCGCTTTTGCGGACGCAGGCATTCCCGTCGTGCTGTCGTCGCGCCTCGCCCCTGAGTTCCGCGAATATGAGCGCAGCCTGGTGACTGCCGCCAACGCGGGACTGCTGCCAAAGTTGCGCGCATACATCGGCGGCTTGCAGCAGCGCGTTAGGCCGACGCGCGTGGTGCTGATGCACTCTGCGGGCGGTTGGCTGCCGGCAACAATCGCAGCGGACGAGCCGGTGAAGCTCGCCCTGTCGGGCCCGGCGGGCGGCATTGCGGGCGTGCGCGCGGCGCTGGATGCCGAGGGAGTGGAATCGGGATTGGCGTTTGACGTAGGCGGCACGAGCACGGACGTGTCGCTCGTGCACAAGGAAGCGGTGCTGCGGCCGGTTACGGAGATCGCGGGTCTGCCGCTGCGTACGCCAAGCCTTGACATCCACACCATCGGCGCCGGTGGGGGATCGATCGCCTGGGTGGATGCAGGCGGCGCGCTGCACGCAGGCCCGCAAAGTGCCGGCGCTGACCCCGGCCCCGCATGCTATGGCAAGGGTGGGAAGTTGCCGACGCTTACCGATGCCTTGCTTGTTCTCGGTCGAATCCCGCCGGACCTGAAGCTGGGCGGTGAAATGCCACTTCACGTCACGCCTGCAATGCAGGCACTTGCAACGCTGGGCATTGGCACGCCCAGACAAGCCGCGCAGGCCGTCATGCGCGTTGCCCTGGCCGGCATTGAGCGCGCGCTGCGGCGCGTGACCGTCGAGAGGCACGGCATTTCGGGGCTGCCGCTGGTGCCGTTTGGCGGCGCCGGCGGGTTGATCGCGTGCGACCTGGCAGAGCTGATCGGCAGTCAGCAGGTCATCGTCCCGCGCCATCCCGGGCTGCTGTGTGCGCTGGGAATGCTGCACACGCCGGCTTCGCGCGACCTGTCCCGGACGCTGCTGGTGAACGATGGCGACAAGAAGGCGTTTGTCCGGGCAAAGGCCGCAGCGTCTGAGCTTCAATCGCGTGCCGAGAGTGAGTTGCTCGAATGTGGCCTCAAGGGCCCGTTCAAGTCGAGTAGAAGCGCTGATGTACGATACGTCGGGCAGAGTTTTGAGCTGAACGTGCCGCTGACAGCAACGTGGAAGAAGCGATTTGAGAAGCAGCATCAGCGGCAGTTTTCTTTCGAGCTGACCGGCCACGCCGCCGAGATCGTGAACGTGCGCGTGCGTGTTGAAGCGCGCAGCAATCCGCCGGCAGTACCAAGCCTTATCAAAGGCAGCAGGAAACCCGCTGCGCACGGGCTGTCCGCCGGCGCACCGGTACATGACCGTGAGGAACTGCCGGCAGGCGCAAGACTCGACGGCCCGGCAATTGTCACCGAGCTTTCGTCCTGCCTGTACGTCAAGAAGGGATGGAAGCTACAGGTGACGAACTCGGGTCAATTGCTCCTTTCGATGGCCCGGCGGACTGCGCGGAAGGGAAAGGCACGAAAGTGAGCAGGTACGCCGCAGAGATTACCGTGCTGCACCACGCGCTCGTCGGCATCGCCGAGGAGATGGGCGAGGCGCTTAGGCGCGCGGCGCTCAGCCCGAATATCAAGGAACGCCAGGACTACTCCTGCGCGCTATTTGACGCCAAGGGGCGCCTGCTGGCACAAGCCGCGCACCTGCCCGTGCACCTGGGCAGCATGCCTGCGAGTGTTCACGCAACAATTCCTCTAGGCCTGAAACAGAACGACTACGCAGTTGTGAATGATCCTTACCAGGGCGGGACTCATCTTCCCGACATCACAATGGTTGCCCCGGTTTACTTCGATTGGAGTGGAAAGCTGTTGATCGGGTACGTCGCGAACCGCGCGCACCACGCCGACATCGGCGGCGCGGCCCCTGGGAGCATGGCGCCGCAGCAGGACTTGATCGCTGAGGGGCTGGTAGTTCCGCCCGTCAAAATCAAAGAGGGCGGATGCCTGACCGAAGTGTGGGACTGGATCCTGAAAAACACACGCACGCCCATCGAGCGCGAAGGCGACTTGTGGGCACAGTTGGCGGCTTGCGATCGCGGCATGAATCGACTCGACGAGATATGGAAGCGTTTCGGGAAGGTGCGGTTCAACCGCCTGTCTGGTGCACTGCTTGCTCACAGCCGGGCGCTGATGACGACGAATCTGAAGCGGTTGAAGCAGGGGGTTTACGCGGCGGAGGACTATCTCGACGACGACGGGATGGGTACCCGGGACATCCCGATTCGCGTGACCCTGACAGTGACGCGGAACAAGCTGCGCTTTGACTTTACAGGCAGCGCGCCGCAGGTGCGCGGCGGCGTCAACGCCGTGATGGCTGTGACGCAGAGTGCGGCGTACTACGCGGTGCTCTGTCTTTGCGACCCGCGGCCGCCGATCAATGCCGGTTGCTTTGATTGCATCGAGGTGGTTGCCCCCGAGGGCACCGTCGTCAATGCAAGGCGGCCGGCAGCTGTCGCTGGCGGCAACGTCGAGACTAGCCAGCGCATCGTGGACGTCTGCTTCAAGGCACTGGCCCAAGCCGCACCCGGCTTGGTCCCTGCCCAGGCGCAGGGCACGATGAACAACCTGACCATCGGCGGTTCGTGGCCTGACGGACGCCCCTTTACCTATTACGAAACCATCGCGGGCGGCTATGGTGGCGGGCGGCACCGCCCGGGCGCGAGCGCAACCCACAGCCACATGACCAACACGCTCAACACACCCGTAGAAGCGCTTGAGCACGCGTACCCGTTGCGCGTGGAAGAGTACAGCCTGCGCGAAGGCAGTGGCGGGCAGGGCAGGAATCGCGGCGGTGACGGCGTCGTGCGCCGCGTACGCGCGCTGCATGATGCACAGTTTGCGGTGCTGAGTGAGCGGCGCAGGAGAGCCCCTGCAGGCGAGCAAGGCGGTGCGCCGGGCACGGTGGGGGAGAATCGCATGATTCGCGCCGACGCGTCCACGCTGGAATTGCCTGCCAAGCATTCCGGCACACTGGATGCAGGCAGCGCGATCGAGATTTGCACACCCGGCGGAGGCGGCTGCGGCCATGGAGAATAGGCGCATCGCAGCGGCCAGGCGTCGGCAGCGCATCCAGGCATCCGGCGCGGCATCGCGCCGTAGTGTGGGCGATCAGCCCCTAACGAGATCTTTACAATCAGCAGGTAGAGTCGGTGGCCAGGAACGGATCGAGGGAGCAGCCGAGGTTATTCGAAGGGACATGAACGACCGATCACAATTCATCAATCGAGAACTGTCATTGCTGGAGTTCAATGGTCGGGTGCTGGCACAGGCCGCGGATGAGCGCGTGCCACTGCTTGAGCGCCTGCGTTTCCTGACGATCTCGTGCAGCAACATGGATGAGTTCTTTGAGGTCCGGGTCAGCAACATCAAAGAACAGGCCACGGCTGGGGTTGCTTCGATCGGGCCGGAAGAAGTACGGCCCGAAGACCTGCTGAAGCGCATCCACGACACCGCGCGCGTGCTGGTCAGCGAGCAGTACCGCGTGTTTAACGACCTGCTTACGCCGGCACTGGCGGCCAACGGTGTTCGCATCTTGCGGCGTAGCGAGTGGTCCACCCAGGTGGCAGATTGGGCGGCACAGTACTTCGACCGCGAGGTGCAGCCGTTGCTGACCCCGGTGGGGCTGGACCCTGCACATCCGTTCCCTAACGTACTGAATCGCATCTTGAACTTCTGCGTGCAGTTTGAAGGCCAGGACGCGTTTGCGCGGAATATCGGCGTGGCGATTGTGCAGACGCCGCGCCTGCTGCCGCGTGTGCTGAAGGTGCCCTCTGCGGTTTCCGGCGGGCCGAACGACTTTGTGCTGTTGTCAGCCGTCATTCACGCGAACGTCGGTGCGCTGTTTCCCAGCATGGAAGTCAAAGGCTGCTACCAGTTTCGCGTGACGCGCAACAGCGAGTTGTGGCTTGACGAAGAAGAGATACAGGACCTTGCCGAGGCGCTGCGTTACGAACTGCCGCACCGCAACTACGGTGATGCCGTCCGGCTTGAGGTCGCCGAGAACTGCCCGCCGGATGTGGCGCAACGGCTGCTGGATCATTTCGAGCTTGCGCCGGAGGACCTGTACCGCGTCAACGGGCCGGTCAACCTTGGGAGGCTGGTTTTGCTGTACGCTCTCGCGGACCTGCCCGACCTGAAGTACCCGCCGCACACGCCCAGCGTACCGCAACGGCTGGCTGATCCTGAGACGTTGTACGAGACGCTGCGTGGCGGCGACGTGCTGCTGCATCACCCGTACCAGTCGCTGACGCCTGTGCTGGACTTCCTTGAGCGTGCAGCGGTTGACCCGGCGGTTCTGGCGGTGATGGTTACGCTCTACCGCACCGGTGAGCGGTCTTCGATCACCGACGCCCTGCTCAAGGCCGCCCGCGCCGGCAAGGAAGTGACAGCCGTAATTGAGCTGCGGGCACGCTTTGACGAAGCCGCGAACATCAACCTGGCGGCACAACTGCAAAGCGCTGGCGTGCAGGTCATGTATGGCGTCGTCGGGTACAAGACGCACGCCAAGATGATGCTGGTCTTAAGGCGCGAAGAGGACGGCCTGCGCCGCTATGCCCACTTGGGCACAGGGAACTATCACACCGCCACTGCGCGCGCATACACCGACGTCAGCCTGCTCACGGCTGACCCGGAGATTTGCGCCGACGTGCACAGGCTGTTCCGGAAACTGACCGCGCCCGGTGAGCCGCCGAAGATGCAGCAGTTGTTCTACTCACCGTTTACGCTCAACCAGATGGTCCTGGACCGGATCCGTGAACAGACCTCGCTGGCCCGCGCCGGCAATCCGGCACGCATTCGCGCCAAGGTCAATTCGCTGTCGGATCCCGGGGTGATCAACGCGTTGTACGAGGCATCGCAGGCCGGAGTCTCGATTGACCTGGTGGTTCGCGGCGTGTGCTGCCTGCGGCCGGGTGTCGAGGGGCTATCTGAAAACATACGGGTGCGGTCGATCGTCGGGCGTTGGCTTGAACACAGCCGTGTGTACAGCTTCGGCCCGGACGGCGAGCATACCTATGCTGCCAGCGCGGACTGGATGCAGCGCAACCTGCACCGTCGCGTGGAGACGTGTTTTCCGATCCTCAACGCCGAGCTGAAGGCGCGCGTGATTGACGAGTGTCTTGATCTGCCGCTGTCGTCAAACGCCCAGGCCTGGGAACTCGGGCCGGACGCCACCTGGCGGCGAATCGAGCCGGAGGCAGAGTCCAGGCGTGCCTCGCAGGAGATTCTCATAGCGCGGTACGGCACAGCGGAGTCAGTCCGGTGAGGTTGGCGGCGATCGATATCGGTTCAAACTCGGTGCACATGGTGATCGCGGACGCGATCGGGCCGCACTCGTTCAAGATGGTTGATCGTGAACGCGAGCGAGTGAAGCTCGGGGAAGGCGTGTTTCGCACCGGCAAGCTGCGGGCCGACAACACGGCATCGGCAATGCACGCGCTGGAACGGTTCGCAGCCATGTGCCGGCGCCTTTCAGTAAGCCGGATTGCCGCAGTAGCGACCAGCGCCGTGCGCGAGGCCGAAAATGGCAACGCATTCTTGTCGGAAGTAGCTAGCCGCACGGGTATCAAAGCCAAACTCATCGACGGGCGCGATGAGGCTGAGCTGATTTTTCGCGGAGTCTGCCATTCGATCGATCTTGAACGACAGCGCGGGCTGGTGCTCGATCTTGGCGGCGGCAGCCTTGAAGTCATGTACAGCCGCAACGGCAAGCTGGTGATCGGCAAGAGCCTGCCGCTGGGCGTGCGACGGCTTCGCGACGCGATCGGGTCGGACGACCCGTTATCGAGGCGTGCCAGGATAAAGCTTGAGCGGCTTGTGAAAGCAGCGGCTGAGGACCTGCTGTTCGATGTGCGGCGGCGGGGCATCGACGTGGTGGTGGCAACTTCGGGCACCCAGTTGGCGCTGGGCCGGGCCTGCATCCGGCTGCGCGGTCATGAGACGTGGGGGAACCTGACGGGGTGTGAGGTGCGCGCGGCTGAGCTGGCCGATCTGGCAGATGACCTGATCAGCGCCAGGGCGGCTGACCGGATGAATGTCGCGGGAGTTGACTCTAAGCGAGTGGACACGATTCACATCGGTGCGCTGGTGCTGTCGCGTGTTCTGGAAGCTACGCGCGCTGACCGTTTCCTTTTGTGCGAAGCCGCGCTGCGCGAGGGGTTGCTGCTGCGTGAAATGGGGAAGGTGTTTGAAACGGACTCACTGCCGAGCGACATCCTGCGCACAAGCGCCAACGAGCTGCTGGCGAACCTCGGCGCGGACCAGTCCCGCGCGCATTGCCTGGCAAGGCTGTCGGCGCAAATGTTCGAGTGCACGAGGCGCATTCACCGCCTGTCGTCCAGGTTCGGGCTGTTGCTTGAGGTTGCCGGCATGCTTTCGGACATCGGCCACGGCATCAGCTACATCGATCGCAAGCACATTGGATACCAGTTGATTCGCGGCGGCGGCCTGCGCGGCGCGTCGGACAAGGAACTCGAAATGATGGCGCTGGCCGCAAGATACAGTGTCAGCGGCGCGCCCAAACGCCGGCACGGCTCGTTTGCTGAGCTCGATTCGGATGATCGGTACGCGGTGCGCATCATGGCGGGCATTCTGCGAGTGGCAGCCGGCCTCGACCGCGGGCGCCAGGGTGTAGTCAAGCAGCTGCGCGGCGTCAGACGCGGAACAGTTCTGCGCCTGCACGTTGGCGTCACCGGAGACGCGGCCCTGGAAATCGACGGAGCCACTCACCATGTGCGGCTCTTGCGTCAGGCATTGGGGCATGACATCGAGTTCATTCCCGAGCGCGCATAGAGCCCGGCGCTTCAGGGCTGAAGTAGTGGCTTGGCGCGGTACTTGTTTTTGTCCTGAACGATGGTGCCGACGGGGTACTCGGGCTCGTGGTAGAAGAAGCAGCGGGCGTTTTGCTTCACGACGTTGGGGTAAAGAACTTCTCGCGCGCTGTAGCTTCCGCCCGCGTTGATGTCGTAGGCGCTGATCCATGACGTCGGCACGTGGCTCAATGTCGGCACAAGGTCGCCAAAGAAAACGCCAGCTTCTCCACCGTCTTCAAACCAGATCACCGCATGGTTCTCGGTGTGGCCTGCGGTGAAATCATAGCGGATGCCCCGCACAATCTCGGCGTCGCCGTTCACCAGCGCAAGCTGCCCGCGCTGCTCGATCGGCTTGAGTGATTCCGGCGCATAGCTGGCCTTGTGAAAGCGCTGCGGATTGACGGCAATACCCCACTCGCCTTGCTGCAGCACGTAGCGGGCGTTGGGAAATGTGGGTGAGTAGCCTGCCTCCAGCTTCCGGCACAAGCCGCCGCTGTGATCCCAATGCAGATGCGTGCACGCGACTGTGTCCACGTCGGCGGGATCAACACCTTGTGCGCGCACAAGCTCATCCAGCGTCGGGCCCACGCGTTCAATGCCGTAACGTTCGTGCAGGTCAACCGGGATGGCCTGGCCGATGCCGCTTTCGATGACCACCGTGTTCTGGGGCGTACGCACCAGCAGCGGCCTCATGGCCATGCGAACACGGTTCCGGTCATCGGCCGGCAGGTGCTGCTGCCAGAGTACCTTGGGCACCATGCCGTACATCGCGCCGCCGTCGAGGCTCAGCCATCCGTCGAGCAGGCTGGTGATGCGAATCCGCCCGATGCGGGTCTCCGGCGTGCCCGTGTAGTAATCGACTTGCTTCACTTCTTAACCTTTTTCATGCGCTTCGACGGCTGCACCTTGGCGTGCTCCGCCCTGGCGGCCTGGTCATAGTGCATAACACGCCGGATGTAGGCGTTATTCAACTGGCGGCGGCTTATGATGCCCAGCAAGCGCGTTTCGTCGTCGTCGCTGACAACCGGAAACTCATCATAGCTTGTATCGGCGAACTTCCCGGCGACGTCGGCCAGGGTGTCCGACGGGTGCACGGTGGTGACCTCATGCCGCGCGATGTCGGCGGCGACCAGCAGTTGCCACACCTCGGCTTCATCGAGCACCGAACGCACATCGTTCAGGCTGAAGATGCCGACAAAGCGGCCCTGGCGGTTGACCACGGGGTAGTAGGCCTGCCGCGAGGTCTTCATAGCCAGGATGGTCTGCAGCGATGTGCCCTCGTCAACGGTCTCGTAGCCGGACAGTTCATCCAGGATCTCGGAGACGCGGATTTCCTTCAGCACGTTGGCCGCAAAGTCGCCGACGTGCGCGGGGCTGTCCCGCTGCGTTGCAACCTGCGTCTGGTAGATCCGAAAGCCGCGCGCCAGCACAAATGTGATGGCGCATGTCCACAACGCCGGCAGCAAAAGGTGATAGCTGCCGGTCAGTTCGCTTACGATGATCACGCTGCCGATCGGCACCTTGGCAGCGGCTGTCCAGAATCCCGCCATGCCTACCAGCGCAAAAACCGCGATAACAGACGACATCGCGCCCGGCCCCGACGGCACCAAGCCGCTTGGAAGCAGGTCGTTTGGCAGGGCCTGATAGAACAGAATGCCAATCCCCGCGCCCACGCAACCACCGATCACCATGCTGGGTGCAAAGAAGCCGCCCGCGCCGCCTGAGCCAATGGTCAGCGCCGAAGCGACAATTTTCCCGCCAGCGACAAGCAGGAAAAGCCACCAAAGGCCCTGGCCGCCCAGCGCAAGATTCAGCGCCGAATATCCGTCGCCCATGACGGCAAACAGCACGCGGTGCGGCTCGCCGCTTTCGCTGAACTGTGCGCTCAGCAGGTAAAGCACGATCGCCACAACGCCGGCGAGGCCCGCGCCCACGGCAGGGCGCACGACGCGCGGCACGCGTGCCCCCAGCCTGCCGACCACGCGAACCGCGACGACGTACAAGAATGCCGCCAGCGTCAACGCGACAGCAAGCGCGGTCAGCGGCAGCAACTCAAGCGGATTATGAAAGTGATAATCCGCGGCGACCTTGCCGAACAGGCTGCCCCAACCAAAGTTCAGGCAGAACACGCAGTAGCTGATAATGCTGGCGATGGTGCCGGGGATCAGCACATCGGGCTCAAACTCGGCGTCGCCGTACAGAATCTCGGCGGCCATCAGTCCGCCCGCCAGAGGCGCGCGAAACATGCCGCCAATGCCCGCGGCCAGGCCTGCCACCAGCAGGATGCGACGTTCGCGCTGTGTCAGACCAAAGCGTGTGGCCAGGCTGCTGCCGATGCTGGCACCCATCAGGGCAATCGGTCCTTCGCGTCCGGCTGCGCCCCCTGTGCCCAGAGTGATGGTGGAAGCGACGAACTTCTTCCACAGATTGCCGGGTTGAAAGCGGCCGCGCTCGTTGTGAAAGGCACGGATAGCAACCTCGGTGCCCGACTGTGTGGTGTCGCGCGTCAGCTTGTACCACAGACCAAGCAGCAATCCGCCGGCCGCAGGCACCAGCGCCAGCATCCAGACACGCGGGTTTGATGGGTCGGGGTCAGGCAGCAGGCCAGTCAGTGAGCCGAACCAACCGCGACTTTCCGGCGCGCCCTCGGCATGATCCACCAAGCCGCCATAGCTGCCCAGCAACAGGTTGCGCAGCAGCTCTGAGCCGGCAAAGAAGAGCACGCCGACTACGCCAACCAGCGCGCCAAGCAGCGCAGACAGCAACGGCAGGCGCCCCAGCGAAGGCAGCGCGGCAGCGGACACCCAGTCGCCACGTTCAAACTTGCGCTCGGTGTCTGGCAGTCGGTTTGTGGATTTCCTGCTCACTGCAACGGCCCGGTTTCACAGTGGCCTGTATAGCGCATCACGTGCGCGTGCAAAGGGCCGACTGCCAGGGCTGCTACGAGTCGTGAAAGACAAACCAGTCAAGCAGCTTGCCGTCCTCGAACACGAACTCAACGGTAACGACCGTCTCCTGTCCGCCATGGCCGCGGTGGAGCGTGAAGTACCGGTGAGTCTCGAAGGGTCGTTGCTGGATTACCTTGTCCGGCTGCCGTCCCTGGAACCACTCGAACATCTCGTTACGGGTCTGTGCGTAAAGAAGGTTCTCGGCAATGATGTAGTCGCGGCTGCCGGGCGCTGAGTACACTCCGCGATAGCCTGCGTCGGCGGTGCGCTCGCGGTAGGCAAGCTCCACCCTGTTCAGGTCTTCGCGGGCATTGGCGGCTTGCCGGTTGATCTCGTTGATGCCCATGCCGCGCTCAAGCACCACGTCAAAGCGACGCTGCAGCTTGTTCTCGAACTCGAGCACTTCGCGTTCGCGGTCCTGGCGCTCTCGGGTGTAGCTGTTCCAGCTTAATAGCTGGTCGTCCTCAAACTTCATCCAGAAATGCGTGCGCGACTGTGTGTTGAAACGGCTGAAGAACAGCATGGTCGTGCTGCCTTCGCGCACGCTGCTGTCCGGCTTGTCGCTGATGCGGCGCAGGGCGGCTTCCTCAGAGATGCCGCGCGCAAGCTTCTGCGACAACTCAACTCGAACGTCCATGCCGTTGCGGCGCAGCCACTGTTCGCGGTCGCCCTCATCCTGCATGGCAAGGAACTCCGTGCGTTCCTTGTCCGACATGACCTGCAGGTACGGGCTCCAGCGGCTGCGTACCGGGGCGCTGGATGCCCGGTCAATTGCCTCGGGCCCGCGGCCGGGAAATGGTTCAGTTGAGCCGCAACCGCCCGCCAAAGCGGCGACGGCGCCAAGCAGCATGAACAGGACTCTGCGCATAGCGTACCGGGTCTGGTGGCATCGGGGGAGCCTGCAATATACGGGCCGGCCCGGCATGCGCAATGCCTATTCCAGCCTACCCGGGCCGGCTTTGTCCGGCCTGCTCCGCCAGCTTGGCTGCTTCATCTGTGACTTCGGCTGGCGCGTCTTCGCCGATCTCCTCAAGTGCCTTGATCGCACCGGGATTGTCGCCAGCCGCAAACAGCGCTTTTGCGCGTCCAAGCCGCGCGTTGAACCGCTGCGGCGACTCTTTGAAGGCTTTGTCAAAGTCTTGGTAGTGCTTGGCTGCTTCGGCGAAGTAGCGCCCGGCGTAGGCGATATCCGCCGCGCGCAAGCTCCACTTTTCAATGCGGGGGTCTGCCTTGTCATCCCGGCGGGCCTGTTTGATCGCATCGGTCAGCGCGTTGAGCGCCGGCGGCACCGCGTGGCCGGTCGCCCAGAGTTCTGCGAGCTTTGCCAGCGTGTCCGGATCACGCCTTAGCTCGCGATTGTTCTTCATTGATTCGGCGACCTCATCCAGCGGCTTCCGCCAGTCCTCATATGCCTTTCGGGCGAGGCCAAAAAGTTCGCCTGACTTCATGCCGTCGTCGAAAGTCCAGATCGGCTTCAGCGCGCCCGGAGCAAACATGTGACAGGTTCGCACGCCGCCGTAGGCCTCCAGCAGCGCCGGGTTGCGGCGGTAGGAGGCATGATTCGGTGGGTCGTTGGGGCCGGGTTTGTACTTCTCATAAAGGTTGATCGTCGCAAGGATGAACTGTCTGGAGTCAGCATCACTTCCAGCCAGTTCCTTCATCACAGGCAGGAACGGATCCTGGCGTGCCGGTCCGTCGCTGATGACCACCGCAAACACCGGCTTATCTGACCTGGCAGCAGACTTCGCTGCATCCTGCAGGTCAATCCAACCAGAGGCGGCAACCCAGGGCGCAAAAACGACAGGCAACGCTACGAGCGGCAGTCGCATTAACCAACGAAGCATCGGTATTCCCCCAGGGGAGGGCAAGGGGATCAGGCGAATTGCTTAGCTTGTAGATACAACGTCATGCCGGCGGTGCAATGTGCCTGCCTGGAAAGCACAAAGTGGCCTGCGCTGGTCCTCAGGTTTCCTTGCGGTAGTCCTTGCCGTCGTAGCGGTGCAGGACGGGCTGTTCTTCCTCTTTGGTGCCTAGCCACACCGGGCGGTTCCAGATGCGCTGGACGTTCTTCAGCGTCTCGCGAGTGTAGGCTATATCCAGGTCAAAACCTTCATGCCGGTGCATCAACAGCAGCTCGCCCCGGTTCTCAAAGTTGCCATCCTCGACAAAGATGTACGGCTCGCCCGAGTTCGTCAGCGCCGTTCGCAGCTTTTCCTTGATGCCCATGAAGTCGCGGCTGCTGATTTCATATGCGCCGGTCGTTGGGTTGAAGTCGTAGGTGAACAACTTGGCCCGCACGCAGAAGTCGGGGGTCAGGAATTCATCCACAAAAGTCAGGTCGTTGTAGATCTTGCGCACCTCGAAGATCTTCTCGCGCCCCTTGCCGCGTTCGCCGGTGTCCCAGTTTGCGCGCTCTTCCATATTCTCGCAGCGTTCCCAGTCCAGGCCGTGCATGCCGCGGTCCCAGCGGTATTCAATGTCGCGGTACAGCTCAAGGCCAAGCTTGTAGGGGTTTATCACCCCCGGCTGCATCCCCATGGTCATGCTGTGGTGATCCGCAAAATCGACAATCTCGGCGGCGGTGGCTGACCTCTGCGTCATGATGGTGCTGTGCCAGTAGCTGGCCCAGCCTTCATTCATGATCTTGGTCTGGCGCTGGGGGGCAAAGTAATACGCCTCATCGCGAACAATGCTGATCACGTCCCGCTGCCAGTTGCGCAGCGGCGCGTAGGTCATGAGAAACCACAGTACATCCTTGATCGGGTCGGCGGGGAACTTGGGCGGCTCCTGCGCTTTGCGTTCAAGCTCGGCACGCTTCTGGGCGAGAATCTCGGGCGGATTGATGTAGCGGTCCATGTAGTCTTTTGACTGCAACTTCTGGACCTCGATACGCATTGTTTCGTCGTCCAGATCAACCGTCTGCTGGCGTTGTGGCGGCTTGGTAAAGGGCAGCATCGGGTCAATCAGGTTTTCAAGGCTGAGGCACGCGTCGATGAAGGTTTCAACGCGATCACGTCCGTAGTGGTCCATGTAGCGGCGTATGCGCGCCGCGTGATTGGCCATCTGGTCCACCATGCGGCGGTTGGTTTTGCTGAACCACAGGTTGTTCTTGAAGAAGTCGGCATGGCCGTAAACGTGCGCCATCACCAGCTTCTGCGACACGAAGTCGTTGCTGTCCATCAGGTAGGCAATGACGGGATCGTTGTTGATCACCAGCTCGTAGATCTTGCTGATGCCGTAGGTGTATCCCTTGATCAGCTCCTCGTACTGCATGCCGAAGCGCCAGTGGGGGTAGCGCGTGGGAAATCCGCCGTAGGCCGCCACTTCGTTAAGTGCCTCGTGGTCCAGCATCTCGAAGTGGACGTCAAAAAAGTCCAGGCCGAACTCGCGGGCGTGCTTCAGGATTTGTTGCTGCGCTTCAAAAAGTTCGGTGTTCAGCAGCATGTGCGGTCCGTCTCGAACGTTGCCCTTCTCAATGTAGCGGTATGAGGTGGCGCGGTCGATACGCCGCCCGGGCATGCACAACCGCAAACGGATTGCCTATGGGCGTTGCTGTTGGCCTTTCTATGATGTACGAATTACTGACAGCAAGGTGGGGTCTGGGCAACTCTCCTTATGTGGTCGCTCTTGTTCTTTGGCATTTCGGACGCACAAGGAGGTACCAATGCGGGTGAAATCCGCATGGGCATGTGCCGGCGCGGCAGCTTTGGCTATCGCTTTGTTCTGGGGCTTCAACGGCCCCGCTGCCAGCCAGGACACGCCCGAAGACGGCAGCGACGTGAGCACGCAGCCGTCCAGCAGCCTGGACCAGGGAAGACCCTTTGACAGACATGCCCAGCAGCAGTTCCTGAGCACGCTCACAGGCGGACAGCACGGAGAAGTTGTGGAGTTACGGTCGCGGTTTGCGATCGTTGACCCGGCTTGCCCGCTGCCCGGGTCCGACAACGAAGTCTTTTACCTTAAACTCCGCAATCCGATGGATGCGGGGTTCGCGCGCCATTTGATGGACGCCGGCGCGGCTTTTGTCGGCTATGCCTATCCCAACGCGCACTTTGTGCGCATTCGCGATGCGGCGGCCCGTGAAACGGTCGGCGGCCTGCTTCGCGGCTCTGACAACGTTGCCGGGACACTGTTGCGCCACGAGATGGATTCCGCCAGCCCGGCATTGTGGGAGGCGATGGGGGATGCGCTGCCGGAGCGCGCGGAGTACCGACTGCTTTTCTGGGGCGACGTTGCTTCAAAGCAGGCGGCTGAGTGGCTCAACGAGCATGACATTGCATTGCTCAAAGACCCGCGCGACCCGCAACTTGACCTTGATCTAGACATCGTGCGCTTTGTGGATGTTGCTCTGGCACCACAGCAAGTGCAAGTCGCACTGAATTGCCCGTGGATTGAGCAGGTTGACTTCAAACCGGTACTCGCCGCGCGCAATGCCAACAGCACAGCGCTTGCGCGCGCGGCGCCTGCCGACATCGGGCCAGCCACTTCATACAACCTGACCGGCCAGGGGCTGGTGGTGGGGGTGTGGGACGGCGGCACAGCCCGGCCGACGCACGTCGCGTTTCAGGGTGCCAGCTCACCCAGCCCGTTTGCGCCCTACTTTCCTTCCCTGTCGGGCCGCGTGCTGGTTGCGCCCGTAATTGCGGGCAAGTCACCAAGCTGGGGCCTGCCCGACAACTCAGGCATCAGTGACCACCCGTGCCACGTAACCGGGACGGTGGTCAGCGACGGCACCGGAAACGCGGCGGCGCGTGGATATGCCACCGAGGCGTTTGCCGTCAGCATGGGGTGGGGAAGCATGGAGGCTGAGCGCCAGGCGATCCATCACTATCTGCGAATTGTCGCTGACAATCACAGCTACGGCAACGCGGGCGGCGGCACGGGCGGCTATGACGCCAGCGCGCAAGCCAGTGACATCGATACCCGCGACATTCTGCTTAACATGTGCAAGTCGGCGGGCAACAGCGGCCCAAACGACAACACGCTGACCGACGACTCCTGCATGAAGAATGCGCTGGTGATCGGCGCATCCGACGATGCCGGCGTGATTGCGTCGTTTAGTTCGCGTGGGCCCGCAGACGACGGTCGCCTTCTGCCGCACTTCATGGCCAACGGCGTCAATCTGACCAGCACATTGCCCAACAGCGACACCAGCTTTGGCGGGCCGGGTTGGTCCGGCACCAGCATGTCGTCACCCAGCACTTGCGGCGGCGTTACGCTTCTTGCGGAGCTGTGGCAGCGCGAGATGGGCAGGCAGTTCATGGCGCCGGACGTTACGCGGGCCATCCTGGCCGCAACCGCGCTGGACCGCGGCAATGCAGGCCCCGACTACCGCTACGGTTGGGGGCAGATTGACATCAAGCGCGCGGCGGACCTGATCCTGGCACACAAGAACAACCAGAATCGCCACATCGTGCGCGGACAGGTACGTCAGAGCGCCGTCGTCGAGTATCCGCTTACCGTGACAAGCAGCGCGCAGCCGCTTCGTGTCGTGCTTTCCTGGCTTGACATCTACGCCAGCACGGGCGCCGGCACAAAACTGGTCAACGACCTGGACCTCGAGCTGGTTGAGCCCAACGGCACCACCGTGCACCTGCCATGGCGCGGACTGACAAGCTCCGGCAGCCAGACCACGAATTTCACGCGCGGCGTCAACCGCCGTGACAATCTGGAAGTAGCCGAGGTGAGCAATCCGGTTATCGGGTCATGGAAGGTTCGTGTTCGCGGCTTCAACATCCCGGCCCTGCCGCAACCGACGGTGCTCAACAATGTGGTCGGGTTTGTGCTGGCAAGTGAACGGCCGATTCTGCACAGCCAGGAATTTATTGCCGACCCGCTGAACACGGGCGCGCCCGTCAATATCCCGGACAACAACGCCACTGGCGTAAGCCGCACTTTCAACTTCACCAGTGCCGGTACGGTGACAGGTGTGCGCGTATATCTGGATGTGCGCCATCCGCGGCGCGGCGACATCAACGTGTTTCTGGTCGCGCCGGACAACACCACTGTTCAGCTTGAAAGCAGCGACACCAGCACGCGCCGCGACGTCATCGGCGTGTTTCCTGACACGCGCCAGTATGACGACGACGTGACAGCGGTGCTGGGTAAGAATGTCGCCGGCACATGGACGGTGCGCGTGAACGACGTCAACGCCGGGCCCACCAGCACTTCGATCGAAATCCTGCCGGGCGTGATCAGGTACCTGGCGGTGGAGATTGATTCCAATGCGGGTGGCGGGGGCGGCAACAACGTGCCCGTCGCCGACGCAGGTCCGAACCAGACCGTGAATGAGGGAACGCCAGTTACACTCGACGGCGGTAGCAGCTTTGACGTTGATGGCGATCCATTGACCTTCAGCTGGGCGCAGATTGGCGGCCCAGCCGCAGTCTTGAGCGGCGCAAACACGGCAGTCGCCAACTTCACTGCCCCGCTTGTCGGCAGCAACCAGATGTGCACCTTTCAGCTTACGGTGGATGACGGCAACGGCGGCGTTTCGACCGACACAGTGGCCATCACCGTGCTGGACGTTCCGGCACCGAACACTCCGCCAATTGCCGATGCAGGGGTGGACTTCTCGGTGACCTCAGGCCTGTCGGCAAGCCTGAACGGTACCGCAAGCTTTGACCCGGACGGCGACCCGTTGACTTACGCGTGGACGCAACTTGCCGGAACGACGGTCACGCTGGTCAACTCTTCGTCGGCGACGGCAGGTTTCCTGGCGCCGAATGTGGCTGTTCCGGAGCTGGTCACCATCGAGCTGGTGGTGGATGACGGGCGCGGCGGCAGCGCATCAGACACCGTCAACGTCACGATCAATCCTGTGGTGGTCAACAACCCGCCCGTGGCCAACGCCGGGGCAGACGTTCAGGTCAAGTACAACGACCCTGTGACACTGGATGCCGGCGCCAGCAGTGACCCCGACGGCGACCCACTGACGTTTCTTTGGACGCAGATCGGCGGCGTCACGCAGATCGTGCTGACCAACCCGACCCAGGCGACGCCAAGCTTCACGGCGCCCACAGTGGACGACGTACTGGTATTTCAAGTGCTGGTGGACGATGGTCGCGGTGAACAATCCGTGGACAGCGTGACTGTCACTGTCACTGCAAATGGTGGTAGCTCAGGCGGTGGCAGCGATAAAAAAGGTGAGGAAGGCTGCTCCACGGGCGACCATGATAGCATCTTCTGGATTGCAGTAGTGTTGTTGGTGCTGTGCACGCTGGCGCTGCGGCGACGGCGCACGGCACGTTGAAACGGCTGCAAGCGTGGGGGCCTTCCAACAGATTCAGGAACGGTGACACGCCAAGCCAAGGGAGGATTCCTATGCGGAAAGCCGCATGGGTGTTTTTGCTTGTCATTGCTGCCGCCGTCGCGGCGCTTACGCGTACCACGCCTGCGGGCGGGCAGGATGACGCAGGCAACGCCGAAGAGTCGCGCGCGATGTACGACCGCCGCGCGATGCTGAGTTATGAACAGGAACTGGGCGAATCGGCGCGCACTGCTTTGGTGCGTCTGCGCGCGCGCTACGTGGTCGCGGATGCAGCCTGCCCGGTGCCCCACGACGTGCCGAAGATGCCGTTCTACGTGCGGTTGAACGGCCCCATGCCGCCCGGGTTTTCCGCGCGCCTCCAGGCTGCGGGGGCGACGTTTGTCGGCTACGTTCCGATGGACACCCGCATCGTGCGGGCGGCTGGCGACGAGTCGCTTGCCCGGATAGCGAAAATTCTTCGCGAGTCGTCGTGTGTATCGGGCACCGTGCTGCCCCGCACCGAAGATCGCATGACCGCTGACGCCTTTGCCGCGCTGCACGACGGGGGTGAGTTTCATGTTCATTTCTGGCCTGACGTCAGCGCCGAGAGCGCTTCGTCGCTGCTGGCGACAGAAGGCTGTGAGGTCATCGAGGCCGACTATCTGCCCGGCGGACGGCTGGACATGGCCACGCGTGGCATGCACGTGCGTTTGACGCCCGCTGCCGCAGCCGTGTTTGCGGGCAGCCCGCTGCTTGAGATGATTGCCGTGGCCTACCCCGTGGAGCACGACAACGTGGTCAGCGTCGGGATGGTCAACGCGCTTCCCGCGGCGATAGGCCCCGGCACGCCCTACAACATGACGGGCGAGGGCATGATTGTCGGTGTGTGGGACGGCGGACGCGCGCGCGACACGCATGTCGGGCTGCAAGGCGCGTACGCCGGCGGCCCGATCAGCAACGGCACCAAGCGGGTGCTGACCGGTGCCGTGATCGCCAGCGACCCGGCATGGGCGTTTGTCGGCCTGAGTGACACGGCGGGGATCAGCAGCCATGCCACGCACGTTACGGGCACGGTTCTCGGCGATGGCACGGGCAACGCGGCTGGCACCGGCTTCGCGCCACGGGCATATGCGGTGAGCCTGAATTCGTCGAATGTGGCATCAGAGCGCCGGGCGATCCGTCACCATTTTCGGCATCGCATTGACACGCACAGCTATGGCGCGCAGGGCGGCTCAAGCGGCGGCTATCACTCAGTTGCCGCGACAGCCGATACCGACATCCGCGACCTGCTGATGAAGGTGACGCGGTCTGCGGGCAATGAGGCCAATGGCGGCAGTGGCGACGACAACACGATCGGTGACGATACCTGCTTCAAGAACGGCATGATCATCGGCGCGGCGCAGGACAACGGCGACATCGCCAGCTTCAGTTCGCGCGGGCCAAGCGACGACGGCAGGCTGATGCCGCACTTCATGCTGAACGGCGTGGGGTTGCTCAGCACCTACAGCAACAGCGACACCCAGTACAGCAGCATCTCCGGCACCAGCATGTCCACGCCCAGCGCGGCGGGCTCATTGACCCTGCTCAGCGAGTTGTACATGCGCGAGATGAACAACCAGGAGCTCTGGCCTGATCTCGCCAAGGCGCTGCTGGCTGCCACCAGCACCGACGTGTACAACACCGGCCCCGACTTTCGGTACGGCTACGGCATTCCCGACATCCAGCGCGCAGCCGACCTGATTCTTGCCAACAAGGCGTCCGGCGGTGCCCACTTTGTGCGTGGCACAGTGCGCCAGGGCACCAGCATGGAATGGAAGCTTGAGGTCACCAGCAGCGCGCAGCCGCTGCGTGTCATCTGCGCATGGATTGACATTCACGCAACCGTGCAGGCGGCGGCCACGCTTGTCAACGACCTCGACATGGAACTGATCGAGCCTGACAATACGACGGTACACTACCCGTACAGCGGCACGCCGCACCTGACAGGCACGCAGACTTATCAGTTCACCAACACCGGCCCCAACCGCTACGACAACACCGAGTACACGGAGGTCGTCAATCCCACGGTCGGAACCTGGACAGTGCGCGTGCGCGGCCACAGCATTCCCGCGCTGCCACAGCCTACGGTGCTCAACGACGCCTCTGGCTTCGTCCTGGTGTCCGAGAATGCCATGGAGCCGCACAAGGTGACTCTCGACGACCCGCTAAACACCGCCGGGCCGGTCGCCATCCCCGACAACAACCCAGCCGGCGTGGTACGAACATTCAACATAGCCGACCCGCGCGAATTGCTGGCGGTGCGGGTGATGCTGGACGTGAAACATCCCGCTCGGGGGCAACTGGATGTGTACTTGACGCACCCGGACAACACCACGGTGCACATTGAAACCAGCGACACGAGCACACTGGCCGACCTTATCGGGATTTTCCCCGACACACGCCAGTACGACGATGACGTCGCCGTGCTGCTTGGCAAACCTGCCGCCGGCACCTGGACCGTGCGAGTCACAGACACAGTTGCCAACGGCACCGGCGAGATCAGGTACCTGGCCCTGGAAGTTGATGTGGACGGCAGCAACAACCCCCCGGTCGCAGACGCCGGGCCCGACCAGGTCGTCGATGCTACCGAGCTCGTCACACTGGACGCAACGCAAAGCAGCGACCCCGACAATGATCCGCTGACATTCAGCTGGGTGCAGGTATCGGGCGCGGCTGTGACTCTTTCGGACACCGCCAGCGCCACGCCGACTTTTACGGCCCCCAACCCGGCGCAGCAGGCGGTTCTGGTCTTTGAGGTTACGGTGGACGACGGCAAACTGGGCCAGGATACCGCGCAGGTCTCGGTGACCGTGGTGCCGAACACGCCGCCGGTCGCGATTGCCGGGCCGGATATCACGCTGGTTGAGGGCGCGTCGGCAAGCCTCGACGGCAGCGCCAGTTTTGACCCCGACGGCGAGCCGATCACACTGCAATGGCTTGAGGTCGGTAGCTCAATTCTGCTGCTGTCGGACTCTGACTCCGCTACGCCTTCGTTTGTTGCGCCGAACGTTCCGTCGGCCACGATCGTTACGCTGCGTCTGTTGGCGACTGACGCGCGCGGCGCGATCGGCGTTGATACGGTGATCGTCACGGTGCTGGACCACAGCGAAGACGACCCGCCGGTCGCCGATGCGGGGCCAGACGTATGGGTGATGCATGGCGCTCAGGTAACGCTGGACGGCACGTCAAGCTTTGACCCCGAAGGCGGCCCGGTAACTTTCCAGTGGTCACAGGTCACGGGATCGCCAGTTTCATTGAGCAATCCAGCCGCCGCCAACCCCGTGTTCACGGCACCTCTGACCGACGACACGATGGTGTTTCAGCTGGTGGTGGGGGATCAGGTGGGGCACTTCTCGACGGACCTCGTCACGATCAACGTCAACGAAACCGGAGTTCAGCCAAGACCTACCATCATCGATGGGGGAAAGTCTGACGCGGATGAATCCGGCTGCGTCGCCTCAAGCACGGGCACTGCGGCTGTGCTGCTTGCGCCGCTGTTGGCGCTGGCGCTGCGCCGCCGCCGGAGGGGCGCATGACGCATCCCCGCGCGCGCAGGCACTTGCGAATGACAGCACGAGTGGCGGTGTTTGCATGCGTCGTTGTGTTGCTCTTGTTCGCCGCCATGCCCGGCGCGGGCGACGACTCCGGCGCGCCCAAGCCTCAAGCGCGCGTCACATCCAGCCTGCAGGTGGGGGAGGCGTTCGACGAATCCGCCAAGCAGATTTTCCTGGAAGGCGTCACGGAGACAGAGCGGGCAAGGCTGGTGATGCTGCGCTCGCGATTTGAATTGGCCGACGCGACCAGCCCGCTTCCTGCACCCGGAAGGCCCTTCTACCTGAAGCTGCGCGGCGACATGACGCGCGAGCTGTCAGGGCGCATACTTTCCGGCGGTGGCCGCTTTCTTGGATACGCCTACCCGCACACTCACATCGTGCGCGCGCCGGAAGCCGGCATGCGCCACCGCCTGCAGGGCATCCTGGCAAGTCACCAACTCGTTGCCGGCACGGTACAGCAGCGTATCGAGGACAAACTATCCGCCGGCAGCGCAGCCGAAGTGCTGAATGCCAACGGCGGCGAGTTCTGCATCAACTTCTGGCGCGACGTGACGGTTGGCCAGGCAGTTGAACTGCTGGCGCAGGCACGCGCCACGGTGCTCGAAGCCGCGACCGATGACGACGGCAGCCTTAGCCTGCGCAGCCCGTGGATCAACGTGGCTGTCGATCACGAGGGGCTGGCGGCATTGCTGGATTCCGACCTGCTTGAGCTGATCACCCCGGCTGCCTGGGCCGAGATTACCAATGCTGTCAGCACCAACATGAGCAGCGCCAACGCTGCGGCAGTGGGGGGCGCGCCATATAATCTGGACGGGACTGACCAGGTGGTAGGGGTGTGGGACGGCGGGACAGCCCGCGACACCCACCAGGACTTTCAAAATGCCCCAAGCCCAAGCCTGATCAACAACGGCACGCGCCGCGTGCGGCGCATGAACACCAATTCGGCGGCACAGCACCCCACCCACGTCACGGGGACCATCGTCGGCGACGGCACCGGCAACGCCAATGCCCGCGGCTACGCACCGCGCGCGCTGGCGCTGAGCTACAACTGGAGCAACGTCGATACAGGGCGCCGCAACGCCCGCCACGACTACAACCACGTGTCGGACAATCACAGCTACGCCAACTTCTCAGGCAGCCAGGGCGACTGGGGGCAGTACACATCCGCCACTCAGTTGAAGGACTACTCCAATCGCGACGTGCTGCTGATCATGTGCCAGAGCGCCGGCAACTACGCCAGCAATCCACCCAGCGGCGTGGCAGCCAGCCCGTACCCCAACGGCAGCGTTACGATCCCTGCCGCAAACTGTCACCGCAACGGACTGATCATCGGCGCCGTGCAGGACAACACGAATATCACCAGCTTCTCAAGCAAAGGCCCCGGCACGGACGGCCGTCTCGCACCGCAGTTCTGCGCCAACGGCGCGGGCCTTACCAGCCCCTCCAGCGGCAGCGATACGTCCTATGCCAGCCTTTCCGGCACCAGCATGTCCGGCCCCAGCGTCTGCGGCACCACGACCTTGCTAAGCCAGCTCTGGCGGCGCGAGCACAACGACCAACTGCTGCCGCCCGATGTCGCGCGCGCCATCCTTGCCCTGACCTGCCAGGACAAGGGCCCCACCGGCCCCGACTACACTTACGGCTTCGGCATCGTGGACTGCAAGGCGGCGGCAGATGTGATTCTGGATGACCGCGCAACCAACGGCTCGCGCATCGTACGCGGCCAATTGCGCTCTGGCGAAGTGGTCGATTACACGGTGCAGGTCAACAGCAGCAGCGAGCCGTTGAAAGTGGTGTTGTCGTGGCTTGACATCTGGGCCAGCACGTCGGCGCAGATCACGTTGGTCAACGACCTGGACATTGAGCTGGTCAGCCCGTTGCAGCAGGTGCACTACCCCTACTCGGGCCTTCTGGCAGGCGGCGATGCCGGCACAGCGTTTACAACCACCGGCCCGAATCGACGCGACAACATTGAGCTTGCTGTTGTGGAAAACCCGGCGGTGGGGGCCTGGACGGTTCGCGTGCGCGGCTTCAGCATTCCCGGCAACCCGCAGAACGACACACCCAACGACGTGATCGGATTCGTGCTTGCCACCTCGCACGACGTGCAGGTGCAGAAGGTTGTGGTGCAGGACGCGCTGAACGGCACGCAGCCGGTTGCAATCCCCGACAACAGTGCAACCGGGGTGGTGCGCACATTGAGTGTTTCTGACCCGCGCGTTGCCACCGGCATTCGCGTCTATGCGCGCATCAAGCACGACCGGCGCGGCGACCTTGAGATCATGCTGGAGCACCCGGACAGCACAATGATCACGCTGGAGGGAAGGCAATCGCACTTCGACGACACGTACAAGGACATCATCGCCGTCTATCCCGACACGCGGCAGAATGACGACGACGTCACCGCGCTGCTGTGCAGGCATGTGGCGGGTGACTGGAAGATTCATGTGCGCGACCGCGCGAGTGGCAACAGCGGCGGCACCATTGAGTGGCTCGCGCTCGAGCTTGACCTGCGCAATAACACGCCGCCGCACGCAGACGCAGGCGCGGACCAGACTGTGCGTGACGGCGACACCGTCCAGCTTGGCAGCGGCCCGGCGCTGGATGTGGACGGCGACACGGTGTTCTACTCGTGGCAGCAGACGGCCGGCGCCTTGAACGTGCAGCTTGCAGGCGCGTCCACCCCGTCGCCGACCTTCATGGCGCCGCCGGTGACGCAGGACGAAACGCTGGCGTTTACGTTGACGACGTCCGACTGCTCGGGCGCGTTCACGACCGACACGGTGCTCGTGACGATCAAGCTGAACATTGCGCCTGTGGCGAATGCCGGCAGCGACTTCGCGCTGTTCGAGGGCGAACACGGGCAACTGGACGGCAGTGCCAGCTTTGACGCCGAAGGCGACCCGATCACGTTTCAATGGGTGCAGACCGGCGGCACGCCCGCGCTTGCACTAAGCGGCGCGGACAGCGCCAATCCAACGTTCACCGCGCCGCAGGTGCAACAGGACACGACGTTGACCTTCGAGTTGACCGTGACCGACGATCGAGGCGCATTCTCGACCGACAGCGTGCTGTTCACCATTCGCAACAACCTGGCACCAATCGCGTCTGCCGGCGCAGACATCCAGCTGGTGGAAGGTGCGCCAGGGCAGCTTGACGCCAGCGCAAGTTTTGACCCCGAGGGCGCGCCGCTTACCTTCGACTGGGTGCAGGTCGCAGGCAGCCCGACAATCGTTCTTGCAGCCGCAAACGTGGCAACGCCGACGTTCACCGCGCCTCCGGTTACTTTCAACGTTTCAATAGAGCTGCAGGTGACAGTCACCGATGCGCTTGGATTGACTGCCACTGACAGTGTCCGAATCCTGATCGAGGCAAACCTGCCACCGATCGCAAATGCCGGGACTGACCGCGCGGTGAAGTTCGGCGTGCCTGTGCAACTGAGTGGCACAGCCAGCAGCGACGTCAATACTGGTGACTCGCTGACTTTCAGTTGGGCGCAGACCGGCGGCACCGCCACGATCAACCTGTCCGGCGCCGACACAGCACAGCCGACCTTCACCTCGCCGGGCGCAGCGGACAAGTTGCAGTTCACCCTGACGGTCACCGATCGCCTTGGCCTGCAAAGCAGCGCGATCGTCACCATTCACGTCAACAAGGACGGCCGAATCTCGACCGGCGCAAGCCCCAGCGACTCGGAATCAAGCTGTACGCTGGTGCCGGGCAGGGCGTGGGGGATTCTTGCGCTGTTGCCGCTGCTGGCTTTGCGCCGCAGACGCCGGCCTACAGTGCTCCGAACGCCGAAAGCGCGGCTTTGACCACCGCCAGGTTCTGCTTGCTGATTGGCGCCAGTGGCAGGCGCGCGGTGGCGTCGCACTTGCCCATCAGCGACAGCGCGGCTTTGGCAGGCACCGGGTTGCTTTCGACAAAGCAGGCTTCGAAGACCGGCGCAAGGCGATGATTCAGCTCGGCCGCTTCATTCCATCGTCCGTTGCGGGCGTGGTCTGACAGCTCTCGGATTGCGCCGGGAACGACGTTTCCTGCCACGCTCACGATCCCGTTGGCGCCGATTGAAATCATGGGCACGGTCAAACCGTCGTCGCCCGACAGCACGTTCAGGCTTGTCGTGCGGATGATCTGCTCAGTCTGTTTCAGGTCGGCGGTTGCGTCCTTGTATGCAACAAAGCTCTTCGGAAAGTCACGGCACAGCCGCTGAGTCACCTCAGTGGACATCAGCACGGCGGTGCGGCCCGGAATGTTGTAAAGCATCACGGGCATTTGCGGCACGGCCTTGGCCACCGCTGCAAAGTGCAGGTAAAGCCCCTCCTGCTGCGGCTTGTTATAGGCAGGTGTGTTGATCAGCGCGCCATCGGCACCCAGTTCGTGGGCGAGGCGGGTTGCCTCAACGACTTCGGCCGTCGATGAGCCACCGGTGCCCGCGATCACCGGCACGCGGCGATTGACGCGCTTGACGGTGCGTTCAATGACCGTGCAGCGCTCCTGAAGCGTCATGGTGATGGCTTCGCCGGTGCTGCCGCAGGGCACGATGCCCTCAATCCCCGAGTCGATCTGAAAGTCGATCAGCCTGTCCAGCGCCTCAAGATCAAGGCTGTAGTCGTCGCGAAAGGGCGTGACCAGGGCGGTAATTGCGCCGGCAAACATGGCAATCCTCGTGCTCGTAGCCAGCATGCGACCGTAGCACACACGTCGGCGATGTCAAACGGCCCCTACCGGCAAGTCCCCCACTGTCGCGGAATTTTGATGTGCCCCCCACTGTCGCGCGTTGCGCTAACATGTGTGGGGGACGTGCGGGAGTGGGGGAGACATGGGGGACGTCGTTGAGCGCCGCCGTAAAGCCCAGAAGCGTAAGTACCCCAAGAACTGGAAGCTAATCAGCGACCGAATCCGCTTTCAGCGCGCCGGCGGCAAGTGCGAGTGGTGCGGCAAGCCGCATGGCGCAAGCGTGCTCGTCGCCGCCGAGAACAGTTGGGCTGGGCAGGATGGCGTCTGGCGCAACCAACACGGCAAGCGATTGCCCGGCCCCATGCCCTGGCCGAAAGATCAATGGTGGCAGCACGTCATTCGCAACAACGGCCAGCCGCCACAGATTCGCCAAGCTGTCGTGATCCTGCAGACCGCGCACCTGGACCATAACCCCTCAAACTGCGCCGACGACAACCTGGCTGCACTGTGCCAGTTCTGCCACGCGAGCTACGATGTGGATCAGCGTGTCTGGTCTGGCAATATCAGTTGCGACCTGCGCCGCGGCCAGAAAGTCTTATGGAAGTAGTCGGGAGCGCGGACGTCCCGTCCGCACATGACGGGTTCAATGGACCAAACGCAGATGCGCTTCCGCTTGGGGCCACTCACCCGCCATTACGCCGAAAGCGGTGGCGTGGGGGACTCACGCAAGGAAACCGACCCGGAGGTCATTGCCGGGGCAGTCGTGGCCTGGCGGCACGGGCTGAACAAGGAACTCCCCCACAGGCTTGATTGGGAAGAGTCCCCTACGGCGCCGCTCGATCTGGCGGCAGTAGGGGACACCGACTGGGGCGCCGTCTGGACCCTGGTCGCCTATGGCGCTCCGGGGCGCCCCGAATTGCCGCAGGATCGGCCGACCGGCTGGCAGGGCGACCGTTTCGTCAATGAGGTTCTGGCTCATCATGTGCCGGGGTGGCCTTTCCTGCAGATCGTACTGCCCCGGATGTGGCTGCCGGGCGACCATGACCTGCTGTTCCGGGTACGCGACCTGCAGGAACAGGAGATCTGGGTTGGCTCATCCGCACAGATACCGGAACAGTTCTGGCAGCTGGAGGTTACCTGGGCCGGGTGGCTGGCCAGGCATGGCACGCTCAAAGCGGGCTTTGACCGCACCCGCCAAGCCCTGGAAACGCTGGCCAGACGCTCCATGACGTTCAATCTGCCAATCGTTCGCGAAGGCCGAATCTAAGCGGGTTCGGGCCCGGCCTGCGAAGGTGCGGCATTCCCTACGTCCGATAATCGATCCGACGTCCAAGGGTTATTAGTGATTCTGCCGGCTTGAGAACCCATGAACTTCTTTCCCAACACGGAAAGGAGGTCCAATGTTCGTTGTCTGTGTGTGTTGCAAGCGCAAGCTGCAATGGAGCGCCAAGAGTGACGCGCCGTTGCGCGCGCTGGCTTGCCCGCATTGCGGCGGCGGTTATTCCAAGCCACCCAGCTATTCCGACTTGCTAGACCCCGGCGTGCTGGAGCGGCGCGGCGAAGCCGCAGCCGCGCGCCTGGACTCGGCGGTGCAACGCATCGACCACGCCATGCAGGAAGCGCAGCGCCTGCCGGCATTGCTGATCGACGCCATGGAATGCCTGGAAGAGCTACGCAAGCCCAGGCTGCGAGCGTTGCCCAGGGAAGGGGGTGCGGCATGAAAACCCCCACCATGCAACCAGGCGACAAGGGAGCATCGCGGCGCAAGTTTCACAGCGAAAGCGAGTTGGCGGAAGCGACGGAATGCCCGTTGTTCGTGGATGGCACGCACCCGGCGTTGCAGTGGCCGGAGTACTTGCCGGCGGCATCGCGCGATTCCCACGTCTGCTACGGGCCGGATTGCCCGAAGTGGTTTGCCAACACCACCAACCGCGACGACCACGGCGCCCCGATCCGCGCCGAAGTGGGATGCCTTGCCAACGGCCGCACCAACGCCATGGGCATCATTGAGCGCGCCCGGCCGAAAGGGGGCCGCGCATGAAGGCACGCGCTTACATGAGCTTCGGCGGCGGGGTGCAGTCAACAGCGATTGCCATGCTTGCCGTGAACCGCGATCCGCGATTGCTGGAAGCGAGCAAGGGCGTTCTGCCTGAATTGTATCTGTTCGCAGATACCGGCGACGAGCCGTACTCGCTTTACGACCACATCATTGACATGCGCCATCGCATCCAACAGAGCGGCGCGGCATTCTACACGGTTGTAACTCCGCTGGGCAGCTTGTCAGAACACACCCTGCACGCGCTGCGAAACGGCCACCGCCGCGCGGAGCAGATGCCGTTCTTTGTGCGGTGCAAGGATGGCCGCTATGGGCCGGTGCAGCGACGGTGCACGGCACACTTCAAACTGGCCCCATTGACGAAGCGCGCGCGCGACTGGTTTGGTGTTTATCGTGGCAAGCCCCACGTGCCCGGCCCGGTGCAAGTGTGGCTGGGCATCAGCACCGATGAGCCGCAACGGCTTAAGACCGGCCCCGTACCCAAGCAGGCATGGCTGCATTACTTCAACCCGCTGTACGCAATGGGTTGGAGCCGCGCGGACTGCTTAGCCTACTTGACCGGCCAGGGCATCCGCGCCCGGAGATCGGCGTGCGTGTTCTGCCCGTGCCACCGCAACGACGAGTGGCGGCAGGTCCGGCAGCACCCGCTCGACTGGGCGCGCGCGCTAGCCGTCGATGATGCGCTGCAAGCCGCGAGCGCAGACGGCCGCAAGCCGTTCGGATTTGACAGCCCGCTGTTTCTCCACTACAGCGGCAAGCGGTTGCGGGAGATCGACTGGGACGCCACCGAAGCCACCGAAATCAACCAGTGGGACAACGAGTGCGGGGGTGTGTGTGGCGTATGAGCGTCCCCGGCCGTTGTTTCGTTGGCTTGGCGCTAAGTGGGCGCTGGCGCCCTGGATTGTGGGCGCCATGCCGGCGCACCGCGTTTACGTCGAGCCGTTCGGCGGCAGCGGCGCCGTGCTGATGAGCAAGGCGCCGGCCGTTCACGAAATCTACAACGACGCAGACGGCGAACTGGTAAACCTGTTTCGCGTGTTGCGCGAGCCGGCCACGTGCAACGAGCTGGCGCGCAAGCTGCAACACACGCCCTACGCCCGCGATGAGTTTCGGGCAAGCTATGAACCCACCAGCGACAAAGTTGAGTGGGCGCGGCGTACCCTGGTGCGCGGCGCGATGGCCCACGGCAGCGATGCAATCACGCGCGGCTACCTTACCGGCTTCAAGACCAGCACCCGGCAGCGTGGCAGCGATGCCAAGGCATTTGCCAGATTGCCCGACAAGTTGCCGGCATGGCTGGAGCGGTTGCGCGGCGTCAGTATCGAGAACGACGACGCGCTAACCGTACTGCAACGCTACGACAGCGAAGCCGCATTGCATTACGTCGATCCGCCGTATCCCTGGAGCACCCGCCGCGACGGCCGCGCGCCAGGCGCCCGCGCCGGCAAGCCGAAACACGGCTACCGGCACGAGCTGGACGACGAACAACACGCGGCGCTGGCGCACGTGCTGTGCGGGCTTGCCGGAATGGTGATGCTGAGCGGCTACGATTGCCCGCTTTACGATGAGCTATACGCCGGCTGGCACACGATCCGCACCGAAACAACCGACCAGGCCAACAACCAGCGCGTCGAAGTTCTCTGGTTCAACGCGGCAGCCTGGGCGGCAAGCCCGATCAACAACCAGCGCCCCGCACTGTTCACAGGATCAAGCTAATGCGTGCACGTGAAACAACCCGCGTTGTGCTGAGCCGCTTCATACTGGCGCCGCAATGGCGCGGAGTGTCGGCGTTCGCAGACAGCATGAGCAAGTGGCAGGCCCGGCGCGCGCTGCTGGCGTTGACCAGGGCGGGCATTCTGCAGCAACGCACCAACGACGGCCGCGCCGAATGGAACCTGGACCGCGAACAGATCGAGCAGGCCGCGCGCCTGCTGGCAACCAACGAATTGCAGACGGCATAGCCGCGCAAGCGGCGCTGATAAGGGCATGGCATGGCGACAATCAATGGCGGCGGCACCAGCATCAACGGCAAGCCGATTTACTACACACCCGGCGTCATACTCGACTTGGCTGTAACCCTTGCCGGCTTTGATGCCAGCGAGCAAGCGGCGCTGATGCTGTGCAAGATTCACGGCTACGGCTGCCCCAAGTGGGACGACGACGACACACGCAATTTCAGCGCCACCAAGAGCAACAACCCCCGGCTTTCCAAGGCGTTTATCGCCAACCACATCGGGCACGCTCGCAGCATCGGCTATCGCGCCGTCGATTCATTGATTGCGCGCCGCGTGCTGGTGTTGAAGGGCAACAACACCATCATCATCAACAAGTGGATTGACGAGTGGTGCGACAAAGACGGCCACGCGCTGTTCAATCCAGCCACAGAAGCGGGCCGGCAGCGCCTGGGCCAGATGCTTGACAGCCTGGACCGTTACCCATGGTGGCAGCAACCGGCGGCGTTCATTCGCTCGCTGTTGCCCCCAGGCAAAGCAACAAGGCAAATACCGTTCCAGTCCGACCCATCGGACAACGCAAACGGCGTGCCGTCCGACCCATCGGACACCCAACCCGGCGATTTGTCCGACCCATCGGACAAATCCAGCGAAACTTTGTCCGACCCATCGGACACTTATTCCGACCCATCGGACAACCGAAGCCCGCAAACGCCTGAAAATGCGCGCAAAACGGCCGCCTTAGAAGTTAACTGGAATGAAGATTTGGAATGCCATTCCATGAAGGGCCGGCTAACCGATTTTGCGGACCTGGTGAAGCTGTGCCGGACCATCCCACAGGGCGATGAGGTGTGCGCGGAACTGGGGCGCAAAAGCGCGCCCCAGTTCCCGCGCACTTCATGGCTCAACGCCCTGCTGGATTGGCAACACAATCCCAGCCGCGACAGCATCAAACGCCCGACGGGTTACGTCATTGCGCGCGCGCGCGATCCACGCACGGTGCGCTTTGCGCCGGCCCGTTCCCAACCGCCCTTGACCAGTCAAGACAGCGCGAACGCGCAAGCCGCCAACGGCAAAGCGGTCAAGGAGCACCAGCAAGGCCGGCGCGGCGCTGTGGTGTCCGACAGGCCGGACACCGATGCGCGCGGCAACCGGCGCGAACAGCAACTGGCAGACGACTTTGCCCGGCGCCCGAGCGCACAGCAGGTTGGCGCGATCCGCGAACTGCGGGAATCCAGGGTGTTCGCAGCCTATGCCGCGCAACTCGACAAGTGGTTGAACGCAGGCAAGCCGCAAGCAGGCCGGCCGCAAGCCGCCATGGCCGCCGGCGAAGAAGCCTGCCGGGCGTACCTGAGTGGGCCGAAACTCGAAACGGTAGCCGTGCAGGCACCGAGAAAACGCGGGGCTTGACATGTCAAGAGCGCGGCGCGGACTGTGCACGATACGCGGTTGCATGAAACCGCAAGTGCCCGCCGCGCCGCTCTGCTGGCGGCATTGGCGACAGGCCCGCGCATACGTCGAGCGCGAACAGCGAAGGGAACGCATGCACTACAGGTTCAAGGGCAACCCGGCCACCAACGCAGCCGGCCGCTATTCGTTGGCGCTGCAACGCTACCGGCAAGCCTTGCGGCACTGGCAGCGCAACGGCCACATCGGCCCGCGCCCGGTTGCACCGACGCCGCCGCCCAGCCTGGACGACGGGCAGGCCCCGGAAACCCAGGCGGAGCGCAACCGGCGCGAGCAGGCCGAGCGCGCGGCACGAAAAGCCGAAATCGAGCGCGCCCAGCACAAGCTATTTTAGCCCAAGCCGCACACACGCCCGCCCGCAAACCCGCCCGCATGGCGGGTTTGCGTTTTTTTTGGCGCGCTATCCGCACACATGTTGGATTTTGCTTGACGGCACGGGGTAGCTTGTTAGCCGATGCCGGAAGACGTGGACAACGCCATGCCCACGGGCCGGGATGCCGACCAGGCACCCGGCCACCCTTCCGCCGTGCTGGCGGAAGCCGGCGACTTTCACGAAGCCGACACCGAAGAAATTTTCAACACCGAAGCCGACGACGACGCGCCCGAGCAGGCAGCATTTTCGGACGAGTTTGAGGCCGAATGGGAGGAGCCTGCCGAAGCCCCGCACGCATCCCATCGCGATGCCGGCCACGCGCCGGACATGCCCGGCCCGGAGTTGCCACCCCGCGTTCATAGGGGTGCGCGCGGGGCCAACAGTGGGCCGGGCACCCCGCGCGAACCGCGCGCCTTGCCGGTGTACCTGAAATCGCTGTGCGCGTTGCCGGGCGTTGACCGTTCCGAGTTTGAACACATCGACTGTCGCACAGCCTATATCGAGCTTTGGGCCACGAAGCCGCGCAGCAATCGCGACAAGTTGCCGCTGGGCCACCTTGCGCCCGACGCCGTCGAAGTGCTGACCGAAATGCGTTTTGTCGGCCACGTGCGCGCGGCCGTGTTCGAGAGCGAGCACGCGCGCGCGCCGCTGTTTCACACCGCGTTCAAGATTCCCGTGCCTGCCGGCGAAGAGAACCAGCCGGCGGACGCGGCAATGTACGAGCTGGAAGCCACGTTGCGCGCCGAGATCGACGACTTGCGCAAAGTGGCCGCGCAGGCCGGGCAATCGCCGTTCCAGGTGATCCGCGAGATGCTTGCCGGCGTGCGTGAAGTGATCCATGAAGCCGGCGAGTTGCGCAACGAGTTGCAGGACATGGCCGGCCTGGACCTGGACCAGCAGCCCGGCGAAGAGGGCGGCGGCACAGCCGAAGCCGTGTTGGCTGTGGTGGCCCAGAAGGCGCAGCAATTCGCGCAAAGCGAGACAGCGGCGCGACTGTGGACCAAGGGCGCCGCGATGGTGAACAAGTTCCTGGAGGGCCGCAAGTGAGCAGCCTAGCCCAGAGACTGACCAGCCAAGATTGCCGCGTGCTGGCGGCGTTAGTCGCGCTTACGCTAAAGCGCCGCGAGTTGCCCGACTGGCGCCGCGCCTGGGCGCAGCTAACCGACCTGGGCCGCCGCGTGTTGCTGGACGCCCCGGCGGCAGACCTGTTTGATTGCGCGCTGGCGTGTTGGGCCGCACAGCCCAGCAGCATGGCAACCCGCGTGGTGCGCAAGGCCAGCGTGGCCGGCTTGCGCGCGCAATACGGCGCAGAAGCCGCGCGCGAAATCGAGCGGCAGCAAATCAGCATCAAGGGCGCGACGGCGCAGGAGTATGCCGCGTGACCGATCAAGTCTGCTACACCAGCTTTCCCGGCAAGCGGCGCAACTTTGTCAAGCGCACTGTGCCGGCGATCCTGAAAGCCGCGCGCAACAGCGCGCAGGCCCAGCGCGCGGAACTGATTGCCTGGATGGACCGCAACGGCGTGCTAACCATCGGCGAAGGCCCGATGCTGGAAGCCTTGCACGAAGCCGTGCGGCGCGGCCGTTACGTCGAGACGCAGCCCGGCCATTGCGACGTGGTGCAGGACGCGCTTGCCACAATCGCCAACGGCGGCGATTGCGACCAGTGGGCCGTGGTGTTGCTGGCGTGTTGCCTGGTGCTGGACGTTCGCGCGAACCTGGTAAGTTTCGGCGACGAAACCGACCCGCACCAGCACGTTGCGGTTGTCGCCGAGATGCACGATTGCGCGTTTGTGCTCGACCCCAAGGGCAACCAGTACGGCGCCGGCTTCAACGAGTGGCCGCGCCAGGAACTGACAGGGGGGTGGAAGCTGTGACCGCCCGCGCGTTCCAAATCCGCACCTACGCCGACGCCCGCGCCTGGTTGACCGAAGATCAATTGGACGTCTGGCGCTACTGGCTTGCGCAAGTGTACGGCCATCAGATGCCGCACTATCCCGGCGTGCGCCCGGCCGTGAAGAGTAACCGCGACGTATGGTCAGCGATTGACGGCGCGTTGAAGGACAAGGCCGCGTTTATCAGCCTGGGCGCCGTGTTTGCGACCCTTGCCGACGCGCTGGCAGCCGGCTTTCACCGCGCCGTTGCAGTGGGGGACAAGCTGCTGCGCCGGCGCACGTTGCAGGAAGCGAATCACCAGCTTGCGGCCGCCATGGCCGCAAAGGCGCCGCTTGAAGCCGTGCGCGAACTGGCGGCTGGCCTGGGTGTTAAGACCGACCTGGGCGAGCAGGACATGCGCGCGGCCGTCGCGCTGCAAGCCGCGCTGCAGGCAACCGCCCTGGGCAAGACCCTGCCCGAGCTGGAGCGCGAATTCAACGCATACGGCGACGTGGTCCCCTGGGGCCACAAGCGCGCCGATGCCGACGCCGGCAGACTGTTGGACGACTTGCAGCCGCTGCAGCTACCGATCCGCACGGAGCGCACAGGCCCGCAGGGTGCCGGTTCCGTGCTGTCGGAGTTCTTTGCAGACGTCGGCGATTGGTTCAATGACGCCGTGATCAAGAACCTGGGCCGCGTGCTGGTGAGCATCGGCGAAAGCATTCTGGCGTTGCGCGACAGCGTGCCGTTTCTTGGCACGTTTTTTCTCGACCCGCTGGGATTCACGGCCCAAGCCGTGTTCCTGGAAGAGCTGGGCAAAGCCGCAATCGACGGCAGCCTATCGACGTTCAACGAAGCGCGTTTCGGCATCGCCATCGGCAACACGTTTGTTGCCGCCGGCCAGATGCTTGCCATAGCGGCGCCATTCTTGCCGCCACCGTTCAACCTGCTAGCCGGCGTGCTGGCGGCCGCATCCATCGCCGTCGGCAATATCATTGTGTTGGGCATCCAGGAAGAGCGCGCGAGCCGCTTGCGCGAAGAGCAGGTACAGCGCCTGGAAGATGCCGCGCGACAGGAAGAGCAACGCGCGCGCGAAGAGCAGGAACAAGCACAGCAGGAACTGGCGCAGGCCGAGCAGGAGTTGGCCGAGTTGCACGAGCGCGCAGCAAAGACCGCACACCAGCGCCCCCAGGCCAAGGGCCGGCTAGTCGCGCTTGTCGCCGGCGCCGGCGCCGCGATTGCGGCCGGCGTGGCCGTTGTTGTGGGCGTGATGTTCACCGGCAGGTAAGGGAGTCAGGCAGATGGCAGACACCAAACGCAAACTGACAGCCAAGCAACTGGCGGCATTGCGCAAGGGCCGCGCGATCCGCGCCAAGAAGCTGAAAGCGGCCGGCAAAGCCGCGCGCAAACCCGCCCGGCAGGCTGGGGCCAAGGCGAAGAAAACGAGCGGCAGCCGAAAGGCCGCCGGCCCGCGCAAAAGCGCGAAGGCGCCGAACCGACGGCCAACGGGCGCACGCCCCGCATCGCCCCGCCCCAGCCCGCTTACACCCCAGGAGGTCGAAGGTATGGGCCTGGTGGCAGACCTGATTGCCGCGCAATTCCCGGCTAGCGGCTTGCTCAAGGATGCAAGCCCCTGGGTGCGCGGATTGTCCGACAGCCAGCGCCGCGCCCTGGTAGCGGCAGACCGGCGAGTACGAAAAGCCGCCGGCCGTTGAAGCAACTAGCGGCCCGGAGCGGCCGACAACGCACCCCAACACGCCCACGCGGGCACTTAGCAGGAGACAGCAGACCATGGCAAAGACAGCGGGAAAGAAAGGCACGCGCCCCGCAACCAAACGCCCGCGCGGCGCGCGCGGCACCGGCGGCGGCAAGGTGCTTGCGCACATTGTCAGCTTCTTTTCGGGCGCCCTGGTGTCGCTTGGCACCGGCGGCGCAATCAAGGGCGGCGCCGACATGGTGAGCGACAATCCGTTGCACCCGGCGGTTGACGGCACGCTGGCGACCATCGGCGGCGCGTCCGTGACCGGCGCGGCAGCGGCGGCAGCCAAGCCGTTGCGCGCGTTCGCCTGAACCGGGTCGTGATTCGCCTCCACGACGATCGA
>CAZZBH010000009.1:37641-54307 GCA_964652605.1 uncultured Planctomycetaceae bacterium
GGTCGCACCTGGTCGGCAACGTGGCCGGCGGCGCCGGGCGTGGCCTGGTGCGCTGGTGGCGCGAGAAGCCGGACGCAGCCGGCCGCAGCGTGCGCGAAGAGTTGCGGCGCAAGCAGCTTGCCGGCGCCGGCCAGAGCGCGCGCGAGCAAATGGCCCCGAACCGCACCATGAACGCGCGCCAGTTGCTGAGCAGCAACTAGCGCGCAACAGCACCCCGCAGCACCCCGACCAACAGCAGGCAGGCAGCCATGAAAACGGGCACGACAATCGCGGTAATCCTGGGCAGCGTCATCGGCGTGGCCGTTGTCGGCGGCGCCGGCTATGCCACCTATCGCGCCGTCACCAAGGGCGGCGACGGCGGCAGCAACGTCGAAGCGTTGAAGCTGGAGCAGTTGAAGCTGGAACAGCAGAAGGCGGCAGCCGACGCAGCCGCGCGCATCGCCGAAGCCAACGCGGCAAAGGACATCGCCAAGACGCAGGCCAAAGCGGCCGACAAGCCGTTTTGGGAAATCGCAGCGGGCCAGGCCATCGGCGGCGCACTCGAAATCGTCGGCAACCTAAGCAAGACCTGGTAGCCGGCAGCGGCATGGCGTCCACAGACGGACACACGAACGCAACACCAACCCCAAAAGGAGTGAAACAAGATGGACCCAAAGCAGCGCATCAACAACGCGGCGAACGAACTGAAAACCGGGCGGTTTACGCTGTTCGCCGGCGTCGCCAAGATGCTTCAGGACGAAGCATTCAAGGATGACGAGTTTCTGGACCACAATTCACGGCTTGACCTGAACGTGATCAAGGGTGATTCCGTTGTGCTGGCGACAACTACCACGTTCGCCGACGCGCGCGTGATCATCCCCAAGCGCGACGACGGCAAACGCCTGGTGTGCAGCGTGGGCTTGCTGTTCGACGGCGGCACGGCCGACGCCAAGGTGCCGGGCGAAGTGCTTGTGCAGATGCACAAGTCGCTCGAAATCAAGTGGTCCACGCGCAAGGCCAAGGACGTGAAGCAGAGCATCCTGCGACACAGCCTGGGCTTCAACCTGGGCCTGATGAGCGACGGCGGCGGCTTTGGCGCCGCTGACGCAGACCCCGACAGCGTCATGTTGCCGCTGATCGCAAGCACGCCACCGGACTTCATCAACCGGCTTGCGCCGCGCGGCGTGCACGACGCCATCCAGAACGCTATCGACCTGATCGACAGCGACCGCAACCTGGTGGGCGAAATCACCGGCTTGAACGGCGTAACCGTCGCCGGTTCACACAGCGGCGTCAACGCCACGCCGTACGCCCTGGTGATCGACGCCTACTAAGCGGGCACGTGGCGCGCGCCCTGGGCCACACCCAGGGCGCTACACCACGGGCTTTCTGGCGCGAACCAGGCAGGAGCGGACATGTTGCGATTCTTTCAGATGGTGAGTGACCCGCTGAGCTACAGCGGCAACGCGGCCGACGTTGTGTTTGACGTCGAGCCGGCAAACCCTTGCGCGATCATCGGCCTGGACGCCTACGCGACGAGCCGCGAATTCGCGCTCAAGACCCTGCTGGCGCGGTTGTCGGTCGCAACGCGCGAGTACATGAACGGTGACCCGTTCCCGCTGGGCCTGCTGATGCCCACGGCGCCGGCCGTTGCCGGCAATGCCCTGGGCCGGCCGTATTGGCCCGGCGCAACGATCCCCACGCCGGACGGCGGCATGGCCGGCGGCATTGTGATCAACCCCGGCGAGCCGGTACGCTTGCGCGTGACCGACGCGACGGCAGGCAGCGCGCAGATCAGCCAGGTCGTGCTGCAATGCGTGGAGTTCCCGCCCGATTGCGCAGACGCGGCGCGCATGGCGCTGATTCACGAGCGTATGCGGCGCGGCGTTGGCGAGTTGTACTTTGCCGGCCACAGCCACGTTTACACAGCAGCCGCAACGACGCTGCTGGCGGCACAGCCGACACGCCCGAACCGCACGGAGGTTATCCGGCGCCTGGGCGTGCGTGGTCTGGCGCTGGAGACAGCCGGCGCGGCCGTCGCCGAATCCGACTTTGCGTTGCTCAAGGCCAAGCTGCACACCAAGGGCGACAGAGCACCGCACAACGCGGCGGTTGCCGCGCGCGCGATCATCGGCCACGGCGCGTTTGACCCGCGCGCGGGCATGGTGGACATGCTGGCGGAAGGCCGCGCGTTCGTCGAGTTGACGACGCCGGCGCCGGCAGGTTCACGCACGGCGTACTTTGTCCAGATGTTTGAAGGCCGCGAACCAGGCGGCGAGTTGTTGCGAGCCGCCACGGCCATCAGCTAGGCCCGGGCGATCCACACGGAGCACAGCCGCGGCAAGGGGACGCACGGAGCGATGGGACAAACGGACGAAAAGTTGTGCGAGTGTTTGCGCAAAAGCATTGCGCAGACAACGCTGGTAACCGGCCGCGAGTTGTACAGCCGCGCGTACGCCTACACCGCCGGCACACCCACGCGCGTGCAGCTACGCCTGGAGCGCGGCGAGCACACAGCCGGCTTTGTCGTGCTGGTACAGGCACACGAAACCGCCGGCGCCGGCAGCGACGTGGTGCTGCTGTTGCGAGTGGGCGCCGACACCGACGCCGGCGCCGTTCGTTCGCAGATGCTGCTGGGCGCGGCGTTGCGCGTGATGCCCGAGAAGGGCTACACGCACGCGCTACCGGCGTGGCAGCGCGTGGTGAACATCGACGCGGCCGGCATCGAAAAGGGCGCCGGAACCGACAGCAACGTGAGTTTCACGGTGACGGTGTACGAGCTGGTAGGAGTCGAGCAAAAGGGGCGGTGCTAGTGCGCGTGTTGCTTCCCAGGCTGTTGGACCCGTGCGGCAGCCCAAGCGCGGCGCTGGCAGTGGGGCCGATACCTGGATTGCCGCACGAAATCGGATTGCCCCCGCTGTTCACGTTTCCCGATCCGCCGGCAGAAGAACAGGACGAAGAAATGCCCTGGGTGAACACGACAATTGCGCTGACCGTCGCCGAATGGCCCGAGTCGCCGGAACCATGGGCCGGAGACATCGAACTGGACGAGCCGGAAAGCCCGCCCGAAGACTAGGAACGACCAATGGCCCTGCCCACACTCACACACCGCATGATTGCGCCGCAACCCGTGCCGGCAACGCCCGACATGGTCGATTTGCTGGAAACCATCCAGGCCGCGCTGGCGCAAGGCGAATACTACAACGCAGCCGCGCGCAGCGCCGGCGCCGGCAACGCCTGGATTGTCGAACACGTGGAGCTGGACGGCAGCGATGACCCCGTTGCCCTGCTGTTGCGTCCAGCAGGCGGGGACGTGCAGGACATGCGCGTTGTGCTTGCCGGCGTGGTCGCGACCGACAGCGAGACGCCCAAGATGATTGCCAGCGATGCGTATGCCGCCGGCATCCTGATGATCGGCGTTATCAAGCAAGTGCCGGAAGCGTTCGACCCTGAAAACGACTGGCAAGGTTGGGACCACGCCACAAGCCCGATTGCCGACGCGCATTTCACCGGCTACGCGCGGTGTCAGGCAATTGCCAGCACGCCCACAGCCGTGCGCGTTGTCGAATCGGCAGAAAGCATTTGGTTCGAGTTTGTCGAAGCGGATGGCGATTGCGCTGTAAGCGGCGCCGGCGCACTCTGGGATCCGTTCACGGCCGCGCGTGGAGAGCCCGCAAACGGCAGGCGCTACGGCCTGGTCAGCAGCGGATCGGGGTCCACGGTCAGCAGTTCGTTATGGTCAGCGTCAGCCGGGAGTGGCAGCTTGTTTATGCACGCAGTGTCCGGCGGACAGGCGAAAAGCGCATGTTTCGCGCCGGGCGACACGGCGACAATCATCAACCCGACGCGGCCGACATATGGCTCATCGCAAATGTCCGCCACTTCACAAGTGGACCCTACCGGCACAGTGCGCGAACGCCTGCCGCTGTACATGGCAGAAGCCCCGCACAACACAACATCGAACTGGCTGGGCCGCGTGCGCCAAGCCTACATTGTCGGCGACCTGCTGAGCGGCACCATCATCAAAGTCGCGGGCAACGACGTTGCCTATGCCCTGGGTGGCAAATCGGACGCAGCCTGCAACGTAGTCGCCCTGGGAGCGTAACCCACACCGGCGCCCGGCGCCGCAACAACGAAAGGCCAAGCTATGAACGTCGAAGAAATGTTGATTAGCAACGGGCCGCTGGGCCTGCTGCTGGTTGCTGTGTTTCGCTGGTTCATCCGCGATATACGCAAGATGCACAACGACCTGGTTGCAGCCATCCAGGACAGCACCGCCGCGTTTCGTGCAGCCACCAAACAGCCAACCAAGACCGACGACGACGACGACGGCGCGCAATCGCCGATTCTGCCAATCAAGAAAGTCGCGCCGGCGCTGGCGCTGTTTGCGCTGCTGGTGTTGCCCGGTTGCGGCAGTATCCCGGCCCAGGTGCACAGTGACATGCAATTCGCTTATCAGGCATGGCAGGAAGACCGGCGCCCCGCCCTGGACAACGACCGCTATGCCGAAATGCCGGAAGAGCAGCGCGCGCTGTACATGCCGCAAAGCCGACTGACAGCACGCGAAGCATTCTGGCAGCAAGCACTGAAAACAGCGGCGTTCGCAGCGGGCGAACACCAGGCAGACCAACCAACAGGAGAACCCGACAATGGCAACGAAGCAGAAAACGGCCAAGAAGCCGGCCAAGAAGCCGGCGAAGAAGCCGGCGAAGAAGGCGACGGCGACAGCGACGGAACGCCCGACGCTAAAGACCATGCGCGAAGCGATTTATCCGGCGCTACAGGAAGCCGGCAAGCAAGTCGCCGACAAGACCAACGAAGTGCGCCAGATCGTGCAGACCGGCGCACAGGAAGTGCAGCGGGCAGTGCTCGACTACGCAGCCGGCCGAATCACACAGGCCGACATGCGCGCAATCACGCAGAGTTGGGCACAGGCCACACAGAGCGCGACAGCGCGCAGCGCGGCCGAAGTGGCACAGAACACCGTCAACCATTTGAAGAACGTTGCCGGCGCCGCGCTTAGCGCGCTGCCCGGCATGTTCAGCTAGACCGCGCACAGCACCCCGACACACAGCAGGCAGGCAGCCATGAACAACGCAAGAAAAGTGATGGCCGGCGACAAGCCGCGCGGCGCCGGATGGGGCGGCTTTGTGCCGGCCGTGCAAATGGGGTGGACGCCCGACGCGGCGACCCTGGGCGGCATCGACTGGCGCAACACGCTGGAAAGCGCGATTCCGCCCGGCAGTATCGCCTACCTGCTGGAGCCGTATGCGCTTGCGCCGCACGGCATCAACAAGACAGTTGAGCGTTTCGAGAAGAAGCCCAACGGCCGCTGGCTGAGCCAGCCCGGCGGCGATTTCAGCTTTGCCAGCGTGCGGCAGCTTGCCGAACACGCCGTGCTGGCGCGCGTGGAAATCCCGCCCGGCGTGCCCGATCCGTCGCCGCAGCCGCAGCCACAGCCGGAACCACAGCCGGCCGTCGAAGATCCCGAAGAACCCGCCCAGAGCGCACCGGCCGAATCCAGCCGGAGCGATGCCGGCAACGATCCGGCTGGAGCGGTGGAGCCAGCCACGAAAAAGTTCTGGTATCAGACCGCCGCCGGCGTAATCACGCTGGCGGCCGGCAGCGCCCTGGGTACGGGCTTGATCGGCCTGGTAACCTGGGCGCTGTTCCGCAAGCCCAAACGCAGAAAGCGGTAGCGTGCAAGTGTCCTGGGACATCAGCGAGTTGCCGCCGGACTTGCGCCGCATGGTGCACGAGCTGGCGGACTACTTGCACGCACACCCGGAACACAGCGAGCAGGCATTGGCGCCGCTGCTGTGCATTGCCATTGACCAGGCAGGCGAAGCCGGCATGGCGCGAATCACGGCCATGATGTTGCAGATTGCCGCAGCCGCAAACCCCGACAGCGCCGGCTACGTGCAGGACGTCGGCAAGCTGATTGACCGCCTGGGAACCGAAGCCGAAGTATTGCGCGCCGAACACGGAGTCTAGCCCGATGAACGCAAGACAGACCATCCAGGCAGCCGGCCAGACGTTCAACGGCCCGCCATGGGCGCCCGTGTTGATCATGCCGCCCGTTGTAACGGAGCAAGACGAACCGGACGCCCTTGAGCGACATTTAGCGAATGCCTACGACCTGGGCGTTGCCGCCGAAGAATGGCGCGCACGCTGGAAAGCCGCGCCACAGATGCCGGTTGGTGGCGAACCGGCGTTGCTGGAGGTTGTAGTCAGCGTGAACCTTGCCGCCGCGCGCTTCCAGCAGCACCTGGACGCCGTCGCCGACATTATGACCGGCCGCGTGGCTTACGCCGTGCACAGCGGCTTGCCGGCGCCGAAGTTGAACCGGCGTGTAAACGCCTACCTGGAGCGGCACAGCGAGACGTTCAAGAAGGCCACCAAAACGGCCGGCATTCTTGCCGAAATCGTGTTTGCCTACGATCAACAGCAGCTCCAGAACGTCCGGCGTGAACTGGCGGGCAAAGCCAATTGGACCGGCCCGGCATGGCTGCGATTCGTGCCCAATGCCTATCTGTTCTATCTCGACTGGGGCGGTTACAAGCGCGTGCTGGCGCAGACGTACACCGACACGCAAGCGGAGTTTGCAAAGAACGTCGAAGCGAACCTGGATTGGGTGATCGACAAGGCCGTACAAAAGGCCATCGACGCGGCGAAGAAGATTGGCGAAGAGACTTTCCCCTGGAACGTCATTATCGGTGGGGGAGTTGCTGTTGTTGCCCTGTCCGTGGCGGTTGCTTGGATTGCTTCCCGCTTCCCGCCTGGGCCGCGCACATCCCGATAAAGCCGAACAGCATGACCAGCAGGAGGCACCCCGTCAGCAATTCACCGCACCCGCCGCGCTTTTCAACCGTTACGTGAATGTCTTGTGCCATGAAACCCCGTCCCTTCCGTGAAGATGAGTGGTTCAGCCCCGGCCCAGGCGGCCGATACCCGGCAGCCATGCCGGGTATGATAAACGGTTGCTACGCGATCCGCGATGCCAAAACGCAGGCAGTTCTTTACGTCGGCGAATCCCACAGCAACCGCTTGCGCAAGGCCATGATCAACCACATGTCGCCCTGGTACGACCAGGGGCACCCGCGCGAGTTTTACGACCGGCGCGACGTGCAGCTTGCCTGGTACGCCGTGCCCGGTGACCGCGCGGCCGTGCTCGAGTGCGAAGGCTGGTTGATCCGACACTATTGCCCGCGCGACAACACCAAAGGGCTTTGGGAAGAGTGCAGCACGCACCCACACGCCGGCTACGGCCGCGAAGAAGCCGACTGGGTGGAATCCGCCGCCGTCGAATGGCCCGGCGCCCCCGTCGATGACGCCGTGCCGTTTTGATGCTCGACACGCACCGCTTGCGTTGCTGCCCAGAACAGCAGCAGCAGCGCACCCGCCATCAGCGCCCAGAACACCCACAGCGCCGCGTCACGATTGGACAGCACATCCTTTGCCACCTTGCCCGTCGCCTTTGCCAGTTTCCGCGTTGTACGCATTGCGCGCTCCCGATCCACCAGGCCGGCCCCATGCGGAGCGAACCATAGACGGCGAGAGACACGCAACGACAGAATCCCGGCATGGCGCCGCGTGGAGTCTGCCAGATGGCCACAACGCTACGCCTGCAGTGCACGATCTTGCGCGAACAGCGCGCGGCCGTGCTGGAGCCGCGCAAGCAACGCGGCTTTGTCAAGCTGCAACGCATTGCCGCGCCGGCGCCAGTCGGACGGGCTTTGAATGAAGCCGCGCCGGAGTAATGACGCGACGGCTTTGTTGACGGTCGATTGATTGTAGGGCAGCGCCGGCCGGTGACTGTCACCCAGGGCGAGAGCTTCCCGCGATTCAACCCGGCCAAACGGATAAGAGAGCAGGCGAAGCAGCACCGCCAGTTCACACTGGCGCAGCCGGATGGCCGGCAGCAACCCAAGCAGGCGGGCAACGTCGTCAGAGTAGGGCGCGGCTTGCGGCATACGTGTTGACTCCACACGGGGTGTTGCCTGCAGCGCGGGGCGCACGTCGTTGTAAAGCTTGCGGCGTTTGATCCGCAGCTTGCCCGTAATCTTGCCCTGCTTCACGCCCCGCAGGTGCTGGCAGTCGCGGCAGTAGCTTGCCAGCCCATCCTTGCGCCCACGGCTCCGGCAAAAGCACGCGCGCTCCAGCCATTGCCGACAGTGAGAGCACCGCTTCAGTCCCGACGCCCGCAGGCGTTCCCACTCTTCGACGGACATGCCGAGCTGGTGCTCGATGTTCCATCGCTTGCCGGCTTCGCCCTGGGCGATCTTGTGCGGTGAGGGGTGCATGGCGTCATTCTGGCACGCACCCCGACACCCGCAACACCAAAGTTACTGACGCACTATTAGCCCACAGACGCGCCAGGACGCCGGAGAAGGTAGTTAGACCCCAACTACTCGCTCCAGAACGATCTGGGGGCAACTGTGAGCGTTGCACAAACGTAGTGGACACACTGGATATTGCGTAGTACGCTTGTGCAAAGAGGCATGGCGAAGTTCATGGGAACCAAACCGGCAACCACCCCACCAAACCCCCAACGTCCGATAATCGATCTTATGTCCGGTTGACCCAGGAGGGCCCAGAGACGCCGAGCCTTGTGTGGAGCCGCCTCTGCCAGCCTTTGGCATTCCGGACTGCGCTGGCTGCGATTCGCGTGCGCTATGCTGTCGCCACAACCGCGTCTTTGCCAGATTTCTGCCCTGACCGCCTGCTGGTCGCGTTTTGGGGCCTGTCGGCCTGATCCGGTCCATGCATGGTCCAGCCGGGCCGCATGCGCTATGATTCGCCATCCCCGTAGGCCCCTGTCAGGAACACACCATGCGGGCATTGCTTGCCGCTATCCTTGCTTTTCTGGCTGTCCCGGCCCTCGCGGCTGACCTGGCAGTGAACCTGTCCGGCCAATCCGGCGGGGCGTTTTCGACCCGACTCCAGAGCAACGACGTGCAGGTAGCCCGTTTTGTGCTTCAGGCTTCCGGCGGCGATGTCACGGTAGATGCAATTACATTGCATCTAAGCAACTTTGCCATGGCGGACGACGCGCTGACTGGCGTTCGGCTTTTCTACGACGCCGACGGCAACAACGTCTTCGATCCAAGCGAAGAGCTTGACGTCGCGCAGGCGCCTAACGGCACGGATGACTTTCTGACGTTCACGCACACGTTCACCGCGCTCAGCGGGCAGATTCGCGAGTTGCAGGTGCGCGCCACGGTCGGCAACAATCCCGCCGCTTACGGGCAGTCGTTTCAGTTCCGGATTGACTCCGCGGCCTCTATCGCGCTGGCCAACGGTGCCGACACGATCAGCGGCACCCTGCCCGCGCAATCGCAGGCTGTCACCATTCGCCACAGCGAGAACCGTGTGCAGCCGGGCACGGGCAACCCGCTTGAGCCGCGCCAGACATATTTTGGGCGCACCAATGTGGCTGCGCTGCACTTTTTGGTGGAAAGCCTGAACCCCGCCCCGCCGGGGCAGCTATCAGGCATTGACCTGGCGGCGGTCACCATCTCGGTCACCATGGGCACCAATGAGCAGACCGATGCCGTGACGCGGCTGGCGCTGTGGCAGGACGACGGCGACGGCAGCTTTGAGCCCGGAAGCGGCGAAGTGCTGATTCAGGAACGCACACCCGCTGACGCCGGCAAATGGGGCATCAACGGCAGCGTCATCACTGTGGTGTTCGACGGCACCGCCATCCAGGCGCTGCAGGACATTGCCGCCGGCCAGGTGCGCGCCTTCTGGGTCGGCATCGACTTCTCCGGCAACGGGCCAGCCGGTGTGTGCGAAGTCAGCGTAAACAGCAGCGGCATCCAGGGCGCACTTGGCCCAGCCGCCGATCACTTCATCGCCAATCCCCCACTGGTAAGCGGCAACGTGCTGACACTCAGCGACAGGCCCCCCACTCCGAAATCGCGGGAAGCCCAGGGCGAGGGCGGTTGTTCAGCGACCGGCGGAGTGGTTCGGCTTGGCTGGTTGATTCTGCTGGCGGCCGTCATCCCGGTAAGTTTTGCCCGTGTGCGCACACTGATAAGAAGGTTTTCGACGACCTAGGAGGCCGATATGCAGAAGTTGACGGGACTGGCCCTGTTGATCGCGCTGATGACTGCGCCACTGATGGCGGTGGAAGTCGGCAACGCGGGCCCGAACTTCACGTTCAAGAAGTCGTGGCACGCGCTGGAGGGCGCCAAGCAGCTTGACGACTACCGCGGCAAGGCGGTACTGCTTGAGGTCTGGGCAACGTGGTGAGGACCCTGCGTACGCGGAGTTCCGCACCTGAAAGAATTGAATGAAAAGTTCCGTGCCCGCGGGTTCGAGATTGTTGCCGTCAGCGACGAAGATGCGAGCAAGCTCGAATCGTTCATCAAGCAGCAGGGCATAGAATACGGCATTATCCAGGCCGACGGCGTGCTGCAGCAGTACGGCGGGCGCGGCTATCCCAGCGCCTGGGCGCTTGACCCGGAAGGCAAGGTCATCTGGAAGGGCCACCCATCAAGCGTAAGCGCGGAGATGGTGGAAGGCTGGGTTGCCAACATAGCGCCAACCAAGCTGGATCGCGAGCTGGACCGCGCCCTTCGCGGCGCCGTCAAGGCCTTCGACGCGGGCGAATACGGCAAGGCGCTGACCGAGGCCCAGGAAGAGGCCGCTAAATCGGAAGACGCAACCATCAAAGCCGATGCCGCGCACCTGGAGTCTCTCATCAAGAAGCACATCGAGGCCAACGAATCCAAGCGTGCCAAGGCAAAAGAAAGCGGTGACCTGGTGGCGCTGGGAACGGCGCTGGAGGAAGCGGCCGCCAAGTTCAAAGGACACGAGATAGGCGATACGGCTTCGACTGAGTTGAAGGAACTCAAGAAATCCAAAGAGTACAAAGACACGCTTGCCGCGCACAATGAACTCGAGAAACTAAGGCCCATGCTGGACGACCTTCGCCCGTCCACGGCCAAGAAGCGCCTTGAAGTCATCGCAAAGAAGTACCCGGGAACACCAGCCGGCAAAGAAGCGGCTGAGCTGGCGGGCAAGTACAACGACTAGCCAAACTGCACCATGAAAAAGGCGTCGCGCAAGCGGCGCCTTTTCTTTTGCGACTGTCTTGCCGGGTGATAGCTTGCGGGGCGGAGGACGACCCGAACGAAATGGAAACGCTGAACGCAATTGAACGGCGGGTGATTGGTACGCTGATCGAAAAGTCGCTGGCCACGCCGCAGAATTACCCGCTTTCGCTGAACTCGCTGACCAACGGGTGCAACCAGAAGTCCGCCCGCGACCCCGAAACCAGCTACACCGAACAGCAGGTGCTGGAGACACTTCAAGGCCTCAAGCGCCGCTCAATGGCGACCGAGTTCTTCGGCGCTGGCAGCCGTGTCAGCAAGTGGGAAGAATCTCTGACCGCCGTGATGGACATCAGCAAAGAGCAGGCTGCTGTGCTCGCAGAACTCTTGCTGCGCGGGCCGCAGACCGAGGGCGAGTTGCGCCAGCGTGCCAGCCGCATGGCGCCCGTCGGTGACTTGCCGGCGCTGCACGCGGTGCTGGATCAACTCAGCACGCGCGAGACGCCGCTGGCTAAGCGGCTTAGCGACCCCAACCGCGCCCGCGGCGTAATCTGGACCCACACGCTGTATCCGCCGGAGGAGCAGCCATCGCCGGAAGCGTTCGCCAGCGCCCGCGTCTCCCCTGCCGCGTCCCCCACGCCTTTTGCCGCGCTGGAGGAGCGCATGGCGGCGCTGGAAGCGCGCGTGGCTGCGCTCGAATCGCAGCTGGGGCCGTCAGCCTCCGCGGACGATCAGCCCCATTCTGTTTGACCCAAGGCGCTGCAAGTTCGTAAAAGTGTAGGTCCCCCACCGAAGAGGTGTGCAATGACGCGACTGATCCCATGGGCCGCGCTGGCGGTAATCACTTTCAGCCTCACCGCCTGCGGCGGCGGCAACAAGCCTGAGCTGCGCCGCGTTGATGAAAGCAAATCCATCACTGTGCTGCGTTCGGATGAATCACCTGACCTTGATCCGGCCAGCACCAGCAGCGGCGGCGACGTGCGCGTCCTGAACCAGATCTATGAGCACCTTGTGTACGCATCCGTCGGCACCAAGGAAGTGATCTGGGAGAAAAACGGCTTGGCAAAGGACTGGACGATCAACGCCGACCACACCGTTTACACCTTCGAGCTTCATCAGGGCGTGAAGTTTCATGATGGAACTGAGTTCGATGCCGAGGCCGCAAAGAAGTCGCTGGACCGCATGGTGATTGAGAACCATCCGGCGCGGCCGCCAACAAGGCCCTACCGCGCGGGCTATTTCGGCGACGTGAAGGCAGTCGAGGCTACGGGCAAGTACACGCTAAAGATCACGCACAACAGCCCCAACCCGCGCTTTCTGGGAACGCTGGGGCTGCACAGCGCCATGATTGTCAGCCCGAAAGCGATTGCTCACCTCGAAACGCTCAGTGACGCCGCGGCGCGCAAGGCGTGGCTGACGCGCAATCCGGCCGGCACCGGGCCCTACACCATCGCGCGCGAGGCGGACTATCAATCCAAGGAATCCATCACACTGACCGCGTTCGACGACTACTGGCGCGGCAAACCCAAGATTGAACGCATCGTCTTTGCGACCGCCAAAGAAGTCCGGCCGCGCACCGAGCGAATCCTGAACGGCGATGTGCACTTTGTGGACAGCCTTGATCCGGGCTCGTGGAATGATTTCGAAAGCAACGACGCGGTCGAGTTGTACACGTGGCAGTCGCAGAACCTTTGCTACCTGGCAATGAACTGCAGCGCCACCGACGGGTATCCGACGGCTGACAAGCGCGTGCGTGATGCCATTGCACTTGCCATCGATCGCGCACCGATGGTTGCCAAGTTCAGCAACCGTGCCGTCCCCCACCACGTGCTGATCCCGCCGGTCATGATGGGCTTCCCCGGCGCAGACTACAAGCCGACAACCGACATCGGCAGCGTGGAAGAGCGCAGAGAGAAGGCTCGCAGTCTGCTGAAGCAAGCCGATGCAGAGGGGATCGAGCTGAACCTGTTTCTGCCCGATCATCCGCGCCCCTATCTGCTATACCCTGAGGACATCGCCAACCTGATCCAGCAGCAGCTTGAAACCGTGGGCATCAAGGTGAAACTCGACAAGGCTCCGCTCGGCCAGTTGACTGAGCGTGTGCTTGCCGGCGAGTACGCCATGGTGCTGATCGGCTGGATGGGCGACACCGGCGAGCCCCACAACTTCTGGTCGCCCCTGCTGTCCGGGCAGAAAGGGCAACCACACGACACCAACAACGCACGCTTCTACAACGAAGAAGTTGCAAAACAGATCGACGCCGCCGGTGTCCAGACGAATGCCGCGCGCCGCACCCAGATGTACGTGGACCTGGAAAAGTCCGTGCATGAGCAGCACAGGCCCATCGTGCCGCTGATCTCGGCCGAGTTCAGCTATGCCTGGCTGAGCAAGCTCAAGGACGTCGAAATTGACAGCACGGGCGCCTTTCGGTTTCACAAGGCCAGCATTGAGGATTAGTCCCGGATCAGAGCGGACAACCATCGCTCACGTCCCTACAATTCCGCGTTCATGTTCACTCACGTCCTGCGACGACTGATGGCCGCCGTGCCGATGCTGCTAGCGATCAGCGTCGCCAGTTTCCTGCTTCTGCATGCCCTGCCCGGCGACCCGACTGCAGCGCTGCTCGGGCAGGAGGCCAGCGCAGAGAATCGCGCAGCGTTGCGGGAAGAGCTTGGGCTGAACCGCCCCTTGCATGTGCAGTACTTCGATTTCATGGGCGGGGTGTTTCAAGGAGACTTCGGGCGCAGCTTCGCCTCGGGCCGCCCGGTAGCCGATGAGCTGTTGCAGCGCGTACCGGCGACCATTGAATTGGCGGTGGCTGCGATGGTGCTGGCGTCCATCGTCGGCATTTCGCTGGGCATCCTGGCGGCTGTGAAACCGCGATCATGGATCGACTTTTTGTGCCTGGGGCTGGCGCTGGTCGGCGTCAGCATGCCGATTTTCTGGCTTGGCTTCCTGGCGCAGCAGGTGCTGGCCGGTGACCTTGGGCTGCTGCCCTTCGGCGCGCGCTACAACGCGGCGGCATGGCAGGGCTTTGAGCCGGAGACCGGGTTTTTCATCTACGAAGCGATCGTCACGTACGGCAACACGGGGCTTGCCCTTGAGTTGCTGCACCACCTGACGCTGCCGGCCGTCGTGCTCGCGACTGTTCCGACAGCGCTGATCGCACGCATGACCCGCGCGAACATGCTTGAGGTGCTTGATCAGGACTACATCCGCACCGCCCGCGCCAAGGGCGCTTCGCCAAACCGTGTCGTTACACGCCACGCCATGCGTAACGCGCTGATCCCGGTGATCACCAGCATCGGCACGCAGTTCGGATATCTGCTTGGCGGTGCTGTGCTTACCGAGACGATTTTCAGCTGGCCCGGGCTGGGCACCTATGTCGTGCAGTCGGTACTGATACTGGACGGCAAGCCCTTGCAGGCCAGCGTGCTGCTGATTGCCACCTTCTTTGTCGTCGTAAACCTGGTGACGGACTTCAGCTACGCCATCATCGACCCGCGCTTGCGACACGGGGGTGGCGCGTGATTCGCGACTTTCTCAAGTTTCTTCGCAAGCACCGTCCCGCGCAGGTCGGCGTGTTGTTGATTCTCGTCGTCGTGTTCGCCGCGCTTGCGGCACCCCTGCTGACGGATTACGGCCCGCGCGAGCCCGTGTCGTATGACTTCTTTGCCGAGCCTTCCTCGGCACACTGGCTCGGCCTCGACGGGCAGGGCTACGACCTGTTCAGCCGCATCGTGTACGGCGCGCGGACGACGTTGCGGATCGCGCTGCTGGCGACACTGCTGTCATTAGTGATCGGCGGCTTGATGGGCAGTGTCGCGGGATACGCCGGGCGCTGGGCAGATCTTGTGATCATGCGCTTCGTTGACTTCATGATGAGCTTTCCGAGTTTTCTGCTGGCCGTGGTGATGGTCGCGATCCTTGGCAAGTCGCTGGACAACCTGGTGCTTGCTGTCGGGGTTGTCGGCGCGCCGTTGTTCGCGCGGCAGGTGCGCGCCGAAGTGCTGCGGGTGAAGTCTCTTGAGTACGTGGAATCCGCCCGTGCGCTGGGCTACTCACACCTTCGAATGCTGTTCCGGCATGTACTGCCCAATTGCCTGACGCCGCTGATCGTGCTGGCAACCCTGGGCATGGGCAGCGCGATTCTTGACGTGGCAGGCCTGGCATTTCTCGGACTGGGCGGCGACCCGTTCGATCCAGAGTGGGGGCTGATTCTCAAGGCCGGCTGGAACTCGCCAAGCCAGGGAACGTTTCAGGTGGGGGTCGCCGGACTGTGCATTCTGGGGACTGTGTTGGGGTTCAACCTGCTTGGGGATGGGCTTCGGGACTGGCTTGACCCGCGGTCGCGTTTGAAGTGAAGGAGGCTGGCATGCCGGTGACGATCGAGAAGGCAATTCCGGTCCTGCGCATCTTTGACGAAGCCAAGGCGCGCGAGTTTTATGTGGACTTCCTCCGCTTCAAGGTGGACTGGGAGCATCGCTTTGAGCCGGGGCTGCCGATCTACATGCAGGTTTCCCGTGGTCCGATGGTGCTGCACCTGACCGGCCACCACGGGGACGCTTGTCCGGGTTCTGCCCTCTTTGTACGCATGACCGGCATTGACGAGTTCCACAGTGAGCTGGCAGCGAAGGGCTACGGGTTTCAGCGCCCGGGCATAGTGGACACGCACTGGAACGCCCGCGAGGTCACGGTCAAAGACCCCTTCGGCAACCGGCTTAGCTTCAACCAGTACAATGCCGAGCATCGGCCCAAGTAGAAGCACCTTCAACACTTGCGATTGGTCCCCGCGCAATCCACGTGTGGCTTGTAAGATTCGCTCTGGTACACTTTGTACTTGAGGGCCCTGAGCCGGAGAAAGTAACGCATGGCTGCCAAGAAGAGTGCAGACGTCGGCTCCATCCTGGACGCGATTGCCGACAGCCCTGAGGTGCGCATCTTCCACGAATTGCGCTGGCAGGGGAGCTTTGACGACTACCTGAAACTGGTGATGGACGATCCGCGCATCGCCCGCAACGCACACCAGCGTGTTTACGACATGGTGCTGTCGCACGGCTCCAAAGAATTCAAGCAGTTCAAAGAGACGCTGGTCCGCTACAACTTCTTCGCCGACCCTGACAACGGTGGCCAGGACGCCATCTATGGCATCGAGAAGCAGTTGATGCAGCTTGTCAGCCACTTCAAGTCGGCTGCTCACAACTTCGGCACTGAGAAGCGCGTGCTGCTGCTGCACGGGCCGGTAGGCAGCGCCAAATCGACGATTGCCCGGTTGCTCAAGCGCGGCCTGGAGCGCTACTCGCGCTCAGACGAAGGCCGGCTGTACACGTTCGGGTGGAAGGTCAAGGACGAAGTGACGGGGGCCGACATCATCTGGAGCCCGATGCACGAAGAGCCCCTGAAGCTCGTGCCGCTGGAAGCCCGCAAGAAACTTCTGGAGCAGATCAACGCCAAGTCGGACCTGCCGTACAAGCTGAAGGTGGAGGGCGACCTCGACCCGCTGTCGCGCAAGATCATGGCTGACCTGCTGGTCGAGTACGAAGGCAACTGGCGCAAGCTGATCAACGAGCGCGTGGTCATACGCCGCATGCTGATCAGCGAAAAAGACCGCATCGGCATCGGCACGT
>CAZZBH010000010.1:0-54150 GCA_964652605.1 uncultured Planctomycetaceae bacterium
GCACCTGGCTAGTTCGCGGCTAGAAAAGCGGCCACCAACCGAGGCTCCTAGTGCGAGAGCCCGCGCCGCAGAAATCGAACGTCGGCGCAGGTGGCCGAGACTCACTCGCCGTTGGAGTCCGCCTCCGGTTGCGATGTTGGGTCGATGGGGCATAGACGGGGAATCTTGCCTTCAGCGATCAGTCGCTTGGCTTCTGCTATTTGCCAGTCGGGCGTCCAAGTGAAATGTGCGCCGCGAGGGGCACAATCTGAACAGCCCTTGCAGTGCGCCTCGTTGAAACTCGTGTAAGCCGCGTCGAGATCTTCATGCAAGTGTAAGTAGCCATGGAGTGTGCACCAGAGTTCCTTAATCCCAATGCTCGGAATGTGAAGATGTGCGCCAAGTGGGTGGACGGCGCGCATTGCCACGAACAAGTGCTCGCAATTGCCAATGATCCGCTGTGGCGAGAGGTCCTTGAGGCCTAACCTCACCAACTCAGCAGAGGCATCCGCGCCGTTGTCCACGTCGATGCCCTCGGTATAGGCTAGATTGCGGAGCATCTGCGTGTAGCCTTCGTGGTCATACCCGCCCGCTGCCGCCCACTCCTTTTTCATGCGCATGAGATGATCCCTAATGCGCTGCTCCGCGGCCTCCCTTGTGTTATCGTCTTCAATGTTCTTCAACAGATCGGCGGCGCGGTCTGCGCACTCATCCCACGCCGTCTTGCCCTCGCGTGGAAATGAAGTTGTCCCAAACGCGATGGCCTCTACGTGCTGCCAGTCCTTCATTTTCGTTGACACGTCAATGCCAAGATTGGTTAGGTTATTGACCAACTCCATCACCTTAGCCTTCGACTGCTCATCGTCTTCGACCGACACGCTTCCCCATAGGGGGGTCAGCGCCGTCTGGGCCTTTTGGATCAGCACGGGAATGAACGGCCTACACTCGGTCAGCGCAAGCTCCAACATCCTGAGTACGCGCTTGATCGTCCTGTTGATTGCATTTGCAAGGGCAATTCGAATGGCCGGAAGCTCGGGAGACACCATTGCACCGAGTTGGTTGGGGGAAGCCCCAAGCTGAATCGTGAGCATGAAGCGCCGCTCAGCGAGCAAGTGTAGTTCGGTAATCCGTAAGTTTGCTCGGGCAAAAATGCGGTACGGCTTGGCCTCGCCCGCCATCGACTCCTTCAGCGCAATAGCACGGCCCAAAGCCAGCTCTCTGACGCTCGCGTCAAGTTCTTTGGCCTGGAAAGCTTGATGCAGCGCAAGCGCTTCTTCATAGATGAATGCTGAAATCTTGACGTGTGCCTCGCTGCTGGGACTTCCGAGCAGCGCTGCTAGCTCCTTCGCCGCTTCCTCAGGCTTACCTGAGTGCATCAGAACATACGCATGCTGCATTCGAGCAGCATCTGCATTTCGCTGCAGCGTTCTGGTCGTGTTCCCGAGGTTGCTGTCTGCCTCCAACGCATCAAAGAACGCACCAAAGTCACCTGCTGTAAGAGAGTTGAGTGCTACCCGCTGAGCAGCCGCATCGATGGCGGCCATGAAGGAGTCGAGATTGTTGGCGTCGAGTCTGTTCGCTAGGGGCACGCGGACGGTCAGTTCGTCGTCGTCCTCCTCTGCGGCCGCGACCTTCTTCAGCATGGCCGTGTCCACCTGTGGTGTCGCCCACCAGATAGACCGCTTGGTTACGTCAACGACAAATAGGACGGTAGGACCGCCGTACTCGACCAAGTAGCGAAGTTGTCCAGCCTTGATTCGCTGCTTTACGTGCGTGCCCTTTGCTACCTTTACTCTCTGCTGACCTTTGGATTGAGCGCAGATTATGAGGCCTGTGGACTCACCCCGCGTGAAAACCTCGATCATCAGGTCACGGCCCCAGTCCTCGAGCACTGGCTCAGAAGTCCACTCGGGGGGCAGCGCGTCCGTGATGATCCGAACCGCTTGACGCCCGATAACACTCGAACGACCCATCTTTGCCATGCCTAACCCCCGATCCAAGCCGCCTTCGGTGCTGCCCGTAGGTTGCCGTGGCATTGCGAAGCGTCTCATACGACCGCTGGACGCTACTAGGCGGTTGCTTGCGTTGCGGGACGGGCAAGCCATGTCCCGTCGGTCGCAACGGCGGCGGTGGATCGTCCTCGCGCTGGTAAACCTTGCGCTTGACAATCCGCGCAAGCTCCATTCCGTGCAAAGTGATGCCTGGCTGAACAGTCATTCTCGTCAGACTAGCAACTCTGCCGACAACGTTGCGTGACCGCCAAAGTGCATCAGAGTATAAACAGCCGTTGACTCCCCTTGAAGGCGACGTAATGGAATGGAGCCTTGATCTGGTTGGGGTGCACGACTAGTTAGCCTTTTTAGGCGGGCCGAAGGACTTCAATGATGCATCCTCCACTTCAGGATTTCGACTTTGCCATCCTAGATGCCCCGAGTTTCAAGGAAGATTCGGTGCGTGAGGAGATCATAGCTCCCTTGCTCAGGGCGTTGGGCTACAAGAACTCCGGAGAAAACCGGATCATTCGGAGCATGGCGCTTGATCACCCCTACGTGATGATCGGAAGCAAAAAGAAGCCCATTTCGATCATACCCGATTACGTCATGTTTGCTCATGATCGGCCCCGTTGGGTGCTTGATGCCAAATCTCCGCGAGAGGCGGTTGATGATCCAGAACATGTAGCCCAGGCATACAGCTATGCGATGCACCGAGACGTGCAAGCGTCTTGGTTTGCTGTGTGCAACGGCCATGAGCTTGCGCTCTACCACGTCAGCGATACTTCCAACGTTCCCAGATTTCGCTGTAGGCTGAGTGAAATCGCAGCGAATTGGAGCGCTTTGGTGCGCATGCTGATTCCAGACGCAATAGCCACGACGGGGCTCGGGTATGCCAAGGACTTCGGAATCCACTTGATGAAGCTCGGAATTCCAATGGAAACCGAGCTTCGCTTCGCGTCAGTTCCTGTCGAGACGCTGGGCCGAGTATCGGCGAGTACGTACACCCTTTCGGCAACCTTCAGGACCGAGAGCGGCAACTTTATGATCAGCTTTGACTTCGCGGAAACTGAGTTGCCAGACCTTCTTGCGGTGTTCGCGCCAGAGGATCGTGAACGCGTGAGGTCGGCACTCACTCAAGTCTCGTCGATGCTGAAGATCGACCGGCAGGCCAGTCCGTTCGTCAGTGTGCGAGCAAAACGGGGAGGCGAAATCATTGAAGGCAAGAAAGAGCACTACGTTCCCTTGCAAGTGTTGGGGTTCGGGCCTGCGATGTACTCGGTTGGTGTGGGCGACGAATAGGAGTCCGTCCCGCGGCTCGGATGCGTAAAGCTGGCCGAATGGACGGCGGGGGAGCGGCCGGACGAAATTGGAGAGAAAAATGAGCGGAGCGGGGCGCGCCACCGGCAAGAAACCTCGCGCGAGAGGTCGCCGCAATGGCAAGCGCAAGGTGAAGAAACGGCCTGTCAGCGAAGCCATCCGGTTTCGCGCGAAGGCAATCAGGGAACTGACCAACCAAATCGGCGTGTATGCGCTTTGCGATCTGGACAACGTGCCCATCTATGTCGGGAAGAGCGAAGTCGGCATATTGTCGAGAGTGCGACGGCACCTCACCTCGGCTCGGTCGGACATCATTGCAAATCGGTTAGTTGACGTTTGGGAAGTTGCGTATGTGCGGGCGTGGCCTGTGGACGGTGTAGAGGCACTCGGGCAGCTTGAAGCGAATGTCTTTCGTCGCTACGACAGCGAACGAACGTTGATGAATGGTTCAACTCCGAAGCTCACCGGAGAGCCGCTAGCAGCGCTGCCGGACCCGTCTCAGGTGATTCAGTTGCTCTCGAAGGAGGAAATCGAGTCGCGACGGCGAACTGAGTTTCGCCTCCCAAGGCAAGTCAACCAGATCGCTAACTTGATCGAGCACATCCTTGAAGTAAAGGACAATCGACAGCTGCGCCGTTCATTGAGGGCTCACTTCGAGCGGCTAGATAGGTATCGCAATGCGTTCCTTGCCGATGGCGACGAAATGGTGAAACCAAAGGCCGGCGCGGACGAGTAAAGCACGATGCGTTGTCACATTTGACGGTGGTCGATGTTACCCAATGTCGCGGCGCTCGGTACAATGTCCTGCACGCATACGGGAGAGTCGCAATGGATACGCACTCACTTTCATCGTTGCCGGTTGGGACTCGCTTCCGATTCGCCGACGGACTAGATGATGACGCGGACATCGTTTACGAAGTGACCGAGAACAACGAAGTTCGGGTCATGGTGCGGGCGCTGCTGGACTTGCAGATTCAGCCAGTTTCCAACGTGCCGGGCTCAACGCCGGTGCGCCTGGCTGAATAGGGCGTGCGTCCATCAAGGAAGTCGCACAGCCGTTGCTCCAGCGCGTCGAGGTCGAGGGTCTGGCACTCCCAAACGACAAGCACCTTCCAGCCCAAGCGCTGCAGCTTCTCCGCGTTCTCGGCATCACGGAGCCGGTTACCCTCAAGCTTCGGCACCCAGTAGTCCTGGCGGGACTTGGGAACTCGGGCTCTGCTGCAATCGTGGCAATGCCAGAAGCAACCGTGAACGAAGACGGCCTTCTTTGGCCGGTTGAAAACTAGGTCCGGCGTACCAGGCAAGTCAGCTCGGTGTATCCGGTAGCGGTAGCCGTTCCTGAATGCCAGCCGTCTGACCGTGCGCTCAGGGCCTGTGTCCTTCGACCTGACGCTAGCCATGATCTTGCTTCGTGTGCGCTTGCTGACGTTGTCCATGCCGCTACTTGTTGCGTTTGATCGGCGTTGCCTTCGACTGGTGCCGCACAGTGCCCCCGCGCTCGATTGTGGTCGTACGAACGACGTTCTTGCCCCTGTACTCGACGTGGAATCTAACGCGGTTCACTTCAGTGTCGCTACCGCCGAAGCATTCATGTAGCGCCTTGAGGAAGCCGACACTTTCAAGCGTATGCGCCTCTGGATCGGGGTTGCTCCGGACTGACGGAATAGTAGGAGGAAACAGGTACAGGCACGGTGGAGGAAGGCGATACTGCTTGATTGTCGTTCGACGATTGTCAGCACCGATCACCTTTGGGCACGGCCTGAAGTCGCCGCCGCAAAGCCAGTCCCAAACTACAAGGCCATCGACCAACGTGCCTTCGTGTATGATCACCGGACTGAGCCGGGTGTGGATGCCTGACCAGACGTTGTGTTTGGGGTCAGCCCCGGCGTTGCTGCATATGCTCCAGATAATGAACTCGTTCGCCTGGGTCGGTCGCTCAAAGATCGTCGTGTTGTTGCCGTCAAGGCAGCCCTTCAACTCGACAACGGAAACACGACCGTCTTGCAGCGTGATGGTGTAGTCGTGCCTGTTCAACTCGCCCGCCGACTGCCACTCCTTTATGAAACCCTTGTCGTGCATGTAATCGAGAATCGCGGCAACGAACTGTCGCTTCGCTTTCATGTCAGCAGCAACTTCGCCGCGTATTGTCTGGATGGCACCGTTGAACAGGCCGCTACGGTAGAAGTCGTCCTCGCTCAGCCCGTGATCGCCAAGCTTGTGCGCCTCGGTCTTCAATGTGTCTGCGAACCTGTCGATCTTCTCCTGCAACGCCACGTTGGCGCTACAGGGGATGACGTCCGCGTTAGCGGGGCTTCTTTTTCTTCGCGCCAAGGATCGGCTCCAGGATTGTCGAGGCAAGGTGGCGCACGACGGGCACAACGACGCCATCGCCGGTTAGATGGTAGGCTTCGTTGTAGTTGGCCGGAAGCTTGTAGGAATCCGGCAGCCCCATGAGGCGCGCCGTCTCACGGCTTGAAATCAGCCTCGAACGGACGCGGTCACCCTTCACTACAAGGATCGTTTGGCGGCTGGATCCGCCCGATGAAGTCCGCAGGCATCCGGCGATGTCATCAAATCGAACTTCAGCACGAACCTTCTTCTCGCCGTCAACGAATCGGGTGCGCTTGTAGACCGTGCCCACAGAAGTGCGCCGGGCCTTCATCGCGTCCTTCACCTTCATTAGGTTGATCGGCGTCATCATACCTAGCAGCGCCTTGGTTTCTTTGTCCGTGTTCCACTCGACGCTCGCCGGGTCGTCCTCTAGCAGGTCGGCGAACTTCAGCTTGCGCTTAGGTGCGACTGGGATGTTCCACCAAACCCACTTATCGCGGACTGAGTCCGACAATCGGCTGTGGGCTGATTGCAGCGACCTGGTGTGGCGCGTGTTAGGTTTCTCGCCCGTAAGCCCGTCGGGAATATTGATGCCATGAGCTACGGCCACGATAAAGAGGCGCGGCCTGGACTGGGGTACAAACTCCTTCGCATTGAGGACTACGGCACCGAAGCGGTAGCCGTCTTCCGCCAAGGCGTCTGCTATGGCCGTGAAGTCCTTGCCCTTGTGGGAAGTGAGCGTTCCGCACACGTTTTCCAAGACGATCAACTTCGGGCCGCGCCCGTCATCCTTAAGGCTGCGCATCAACTTCCAGAACGGCCAGAAGGTCCCGGAACGGTCGCCGCGCAGCCCAGCGCCCATCCCTGCAAGGGACAAGTCCTGGCACGGGAACGATGCCCATGCCAAGTCCGCCCGTCCCGGAATGTCCGCTGCTTTCAGCTTCCCGACGTCCTCGGTCTTTATGCGGCCCTGGCCCCAGTTGAGTCGGTAAGTGGCGCTCTTCTTGTAGTCGAAGTCGTTGGCGAACAGGCAGTTCCAGTTCTTGCCCATGCCCGCCCGCGCCATGCCGCCACCGGCGAAGAACTCGTAGAACGTGTATGCAGTGGTATCGAACAGCAAGCGGGGCTGCTTCGGTATCGGTAGACGAAAGCCCTGCCCGTGGTCGGCTTCGAGAAGCGCCACTCCTGCAGAACCATCATGTATACGGCTATCCGGCAACGCGACACCCCTTCACGCGTAAGCAGCCTGGCTAGTGTACAGGGTGATGCGACAGACGAACCGCGACCCCTTCCCGTAGGGACTATACAGTTCGTCGGCATGTACGGTATGCCGCTTGAATAGATTTCTGACAGACTGTTGCACAATTTGTGGAAAACGTCCTGGCCGTCTGAAGTGGCCAGGGCGGGTCGCTCGCCGTGTGCATATTTGGTGAGCGCTTCTATCGGAGCCGACGCGACAACGCGCGTGCCAGCAGGTAGATTGCGCCTGCGCCTGCGGCGAACTCCAGCGCCTCTCGTACCTCTTTGCGTTGAGCCGGTGTCATTCGGCCCCACACCCGAAGCGCCAGCTTGACCAACAGTTCTATCGTGGCTTCGCGGGACAGTGCCGGGTCGCTACTCGGTTGAACGGTCATGATCCAATTCCTCTTTGGTTTCGCCTACTGTGTATTCCACGGTGCGACAAGCGAACCACGGGAAACCTGCGGCTCCCTTGAATACCGCTAACCCTGCAGTCGTCGCTACTTCTTGCGCTTGCCCCGGCCAGTATCGCCGTGGCCTGGTAAAGGCAGCCGTTCCACGACCGTCGTGGACGGCCTCTGCCTTGCCTTGTCCACCGGGATGAACTGCCCCGAGTTCGCGTCGCGCCCCGCTAGGCGAGTAGTTGGCTTGTTCTTAGCCATTTTCGAATCTCCTGCTTCTGCTTACGCAGCAACACCTGCCTCACAACTCAGCTGGCTTACGGGCCGAACCGCCCGGGTATCTCGTGAGGCTTGAGCACCGTCCTAAATGATACTTAGGGGTGCGACACAACTGCACGTGGCATTGGCAATTTGTTGGGTGACTAGGCCGGAAGGTGTTCAATGAGCTTCTCTACGGCCTCGGACATGCTTCGGTGGCCGTTTGATTTGGTGTACTGCTCAAGCTTCTTGCGGGCTTCCGGCGTCAGGGTGACGGTTAGCGGCTGCTTCAGTTGGCTTTTCTTTAGGCGTGGTCGGCCCACCTTGCTGGTCTTGGGACTCATGGCCGGTCTCCTGTGCTTGGGCGTGGGTTGCGCCGTTCGGCATAGGCAGGATTGCCTGCCTTTGCCGATCTTCAATCTGTGCATAGCTTGTGGGCAAGAGCAAACCGGGGAACTTTCGTCCCCCGGTTGCTGTCTGCCCGTCTGGCTTAGTTGGTTGCTGCTGACAGGATCGAGTCGAGTACGGGCGTGTCGCCGTCTCCCTTGTCCATCAATGCGCGGCACTCCTTGTCCTTCAGGCACTCCTGAATGATCTTGAGGGCGTCATTGCGGACACTCGCGCCCCGTCCGATCAAGCTGGACTCCGCGCGGGCCTGCCATGCGCTCTTGCCCTCGGTGGTCCGGGTGCGGGCCATGTAATCCACGTATTCCGTCACCGCGTTGTAGAGGCCGAAAGCTGTCTTGTTTACCGCCCGGGTCATTCCGCCGTGCGGTTTCTTGAACGCCCTGTAAATCTCGATCTTCGCGTTCTCGGCCTGCGTCGTGTCGTTCGGGTAGAGCTTGTCCAAAGCGAACTGCGCAAACTTGTCGGACACTTCCTGGTCGGCCATCGTCTGCAACGTGTCGCGGAACTGCGCCCATGAGGTCGTCACGTTGCCGATTGCGGCGCGGGCCTGCTGGATCAAGTCGGCCGCGTTCTTCGTGTGCCGGATGCTGAACGCCTTTCCGCTTGCGTTGCTGCGGTCCAGTGCCGCGCTGAACGTGTTGTTGCAGACAATGCGGACTGCGGTCGGACTGACCGTGTAGGCTGCGCTTCCGTCGTGGCTGCTCATCACGGCCATGTACGGTTGCAGCTCGTCGCCTTTGATCAAGGCGCGCTCCTGCAAGCGAAGCAGCGCCCAGACGCGCTTTCCGCCCCGCAAGCTGCCGATGGTGTGAACCTTCGCGCCAGACTCGCCGCACAGGGCTTTGATGTCCTCAAGGATTGCCTTGTGCTGGATGGGCTCGTAGTCCTTGCCTACCACGCCCAAGGGCGTCTGGATGTCGTCGCGGACGGTCGCCTGCCATTCGTCCACCTGCTTGTAGCTGCCGTCCTCAAGCTGGATGAACAGCGGGCGCTTGCTGACGTTCCACCCGAGGAACTGGCGGAACGCCTCTTCGGGCTCCATGTCTGCCGGGACCACAATCCCGAGCTTGTGCCACGCGCCGGTTTCGGCAAGCCCTACCCTGTCGTGTTCGGTGATCTCGTGTGCCATGACTGCGTTTCCTTCCTGTCTGTTGAATTGGCCCCGTTGGTTTCGGCTGCCGGCTACCGCCCGTGTTCGGTCACGGGCGGTAGCTCTTTGCCGCGTTACTTTGCTGTGAAGCTGTCCACGGCCTCCCATTCGGTGCCGCTCCACTTCATCACGTAGAAGGTGCGGTCACGGAAGAAGTTGCTGGCTGCCTTGGCTGCGCCCTTCGCGAAGTTGGGCTTCGTGAACATCTGGTAGTGGCCCCGGTACATGTGGACCTGCGGGTCGGTGCCGTCGTTGCGGTCGCTCACCACCAAGTAGAACTGAGGAACTTCAATCGCTGCGGTCTGCATGGCTTTCTCCTGTTTGTCGGCCCCATTGCTGACCTGCTTATCGTACCATATTCCTCTTATAAATACAAGAGGAATATTCAAGTATTTCGGCGGGAGCGAGGGCGGTCTTGAGGTGCGCCCCGCGGCATGGGCCGCGCCCTGGCGCGAGCCCATGCCTGCCGGTCGGCCGCATAGCGCACCACCAATGGAAAGGCCGCCCACCAACCAAAGGCCCCGCCCCATCCACACACAGAGTTCAACCGCTCCCCCCGCTTTTCGCGGGGAGCGGTTGAACGGCTGCGAGTGAACAGACTTAGCGGAATGGCCGGGATCAGCGGCGGATCAGCATACCGGCGTGACACGGCTTTATCGTGGCACGACGGTATGCCCGCCGCCCCGGCCATGGAGCGGTCGAGCTAGTGAAAGCGTTCATTGCTCACAGGCTTGCAGTTCGGCGACCAACGGGAGCCGCGTCAGACCTGGCTCAGGTACCCCGCCGCGCGAAGCGCGGGCGGACTTGAAACCATAGAAACATCTCGGGGGACTTTGATGCGGCATTCGCCGCGCTCCGCAGCAACGCGAGCAGCGATGAAACAGAACGCCCGCAAACCCGCCCCACAAGCCGGGCGAGAGTTAGGGACAGAATAGAAAAGAATAGAAAGGGATAGACTGGCTGAGGCCAGCTTTTGACCCGCATATTGAAGGTGGATGAGGGACAACGGTCCAAGAGTCGTGGAGTTGTCGATGCCGGAGCGGAAGCTGTTGAAGGAACTGCTCAAGCTCGACGCGCTTCCGCCGCGCTTCCTCGTTGAGGACGTCGGCATGGACCGCACCGCGAAAATCTACGTCGAGCGTGCTGCTCAAAGGGAGTAGGGGGAACTATGCGCAATGAGGCGGGTGCATCCGAAGTGAATCCGACCCCCCACGGATCGGGTGTGCCCGCTTCGCAGGCGGAAGAAGTGACCGGGTTGATCCCGGCGCAATTCCAGACTGTGCTTCCCTGCCTCACGCAAGACCAGATAGCGCGACTCGCGGGACTTCTTCTCAGCCGGGCGTCCATGTGCTTCGAAAGTGTCCTAAAGGCCCGAAGGTCTAGAGAAGTCCCGCTAGTCGCGTTCTCTGTCAACGGCAGTTTCCAGCGCCAAGCGGCGGAACTACTTGGGTGCGGCGGGTGGCTTACCTGCTACGTCAACCCGAACGACGGTGGCGAAAACGAGCCGTTTCATTTCGGATTCGACGCGCCGGAAGTTTCATTCAGCGGAGTCGTCCAGCCTCAGCAGGGTTCGCTTGGCGAGCGCCTGGCGGAGCTGGATCAAATGGCGTCCATCGTCGCGAAGATGAACGGCGGCGGGGGCGGCAGCATGGCGGGAACCATGCGCGAAATGATGGCGACCATGATGGTCGTCCAGAAGATGACGGGCATGTTCCAGCCTCAAGCGGTCAAGGACGACGGGTTCAACATCCGGGACATTCTGGAAGTCCTCAAGCTCGGCCGAGGATTGATCGGGGGCGGCGGTGAAGCTGCAGGAACAGTTCAAGCGGGACTGGATGACGTTGGGACCGGAGGCGACGTTCCGGAAGTGGATGCCGCCGGTGATTTCATTGATGGGGAGTGACGACAGGCAGCGGCTTTTTGCGCTTCCACAGGCTGACGGATTGCTGTTCGCAGCGGAATACGTGGGAGCGGAAAACGCGGTCGCTTTAGCGCGGGTTGTGTCGCCCGGAAGGTTCCGGGCATGGGCCGCGATGTTCGGCAAGGTACTTGAGGGGGTCAAGGCAAGGTCATTGTGAAGCTAACGGGTTTCAACTCGGCTCTCAAAACGGTCGGCTCGATCATCGCGGTGGGCATCGCGGGCAACATGATGGTGAATGTTGTCGAGAAGTTCACGAACAAGCGCCTGGGCGCTGAAGGGCGCGTGCTGACGAAAGTCGGCACTGGTGTCATCGGTGGCATGGCGCTTCGCTCGGTCGGAGTGAAGGGTGCCGCCGCCGCCGGCACAAAGGGCGGTCTGGTCATCGGCGGCCTGTATGTGGCAGCCAAGGCGCTGGGCAATCTGGTGCCGGAAGCTGACGTGTCGCTGCCGAATATCGGCGGCGGACAGTACATCTCCGCCCCGATCTCAGGCGCGCTGCCGACGATCTCCATGCCGACGCTTCCGGCCTCTCCGGTGCACGCACCGGCGCCGCCGCAGCAGATCGTCATTCAGCAGCCGAAGGACCAATGGTGGGAAGGGCTGCTCAAGAAGGGCATTGAGGTCGGCGGCAACGTCCTGGGCCAGTACCTCGGCGGCTCGATGGGTGACAACTACGCCGTCCAGCGTGAATACGCGGCCCTTCTGTAGAGCCATGGTGCGACACCTGCGCTTCCGCAAAGGCAAGTGGTGTGACGGGGTGGAGAGACACCTGAAATCTCTTTGGTTTGAGGGGTCGGGCCAAGGGAACGGCGAGAGTTCCCGAAGGTAGCAGTCATGCAGAACATTCTGGCGCGTGCACGTGTCAACGCGGATCGCGTAAAGCTCCGCGAAAAGGAAAACCTCGAACAGTGGATCACGCTGGCTCGTCCGGGCGCGGTCAACGATCTCGGTGACGGCTTGCAGGGCAACTTGCACCAGCGCCGTCACACTATCATGCGCAACTACAGCATCGCCAAGACCGGCCCGGCCTGGCAGGACGTGAACGACCCCGCTCAGCGCGTGGGCATCTTCATCGAAAACACGGTGACGGACCCGGGCGAAATCGCGTCGAACCACTACTTCTTCGGCGATCGTCTGCGCATCTACGTGCCGAACAACCTGGCCGACGCGGACTACACCAAGCTTCTGAACAACCTGATCGTGCTGGTCCACTACCAGGACGCGCGCAAGCCAAAGGAAATCATGGCTCGCGACTGTCTGCGCGTGGACAACCGTCGCCCCAACTGCGGCAACAACACCACTACGCCGGTGGAAGGCACCCGGACGGAAATCATCGACCTGGGCAACTTCTACCGCTTTGAGGGCGCGGAAGTCATCGCGCTCCACCCCAAGGACAAGGTGAAGACCATCGGGTTCGCGTGGCTGGGCGGAACCGCCCCTGCTGCGCCGTCGGTGACTTCCCTGAACCTGTGCATCTGCGTTGACGGCGACCTGTTCGCGCCGCTTGGCCGCAAGTAGCGCCTGTTGAGAGCGTACGGGCGGCGGTGCATTTCCGCCGCCCTGGCTCTTGGAAAGTAAGGAACCATGAAGACCAACGGTGCGCCGCAAATCATCAAGGTCCCGCTTGAGTGGGACTCGGCGGACATGGCGGCGGGCGACGTGGTGCTCTCGGCGGACTTCCGCAACGACGTGAAGTGCGCGATGGTCGGGCTGCTGATCGCTCCGTTCCCTGCACTCTACGGGTGGGAAGTTCTGTCGTTCCTGCACAACGACTATGAGGCCGTCACAACGGATGAGGTCAGTTCCGTTGTTTACGGGCCTCACCTGGGCGCGCTGGCAACGTGCCAGCGGCTTGACGACCGCTACCGAATTGACCGGCTGACGTTGTGGCCGGGCGATTTGCGCAGCCCGCGGCTGGGCCTCACGGACGGCATCTCGGCTATCCCGGTGAAGGGCGGGCGGCGGGTCAGCATCCGCGTGAAGAAGCTGTTCACGGGCGCAACCGCGATCACCCATGCCTACCTGGTTGTCGTTCCGATGTCGCGTGATGTTCACGACGAACGCACTTGCGATGCTCGTCTTCAAGTGGAAGCGCATCCGCATTGGTGGGTCGCCAAGCTGGACGGCGCTGCGGGCGCTGGGTTCAACGAGCCCCGCGCGTGGAACTTCCAAGCGCGCGACGAGTACGGACTGCGAGTTCGCCAGTTCATGGCGGCAGGGTACAGCGATAACAGCGGATGGGCCTACGACGCGACGTACAAGAACGCGACCAAGGTCCTTGTGCATGGCTACGGCGATGAGCCGCTGGTCGATGAATACGGCGACCAGTTCATTCCGTTGCCGGAGCTCGCCGCACCGTTCCTGCGCGACTTCCAGGTTGAGCGCGATCCCCGCGTGTTCGTCCAGAACACTGAAGGGCTGCGCCTGGGCGTCGAGCGCGAAGCCACGACATACACAAAGCGCGTGCTGCTGACGGGGTACGGGACGCTGCACAACCTCAGAGGCGTGGCGTAGGGAGCGAACCGTGAAGAGCGCGGACACAAGGCAGACAGAGTTGGTGGCAGTGCTGCGCGATGGCGCGCTGTCGCCGTTCATGCGCGTGATGCTGCAGAACATGGGCAGCGAGTTCAAACAACCCCGCGTGATTGAGGAACGGGCAGAAGCCTTTCAGCCGCAGTCCAGTACGGAAGTTGAGTTGATCGGCCCGGAAGGCACGCGCCAGTGGGACGTGCCGGAGGGTGAAGCGGTCAAGATCGAAGAGATCAACTTCAACTACTACGAGTCCAGCGCGGGGCCGGTCACAGCCGCAATGGACGGATGTTCGTTGCTGCTGGTCACGGGCAAGGGCAATCGCAGGAAGCCGCTCAACGGGCTGCCGCCCCTTCGCCTCGGCGACTGGATCATCCGCAACGACCGGCTGCACTTCGGCGCAATCCCAGTTGGCGTGTGGCTGGTGCCGGAGAGCGACTTGCGGGTGATTCTCGCGGGTTCCGGCGCGGGGGGCGCTACGCAGTCCATGGAGTTTGAAGTCTCGGTGACGCTTCGACGTGAGCCGCGTTGGCTCGCGGAAGCGGCGGGATTCGTCCAGCCCCGAAAGTAGGCAATGACGGAATCAGACTGCCTTGAACAGAGCCTCGGGACGCTGCCGGTACCCACGCGGAAGCCTTCGGCGTTCACTCGCTCGGCATCGCCCTGGGTGGAAACCTTCGGACGTGCGCAGATTGCGGCGATGGTGCCTGCGGTCCTGTCCTACGTGGCCCGTGAGGCGCGCCCTCGCTGCCGTGGAAGCCGTGGCGGTCGGGGTGGCTGTCGTGGCGGCGCGGTAGCTGCGGGGATGGAGGATTCTCCGCCGCAAATCACTGAGCTGGTGTCGTCTAGTGAATGGGATGGCCTTGGTTCGTTCCAGCTGTACGTGATCGCGACCGGAACAAGCCCTCTCAGCTACCAGTGGTACGAGGGGGATTCGGGAGACACCGGGAACCCCATAGAAGCTGGTGCCAGTGCGCAGCTTGAAGTTACGCCAAGCAGCACAACCAACTACTGGGTTCGCATATCGAACGATCTCGGGGCAGTAGATTCGGAAACCGTCACGGTGACGTGCACCGAGCCGTTCATTGAGGCTCAAAGCGATTCGCAAGAGTCGCCAAGTGCTGGCAGCCCTGTGGACCTCTGGGTCCAGGCGGTAGGCCCATCGCTGTCGTACGAGTGGTTCGAAGGCGAAGTCGGCGTTCTGGACAACTCGATTGGAGAAGGCGACGGCGCTGGAAACATCACCGTCTTTCCTGACGTGACTACTTCCTACTGGTGCCGGGTGAGCAATCCGTTCGGCAACGACGACTCGGCTGGAATCACCGTCACGGTCCCTGAGGGGTAACGATGAGCAAACCGGAAGTCCGGCGGGATGGCTTGTTTCTGCCTTGGGGCGTGGTGATTGCGCTCGTGCTGTCCGGGCTGATCCCGCTGTGGGTGTTGTCGGTCAAGGCCTATTTCGTCGCTGAGGTCGTCGCCGGTGTGGTGGAGAACGACAAGCGACAGGACAGGGAACTCACGGGGGTCAAGGAACGCATTGCAAGGATCGAGGGGAGCAAACCATGAAGTCAGGGGTAGTGGCCGTGTTGTCAGTGCTGTTCGCAGCGAGTGGATTTCTGGCCGGGTGCGGGTCGTTCGCGGGGCAAGTCCAGGACACAGCACCGACCGGCGAACTGCTCTATTTGAACGAGCGGGGCGAGGTGACTAAGCAGGCCGCGAATCCGGAGACAGGCCAGCAGTACGAACCGGTGATGGTGTACCGCGAAGACGGCGGTATCGCGGCGAAGGGTGCGCAAGTCGTTCGTGACACGCTGCCGTCCCCTTGGGCTGAGATTGCCGCAAGCGTTCTCGGTGTCGCCGCGGCTGGGGTGAGTGCCTGGGCAATTCGCGAGAACAAGAAGCGGCGCGACGCCTACAAGTACGCGGAAGACATGGAAGGCGCTGCGGTCGAGCTCATCGGGCGAATTGAAAAGAACCCGAAGGTGAAAAGCGCGGTCGCTAAGGGCATAGGCGGACAGTACAGCGCGGGGTTGGAACAGTTGGTGCAAGCCGTTACGCGCGGCTGAAAGGTAGGTGTGGGGTGGGATTGAAAAGGTTCCGTGTCGTGAACAGCTCTCGCGGTGTCTTCTGGATCGATGACACAAAGGGCGACAAACGTTGGCCGGACGGTATGGGGATCACCGTCACCATGAGCGAGAACGAAATCAGCGCCAAGTCCTGCGCAGAACGCATGGCCGAAGTGCTGAACGAACTCGCGCAAGACGCGGAAAAGGCCAAAGCTGAGGGCAAGGCCAGCGCTTCCAAGCGCAAGGCCAAGTAGCGGGGTCGCAAGTCGCAACGGGGTCGAGAAGGCAGGTAGTCATGGCAAGGCGTTACAGGCGGGGCAGGGGCAGGCGCGCTCGCACGGTCCGTTTGGGTCGTGTGCGCGTACGTGTGAGTCTCGCGGGTGGTCGTCGTCGCCGTCGTCGTTGGCGCTAGTCGGCAGGGCGTGTGGCAGTTGGGTTGGTAAGGCCGGGAAGGGAGTCGCCGTGAAGTGCTACGGGAGTTTTGCAGACAAGGCCGCGAAGTATCCGGGCGTTGTCCGTGAGATTGTCGAGAAGGCTCAGGCGGGCGTCCCCTTTGTCCCGGCCTTTGCCAATTTGCTTGCGCTGCATGAATGGGCGCGTGCCGGGCGGTACGTGCCTGAGCTTGATGACCTGGGCAATCCGTCGCGTTGCGATGATGTTCAAGCGGTTCCAAAGACGCTGGCGCAAGGCGGGGACTGCGACGATTGGGCCGTAGTCATTCTCGCTGGCGCAATGCGGGCGGGATGGCAGGCGCGCATTGTAACCGGGGGCGATCCTCAAGATCCCGCCCGGCATGTCTGGGTCGAAATTCACGACGGGACGCGGTGGGTGCCTCTGGACGCGAAAGGATCGCAGCCCGGGCGCGCCCTCGGTGACGTGCGCAAGTGGTCGAAGTCAGTCGTGTATGAGGTTGGGCCGGTCGGGTCCGGCGCGGAAGTGCTGCTCACCAGTTGGGCGGACGTGCGCTCGTGGCTGACGGAAGATCAGCGCCGCTTGTGGGAGCGGTTCCTGCGGTACCACGTCCAGCCGAACGGCCCTGCACTTGAGGAGTACAAGAAAGTCATCCCTGCCACTTGGTTGGGCGGCAAGAAGATGACTTGGAACTACATCGCAAAGGCGCTGGATGAGAAGCGCGCTTCGATCCCGCCGGAACTTGTCTTGAACACGATCAAGGTTGCGCTGGGTCAGTTGAGCGAAATTCAGCTGATTGGGCTGGTTGGCAAGAACACTGCCGCCAACGCCGAACAAGAACTGCTGACGCTGCGGACACTGGAAGACGTCAACGAAGTTCAGGTTTCGGAGTGGGTCGCTAAGCTGCAGGGCTCGGGCAAGGACGGCGAAAAGGCAGTCCGCGACTTCGCGGTAGCCGCCGGCGCGAAGCCCGATGCCAGCCGCAAGCATTGCGCGGGACTGATGGCCGCAAAGCTGATCCTTGAGGCCAACGCGCTTGGCGTTGAGTTCTCGGCTTGGGTTGAAGGCATGGGGCGGCTCAAGTCGGAAGCCGACGCCGCAAGCATGGACTTCGGCGCGTGGCTGGAAGGTCCTGGGGCGGCGCGGCGGGATGCCGTACTTCGCGATGCGCGCCCGGAGCTGTCAGGCGAGTTGACCGGCAGCGGTGAGAACTTCTTCAAGCGCGTCCTGAAGGTGCTGCGCAAAGTGTTCGTCACGGCGCCGGGCCGCGTCATTCGCGACTTCGGCAAGATGATCCTCAAGCTGCGCAAGGACGTGCCCTGGCTGTCGCAATTCGTTACGCGGCCGCTGGGCATCGACTTGATGGCGACCGCGTTGGAACAACTCGGCAACGCGATGGTTGATGGCTCAACAGCCGCGTTTGACGCAATGGCGCTGGGCAAAGAGGTAGCGGGAACGTTGGTCGCCGCCGGGCGAGCTCTCGCCGCTGCTGGGCCATTCCTTCCGCCGCCTTGGAACGTTGCGGCTGTTGCCGTTGGCGCATTGAGCATGGCTGCGGGAAGCTACCTCGGGAAAGCCCTGCAGGAAGCCGAACTCAAGAAGGCAGGGATCGACTCGTACAACCAGACCATGTACGTCGATGAGCATGGGCGTCAGGTCGATGCGAACGGGCTGCCGCTAGACCCGGTTCAGCGTCAGGCGGAACTGCAACGCCGCCAGCAACAGGCAACCCAACAGGCCGGATGGACCCAAGGGCCAGACGGCATGTACTACGGGTACTACGACTTCGGCGCTCCGTACGGAATGCAGTACGTGGCGCTCTACTGGAACGGGAAGGGCTGGCAACTCGGGTTCATTCATGCGGAGGGACAGTGGCGACAAGTTGCCTGATCAACCCCGCGCGCATGAACTTCCGATGCGCCCGGTGCGGCCGGGAGTCGCTTACCTTCCGTCCGCGCTGCGGCGGATGTGGTACGTGGAATGCGTTGACGCGTCGCCGCAATCGGAAAGCGGCACAAACCGGGCCGCGGCCCGAACACGTTACTCTTGGCGACTTGGCCGGTGTCGAGCGCAAACGGCTCGTGTCCGGTTGCGAACCTTGGGACCGCGTATTGTTCGGCGGTCTGGTTTATGCGCAAAGCGTCGTGCTGGTCGGGAAGCCGGGCGTTGGGAAGTCCACACTCGCATTGCAGCTATCGGAGCTGTACCTGGTGCAAGTGCCGGTGCTGTACGCCTCAGCTGAAGAAATCGGCGATCAGGTTGCGGAGCGCGCTGCCCGCATCGGCGTGAATGTGTCGAGCATCGCCTTTCTCGGCTCGCTGGACGTGAGCGATCTTGAGGCGTCGATTGCGGACCTTCGTCCAGGCATCGTTTTCATTGACTCAGTCCAGTACGTCGACGACCGGCGCGGCCACGGGACAACAATGCAACGGCGGTTTGAAGCGCTCGAACGGCTGCTGCGAATCGCCCGGAAGTACGGGGCTGCCGTCGTGTTGCTCTCACAAGTCAACGGCAAGGGCGACGTGAACGGGGGTGAACGAGTGAAGCACGTACCTGACGCCGTGGTGGACATTGAGGGGTCGGATACCTCGGACAAAGTGACTCTGCGCGTTGAGGAAAAGAACCGCTTCGGCCCCAAGGGCCTTAGCGCAGCGCTTCGCATGACGGGAAAGGGTTTCCGATGGCTTGCCAGTGCATAGTGGGGTCGGGAGCGACGTACGACACGATGAACGCGCCGCCGGCTCCGATGACGCCGTTGGAGTCCGCGCCCGAGTTCAAGTACTACGGCGCGCATTGGGCGCGTCCGCCGTTCCCGCCCGGCTGGACGGCCAAGGACTACATGGACTATGCGGCCAGCCAGATCCCACAGCTCAAGGAATCGCTCGAAGAGGCCCGCCTGTGCACGCAACACATTGTCGGGCATCCCTTGCAGGCGTTCGCCGGTTGGATCGACCTTGCGCTAGAACAGTACGACCTGGCGATGGTGACCATAATCGACTCGGTAGCGATGGGCGGGGACCCCCAGCGGGCGTCAGACCTACACCGCGAACTGCGTCCCCTGCTGATGTCCGTGATTCCACTGACCGCCGCGGCGATGACCAAGGCTGCGGAAGTCGGCTTTGAAGTCGGATATCTCGTCGGGTGGGCAAAGGGCTGGGAGGCAGGCTGGAAAGCCCGCGATGAGGACGCTGACAGCTTCTCGACCTGGCTCAAGAAGCTGCTGGCTACAGGCGGCGTGAGTATCGCAGTGCTTGGTGCGTTTGCCTTGGCTGTTCTGGCGCTGCGAAAATAGTCGTGTCGGTCGTGGGTGATTCACGGCCTGTCCCCAAAATGTCCGAAAAATGTTCAAGCCTGTTCGGCTGAATAAGAACAAGCCAATCTGCTGATTCCTGTTGGATTGCGTTATGGCCGCTGCGGTTCACCTATGCTTCTGCCTGCTCCACTGGCTTGCCGGTGGCGGGGTCAATGACGTGGCCGCCATGCCGCTGCAAGTAGTGCCGGAGCGTGTCCAGCCGGGCATGACGGGTAGCCTTGATCGCGTCGAACACGTTAGGCTGAGTGGCAGCCAAGCGCGTTGCATGTCGTCGGCGAACGACACGTCCGTTGAGTTCCGGCATCCCAAACTCCTCACGGAACGCGCCCCAAATCTGGTCGTAGTTGGGCGGCTCCCATCCGCACGGCGCGGTGGCGGAACGGATAGCGAACAGCATGGGGCTTGGGTTGCCTGCCATGTAGTCGGCCAACTCGGCCTGAACGTTCGGGCTGATAGCCAACGGGGTTCCTGCGAGCGGCGTCTTTCTCGCTCGCGCCTCGTGGTCGATCAAGCGAATGTGGGCGGGCTTGGCGTCCAGGTGGATTTCGTCGCGGTGCAGAAACGCGAGTTCCCACGGTCGCAACCCAAGATCGGAACCAAGGATCAGCCAGAGGTAGAACGCGCCCGGTCGCCAGTGGCCCATGAACGCAATGCGTTGCCGCTTGCCCTGGGAGTAGCGAATTGCGGTGCTTCCCTTGAAGACCCATCGGGCACGATGCAACAGGCGCTCCCAAGTACCCTCGTCAACAACGAACGGTTCGTCCGTCGTCGTCTTGGGACAGATACCCTGCAGCCGGGCGGAAATGACCGGCGCGGTGAAGTCGTCGCGCTCATGCCAGCGGAGCCAGCGCCTGATCGCTTTGACGTAGGAGTGATGGGTAGCGGCCTCAAGGTCGGGGTGTGCCTGGATGAAGGCTTGGATCATGCTCGGCCTGAAGTCCGTCCAACGCTCGACCGGGTAGTTTGCCATGATCCAGCTGAGCACGCGGATGGCCCGGGAATGCATGGGGTGCTTGTCGCGGTGTCTGTAGGCGGGCAGGTCGAGGCTTGCCCATTGCTGAAGGTCGTTCGCCAACCACATAGGTATGATTGCTTCGTTCATTGCAGCGTCCTTTGGTTGCGGACGCCGAACCGGGGCGAAGATTGTCCACCGGCTCTGAATAAAGACAAGATAAAAATAAGCGGCGTCAATCACTTGGACAGACGCCGCTTAGCGGTCAGCGCTCGCCCTTGTGACGAACGCCAAGTTGTTGGTGACCCCGACGGGATTCGAACCCGTATCGCCGCCTTGAAAGGGCGGTATCCTAACCATTAGATGACGGGGCCCTGCGTTTCTTCCGCTCTGCCGCGCAATAAATACACCACGCTTGTTGACGCCGCAACCCCGGGAGCTACGCCTTGCGCGCCGGTTGTTGCAGCTCAAACGCCGGCTCTTCTCCCCTTTCAACGCGCGCAAGATTCACTTTCAGCATCTCTGATCGCGGGCGACGCTCCAGTGCGCGTTGCAACACCCTTGCCGCAGCCGTGAGGTGCCCGCCGCGGTGCAGGGCAAGCGCGAGCAGAACCGTGGACGCCAGTTCTTCCGGGTGGCGCGCTGCTACCTTGCGAAACGCGTCCGCCGCATTGTCGTTCAGGCCGCGTTGAAGCTGCAGCATGCCGATTGCGCGCAGCGCCGGCGCAAAGTCGCCGCAGCGACGGTACAGCACCAGCGCCTCTCGCTCCTCGCCAAGCCCCTCTGTGGCGGCGCCCAGCGCGAACAGCACCGGCTGCGGCGAAAGCCGGTACTCAATGAAGTCTGCCAGCTCAAGCAGGCGCGCGCGCGCGGATTCATACTGTTCCAGCTTCAGAAACCGCGCCGCCTCGCGCCACAGGTTGCGCATGCGAGCTCGCCGCGCAAACCAGTAATAAAGGTAGGAAGCCTCAAACACGCCCAACGCGAACAGTGCGACCAGCGTCAGTGTCGCGCGCGGGCTACCGGGCGCGGAATGCCACCACAGGATGCCCGCGTACGCCAGCATGTATCCCACACTGCCCGCAACCAGGCCGTGCGCGAGCTGCAGCACGCCAGGAAGCCAGACAGGTGGTCGAGGAAGTCGTTTCACGTATCCCTGTTAACGGCGGCGACACCCACGCGTTCAGTCTTCGGGAAAGCACCCGCCCAGCCAGACGGCTTGAGTTTACCACAGGGCCGTGCGGTAGCGGGCAGCACTGCCTGCCGTTCCCTTGTTGAGCGATTTCGCTACAGTGCAGGCATCGCGCGGGAACGGGGTGAGAATCCCCGCGGCCCCGCCACTGTAATAGTCAGACCTCGCGCGATACCTGAATTGCCCGAAGGCCCGAGGGAGGCCATGGGGCGCGCCAACGCGCGTCCCGGCTGTGCGCATGAAGCTGCATCCAATCCTGATCGTCGTACTGCTTGCCGCCGTGTGCGGGGGTGGTGCGCTGTTGCTTTCAGCCCTGCTTGCGCCGGCAAACCAACCACCCCCACAAGCCGCCACGCCCAGAATCGTCAGCGTGATGCCGCCGATCACGGAGACGTTGTACGAGATTGGCGCGGGCGAATATCTCGTCGGCCGCAGCGACTGGTGCCGCCACCCCGAGGGGGCGAATTCGTTGCCGCCGTGCGGATCGGCGCGAACACCTAACGTGGAGGCCATCGCGCGACTTGAACCCACAATGATTATTGCCGACGACAGCGTCGCTACGGCACACGAGAAGCTGAGCGGCCTGGCACCTGCCGAGTTTGTGCCATGGCTGACCGCCGAAGAAATGCTGGCAGGAACACGCCGGCTTGGAGAATTGACCGGACGTGAGCAGCAGGCCAATCAACTGGCGGACGAACTTGCCGAAGTGCTGCTTGCACCTGAGCCGGCGGAAGGCCCGCGGGTGCTGCTGGCGATGGCGCACATGCCCGGCCGCCTGCAGACCATCACGTTCATGCGACGAAACTCGATGCATGGGCGCCTGCTGAACGCGGCCGGGGGGCGCAACGCGGCAGATTTCGATGTGACGGGCGTTCCCACGATGAGCATCGAGAAGGTGCTGCAAATTGACCCGGACATCATCATCCTGCTGGGCGTATCGGGCGAAATCGACGACGACACGCGCTCAGGCATTCTCGGCGACTGGGCGCAGCTTGAACCGTTGAGCGCCGTGCGGCAGGGGCGCATTGGCGTGCTGGACGGCGACGCGGTGGTGCCTGCCGCGCGGCGCACGTTTCGGCTTGTTGAGATGCTGCGGGCGGAGATCGTGCGACTTGGGCGCTGAACTCACACTGCGCAACGTGACGGTGCAGGCGGGCGCAAAGCGCCTGCTGGATGACGTAAGCCTGCAAGTCTCGCCGGGCGAGTTCGTTGCGCTGATCGGTCCCAACGGCGCCGGCAAGACCACACTGCTGCGCTGCGCGCTGGGTTTGCAGCGCTGCGAGGGCACGACGACGCTCGGGGCAGTGCCGGTCGCTGGCATGCGCGGCCGCGAACGGGCGGCGCGGGTGGCGTGGCTGCCGCAGCAGGCAATGGTTACCGAAGCGCTGGGCGTGCTGGATTTCGTTGCTGGCGCGCGCTACCGGTTTGATGAGCCGCGCGCCAGCGCGTTGCAGGGTGCCATGCGCGCACTGGAGAGGGCCGGCGCGACAGAGTATGCGACTCGCATTGTCAGCACACTTTCCGGCGGCGAGCAGCAACGGGTTGCCGTGGCGGCTTTGCTGGCGCAGGAAGCGCCGCTGCTGTTGCTGGATGAGCCTGCCAACCATCTTGACCCGGGCCACCAGCTTTCGATGTACCAACTGTTCGGGAAGTTGTGGCGCGGCGGCAGTGCGATTCTATGCATCACACACGACGTCAACCTGCTGTACCACCTGGGCGACCCGGCGCGTGTGCGCGTGGTGGGGTTGCGCGAAGGCCGCGTACAGTTTGAGTCATCGCTGGCCGCGCCGTCGCTGCCCGATGAACTGGCACGGCTTTACGGTGTGCCTTTCTTTCGCGCGCAGGCGGTTGGCCAGGTCGCACTGTTGCCCGGGGTGCCGTCGCCATGAGAACGCGAGTCGGCATCCTGATCGCCCTTTGCGCAGCCGTAGTCGTGGCCGCGCCGTTTATCGGCGGCACACCCGAGGGCGAGACAGGCAGCTACATCCTTGCAAACCTTCGTGTGCCCCGCGTGCTGATGGCGTGCCTCGTGGGGGCAACGTTGTCTATTGTTGGTGCCGGCTACCAGACAATCTTTGCCAACCCGCTTGCGGCGCCCAGCACGGTCGGCACAACCGCCGGCGCGGCGCTGGGCGCGATGGTGGCTGTGCTGGCGGGATCGATGCTGGGCGGCATGCCGGGTGGGCTTCCGGTCGTGGCTGTGTTTGCTTTTGTCGCCGCGCTGGCGGTCAGCATGTTCGTTGCGGCGTTGGCGTCCAGCGGCCGCGCGCGAGTCAATGACGTGCTGCTTGCCGGTGTTGCGATTTCGCTGGCGGCAGGCGCGATTTCGGCCGGGCTGCAGTTTTCCGCCGACGAGCTTCAGCTTTACGCGGCTGTGCAGTGGTCGCTGGGGCATCTGCCCCAGGTGGGCTATCGTGGCGTGGCGATGATCGCGCCTTTTGCGCTGGTGACGATTGCGGTGCTGCTGTTCCAGACACGCGCGTTGCAGGCGATGGTTGGCGGCGAGGAGCGCGCACACAGCCAGGGCGTTCACGTAGCCCATGTGCGCGCGCTGGTGCTTGGTGTCGGTGCCCTGGGGGTGGCCGCCTGTGTGGCTTGGTGCGGGCCGATCGCCTTTGTCGGGTTGATCGTGCCGCACCTGGTTCGATTGACGCTGGGTTCAAGCCGCCGGGTGTTGCTGCCGATGTCCGCGGCGGGGGGCGCCGCGTTTCTTGTGGCTTGCGATACAGCCGCGCGCCTGGTGTGGCCGGGGCGCGAGTTGCCGGTCGGTGTGCTCACGGCTGCGCTGGGTGCGCCGCTGCTTGTGTGGCTTGTTACACGGCGCCGCTGATCGGCTACAGGATCTGCTCAGGGATCCAGCCGCCACTGACATCAATCTGGGTGCCGTTGATGTGGTCGCTTTTGGAGCGCAGCAGAAACGCCAGCGCGTGGCAGATGTCGTCGTAGCTCGCGAAGCGGCCGCCAGGCGGATTGACCGGCTTGACGATGCTGTTCTCCATGATGCCAACACCGATGGAGTTCACCGTGATTCCGGCACCGGCCAGCGCGGCGGCTGCGCTGCGCGTCAGCGTGGCAACGCCGGTCTTGGCAATGTGGTAGGGGACGGTCAGGCGGTTGAACGTTGGCCGTTCGCCGGCGGCATAGCCCATGTTCACGATGCGCCCGAAGCCCTGCGCCTTCATCAACGGCACAGTGGTGCGCATGCACCAGTATGCGCTGTACAAGTTGGATTCTAGCTGGTCGCGCCACTCGGCGGGCGTCAGCTCAAACAGGTCTTTGCGCAAATAGTTTCCTACGTTGTTCACCAGAAGGTCCAGCCCATGCAGCTTGTCGGCCGCCTGCCGGATCACCGCTTCGGCCTTGCTTTCGTCTGCGAGATCGCCTTGCACAATGATGCTACCCGGCGTGCGCGCATTGCATTCGGCGGCTGCGGCTTCGGCGTCCGGCCGCGATTCCCGGTAATGAATCGCCACGCGAACGCCCTGGCCCGCAAGCCAGGTTGCGATGGCGCGGCCGTTGCGACGCGCGCTGCCGGTGACAAGCGCGGTTTTGATTCGAGGATCGATTTTGTTCACCAGGCTCTCCACATCCGTGTTCAGCCGAACAAGCGCTTGTAAACTCGGCGCCCGATGAAGATCTATACAAAGACTGGCGATGACGGCTCAACGGGTCTTTTCGGCGGCGTGCGGGTATTGAAGCATGATCTCAGGGTTGCTGCATACGGCACGGTCGATGAATTGAACTCGGTGATTGGTCTGGCAGCCGCTGCGCAGACCGACGCGCCGTTGCGCGATCTGCTTGCAGCGCGCCAGCATGAGCTGTTCACGCTGGGCTCGATGCTCGCATCAGACGAGAAATCCGGTGTGGTCGCGGTGGACGACTCTAACGTGGCGACCCTCGAAGCCGAAATCGACCGCGCAGACACCGAGCTCGCGCCATTGCGTAACTTTGTCCTTCCCGGAGGCAGCATGCAGTCGGGGTGGCTGCATCTGGCGCGCACTGTGTGCCGCCGGGCAGAGCGCGAAGTATCTATCCTGCGCCAGGAGCGCCCCAAGGATGCGGTTCGGTTCGCGCCGGCAATCCGCTACCTGAACAGGCTCTCAGACTGGTTATTTACGATGGCCCGCCTGGCCAACATGCGAGCGGGCGTTGAGGATGTTCCCTGGAAGAGCAATAAGGCATGAACATGATCCGCACGATGATGCTTCTGGCAGTAGTGCTTCTAGTTTTCGCGGGCTGCCGCGATGCCGCCGAATTTTTCGGCTATGTGGGCTCACCGGTCAGCGATGACGGCTGGTCGCATGATTACAACGCCACAACGCACGATACGTGGGAAGCATTCCGGGCGGTCGTGCGCGACAACGGCGAGATCACATCCGAAAACCAGGACGAGATGTCACTGACCGGCATCTATAAGCCGCACGACAGCAGCGAGAGCGACGGCATCCATCTGCGCGGCAGGGTGTATGACAAGAGCTCACCGGACGATTTGCGCTCGCGACTGATCATTTACTGCTGGTACAACCGCGCCGCGAATGACCGTGGGCGACAGCACCTCGCGCGCGACTACTGCAACACCGTCTTTCGTGTGTTGCGCAAGGCCCGTGGTGAGGGTGTGGACGACGAGCCGCGTGTAGATACCACGTCTGAGCCCGCAGTGCAGGAGGATGAGGCGGTCGCGTACTTCCAGGTGACCCGTCAGCAGGCCTTTGAAGCTGCCAGGGAGGTGCTCACCGAGTTCGGCAGTGTGGAACAGTCAGAGCCCGACCAGGGCTTCCTGCGCGGCAGCAAGGTCAACCCGCTCGAGAAACAGGCGCAGGAGGTGCGCGTCAGCGTGTATGACCGCACTGAGGGCGACAACCTGCGCGCCAAGGTAAGCGTGCGTGTGCGCTCCGCCGACGACAAGCCGCTGCAGGAAGTCGCGCAGGCCTACATCAGCGAGATTCGCGGGCGCCTGCTCAAGCAGGCCGGCACGCAGGAGTAGCGTGAGTGCGGGCAGCGCACAGCCACAAGGCCAACCGTCCCCGGCCCTGACGGCCGAGGGGATTGCCGCCGACTCGGTTCGGATTGAAGAAGAGCAGCGCGGCGCACCAGGTCGGGCGCGCACGGTGATGGGCTCGGCGCTCATCGTTTCGGCGGCCACGCTGGTCAGTCGAGTCGCGGGCCTTGGGCGCGACATTCTGCTGGCATACCTGTTTGCCTTTTCGCGCGAGATGGATGCGTTCTTTCTCGCGTTCTTGATTCCGCAACTGTTCCGGAAACTGTTTGGCGAGGGCGCGCTCGCTAGTGCCACCGTGCCCGTGCTTTCACGCTATCGCATCAGCGGCGACCTGGATGCTACGCGGCGATACCTCGGCACCATCAGCACGCTGCTGATCCTGGGGTTGGGCGCGATCACGATCGCCGTTGTGGTCGCGACACACCTTGTTCCGGCTGCGTGGTTCACCGATCCGGTCAAGTACGTTCTGTTCCGCGATTACCTTACTGTGCTGCTTCCCTACGTTGTGTTCATCTGCCTGGCGGCACTGCAAGCCGGCACCTTGAACTGCTGGGGCCGCTTTGGGCTTCCCGCACTGGTACCCGCGATCGCGAACATCGGCTGGATCGTGGTGCTGGTGGCGATCGCGGTCAGCCCGTGGCGTGACGACACGGGCATGGCGGTGCTGATCATGGCGTTGGGTGTCCTTGCCACTGGCGTCTTGCAGTGGGGGGCGCAATTGCCAGCGCTGGCACGACTGAACCTACTGGCTCGGCCGCGGCTGGCACTGGCCGAGCCCGGAGTGCGTGAGACCTTCAAGGCAATGGCTCCGATGTTGTTCGCGCTGGCAGTGTTCCAGGTCAACACCTTTCTTGACCAGGTGCTGGCTGAGGCCCTCGTGCCGGGCGATGGCGCGGTAAGCAGCTTTGCCTTCGCATCGCGTTTGTTTCAGTTTCCACTGGGGCTGGTTGGTGTGGCGCTGGGCACGGCAATGTTCCCGTTGATGTCGGGTTTCGCCGCGCGCAACGAGCTGGAAAAGCTGACGGCAAGCCTGCTGAACAGCGTGCGTCTGCTCGCTTTCATTTCACTGCCGGCTGCGGCGGGCCTGGCCGCGGTCGCGCTGCCGGTCACCGAATTGCTGTTCAGCGGCCCGCGCAGCGAGCCCGAAATGCTGCAGCGCAGCGCGCTCGTGTTGTCCATGCTGTGCATCAGCCTGCCGATCATCTGCATCATCAGCCTGCTGACAAAAGCGTTCTTTGCGATGAGAGACCATCGCACTCCGACACGGATTGCGCTGGTGGCGGTTGCGGTCAATCTGACAGCGAACGTAATTCTGTTGCAGACACCGCTCATGGAGGCGGGTCTCGCGCTTGGCACTGCCATTTCCGGCGCGGTTAATCTGGTGATGCTTGCACTGGCGCTGCGGCGTCGTTTGCGCGGCACCGTGATCGACAGCATCCGTGCGCAGGCTGTGCCGCAGATCAGCGAGAGACTTGCACAGCCGCTGACGCCCAGCGCGCTGGCGGCGTTCCCTCTTTCCATCGCGCGTTCACTGGTGTTTGCGCTGCTGACGGGTGCTGCGGCGTTTGCGGTGCACGCGGCAATGCACGGCGCGTTCGGGTTGCCGGCAAGGTTTGAGCTTGGCGTGTCCGTGGCGTCGTCGGTGCTGTCGGGCGTGGTCGTGTATGCGGGGCTGAGTTTGCTGGTAAAGGCGCCGGAAGTGGACCAGATCCTGTCGTTGCGCCGCAAACCTACAGCTCGACGGGAAGCAGCTTGACCAGCCGGATTTCGCGCGGCGTACACTCGACCTGAAACGGCAGTACCTGAACGCCGGCCTTGGCGGCTTTGCGCAGCAGTTTGCCGTATTCAGGATCGATTTCGTCCGCGGGGCGAAATGCCTGCGTGTCGGTGCGCCCGCAGAAATAGAGCATGGCAGCCGGCATCCCCCGCTTTGCAAGCAGGGTCAATTCGCGCAGATGCTTTTGCCCGCGTTCGGTGACTGCGTCGGGGAAGAGGGAATGGCGCCCGTCGCGCATGGAGGTGTTCTTGATTTCCACGTGCATGTCAGGCAGGTCGTTAAGCGCGCACAGCGGCACGGGATCAGCGTCGCGCTTGCGCTTCTTGGGCGGCGGCGTGTTGGTGAGCAGCAGGTCAATGCGGCTCTTTCCGTCCTTGCCGAACTTCACCTCGCGCCGGATGTAGGGGTAGCTTGGCAGACCTGGCACGGCCCCGCGTTCAATAAGGGTCGCAGTGGCGCCGTTCGGCAAGCCTGTGTTCACGTTGACCCACGAATCGCCCATGTGGATGAGCTCCCAGGTGAGTCGATACTTGCGGTCAGGATTAGAGCTTTCGCTCAGAATCACCGGCCGCCCGGGCTCACAGCACGTTTTCATCGTGCCGGTGTTGGCGCAAATGGCTGTGACAACTTCGCCGTCGTCAAGCCGAACGTCAGCAAAGAACCGCTTGTAGCGCTTGAGCAGCACACCGGCCAAGGGTTCGAATTCGCGCGAGATCACGCTCATGGTTCACAATCATAGAAACAGAAGGCTGGTGGGCCCGCTCGGATTCGAACCGAGAACCAAGGGATTATGAGTCCCCTGCTCTAACCGTTGAGCTACGGGCCCTTGTTGGCGAGTGTGCCACGCTGGCTATATGGCAACAAGCGCCAGCGGCTTTGCGGTTGCGTTGTTGCTGGCTATGGTGCTGACAACCTGATGGGTTCATTCATGCCGCGCTGCCTTCCGCACAGTCTTTCGCGCTTACTTGGCCTGTGGATTGTGTGTGCTGCTTGCTTCCTTTGGCCCTCGTCTTCTCCCGTCTCCTTGCGGGCCGATCCGACGGATGCGCCGGTGCGCGCTGCCGTCATCCCGCTTGGGGATTGTCTTGTACTGCCCGCTGTCGGCGCGGCGGGGCGCTCTCCTGTCCGTATTGATCCTCTTGAGCTTCGGCTTATTCGCGACGGGTTTATCCGGCCTGAAGCCGGCGACAAAGTAAATCGGCACGGCGGCGGCAAAGCCGAATGGCGGGCGATCAAGGCCGATGGCGGCCGAATCACCGACTCGGAACTGGCGGGCGGCTATGCGTGGTGGACGGTCAATCTTGCGTCGGCGGGCACATGGCTCTTGAACGCGCGCGGCCACGGCGGCGTGTACGTCAACGGCGAACTGCGCGGCGGCGATCCTTATGGCTATGGGTATGTTTCGCTGCCGGTTGCGCTGGTACAGGGGGACAACCACCTGTTGTTTCTCATGGGGCGCGGCACCGTGCATGCGGAGCTTGTCGAAGTCCCGGATGGCCACAGCGGCATCTACCTCGGCAAAGACTGGACAATGCCAGACGTTATCGAGGGCGAAGGTTTCTCCTCGGTGCAGCGCCTGGCCTCAGTGGATGTCATCAATGCGTCGAGTCGCGCACGTGATGTTCGGTTCCACATCGCCGGCTTTGATAATTCCTGGGTGAACCACGGCGACACTCGAATCCCCGCGCTGTCGTCGCGGCGTGTGCAGTTCACAATCCCGGGGCCGGGAAAGCGCACTGGCACGCAGAGGATCGTGGTTTCAGTGTATGAAGATACGTCGCAGCAAATCGTGGCCAGGGGCGAAGCCGAAGTAAACGTGCGGACAGCCACTGAAGCGCGGAAAGTGACGTTTCGCAGTAACATTGATGGCAGTGTTCAGTACTACGCACTGTTGCCGGCCAAGACGCTGCTTGGGCAGGTCGAGAAGCCGGGAATCGTGCTGTCGCTGCACGGTGCTTCGGTTGAGGCAATTGGTCAGGCCAAGGCGTACAGTCCGAAAAGCTGGTGCCACATCGTTTGTCCTACAAATCGGCGCCCGTTCGGCTTCGACTGGGAAGACTGGGGCCGGCTGGATGCGCTTGAGGTGCTGGTGCACGCCCAGGCTATGCTTGAACATGACACTTCGCGTATTTGGCTGACCGGGCATTCCATGGGTGGCCACGGGGCATGGAACATCGGCGCGCACTATCCTGACCGCTTTGCGGCGGTCGGTCCCAGTGCCGGCTGGGAGAGTTTCTGGAGCTACGCGGGCGGGGGCAACCACCCACCGCAGCACAAGTTGTCGCCCCTGCTTACGCGCGGCGCAAACCCAAGCCGCACGCTGTTGATGAAGCACAACTTTGCGCAACAGGGCGTGTACATTCTCCACGGAGACGCGGACAACAACGTGCCGGTCACTGAGGCGCGCGCGATGCGCGACGTCTTGAAGGAGTTTCACAACGACCTGCACTACCATGAAGCCCCCGGAGAAGGGCACTGGTGGGACAGCGGCAATGACAACGGTGCGGACTGCGTTGACTGGGCGCCAATGTTTGAATTGTTCGCGCGTAGAAGAATCCCAGACGCGAATGAAAGTACACGAATCGATTTCACTACTCTTTGTCCGGAGAACTCCAGCCGCTGCCACTGGCTCACGGTGCATATGCAGCAAACACAAATGCAGCCCAGCCGCGTAAGCCTTCAGGCAGAGCCAAACCGCGGCCGCATTGTCGGGCAGACCGAGAATGTACGACGCATGGCAATTGATGTGTTGCGCGTATTGCAGCCCACTGAAAGTGTAGCGCTGGAGATCGACGGAACAGCCCTGGAGGCGGGCTGGCCAGAAAGCGGAAAGCTCTGGCTCGAGCGGGTGAATGACACTTGGCGTGTGGGCGGCAGGCCGCCGGTTTCTCACAAGGGCCCACACCGTTACGGGTTGTTCAAGAACGGGATGCGGCAGCGGTTTATGTTGGTGTACGGCACGGGTGGCAACGAGCAAGAGAATGCCTGGATGTACAACAGGGCGCGCCTGGACGCCGAGACCTGGCAGTATCGCGGAAACGGTGCGGTGGAAGTCGTCTCAGATATAGACTTTGAATCAGATAAGTACTTAGACCGCGACGTAGTGATCTATGGCAATGCGAGTATCAATAAGGCGCTTTCAATCCTTCAGGATGCACCGGTGCAGCTTACGAAGGGACAAGTTGCCGTGGGGGACCGGCGGCTGGAGGAGGGTGATCTTGGCGCGTTGTACCGCTACCCCCGGCCGGACAGTGAGCTGGCCAGTGTGTGCGTGATCGGCGGCACGACGTTGCAGGGAATGCGCTTGACGGAGAGGCTGGCGGTATTTGTGTCCGGTGCCGCGTTTCCGGACTTGATTGTGTACGGTCCCGAGATGCTTGAGCAAGGTACGGGTGGGGTGCGCGTCGCGGGGTACTTCGGCGAAGACTGGAGTGTAGAACGAGGCGAGTTTGTATGGCGCGATGAGAAATAATTGGCAGGTGGCTTGGAATTGTTTCACACATTGCTAGATAGTGTTTCTTTCGACAATGTGGACAAGGAGAGCAAGTGGCAGGCAAACGTTCACCGGCTAACACGGCCAAGAAGCAGGAGCACGTGGCAAAGCTGGTCAAGGAGAACCCCGGAATCACACTGAACGAAGTCGGCAAGCGCGTGGCCAAGGACCTGGGCACACAGCTTGCGTACGACAAGCTGCGCGAGGCCTTTATCGGCGCAGGCGGCAAGGTGGACACCCGCCGTGGCCCCGGGCGCGGCAGTAAGCGCGGCCCCGGCCGCCCACGCAAGACCGGCGCCAAGCGCGGCCCCGGCCGCCCACGCAAGTACGGCACCCGCAGCCCCCAGGCCACCCAAGCCAAGCAGGACTTCGTAGCTGAGCTGGTGCGCAGCAACTCAGACATCACGATGAACGAGGCCGGCAAGCGCGTTCGCGGTCGCTTTGGCACCCAACTCGCATTCGACAAGCTCAAGCAGGCGTTTACGTCTGCCGGCGGCAAGGTTGGCAAGCCGGGCCGCCGCGCCAAGCCGCGCGACAAGGTTGTGGACCGCAAGATCGGCCGCCGCGCTTCAGACCGTGCGGCAGCGCGCATTCAGTCGGTGCTCAAGGACATGCCCAAGCACATCGTTGTGATGCACGTGGGCGGCAGCATTGACACCAGTGAGTTTGCTACGCGCGAGCAGGCCGTCGCGTTCACGCGCACGCAGTTGCAGTCCGGCGTGCCGGTATCAAGCGTCGGGTACTACCTGCGGCAGCCGCTGGAGATTTCGCTGGACGTGTAGCGCATCCGGTACTCGAAAATGCCCCGGGACTCCCCGGGGCATTCTTATTGCACGAGCGTTGGCGCGGCTCATGCCGCTACAAGTTCTGGCTCGTCGGCGGTTCGCAGATCCACGCCTACCTTGGTGCTGGTGCCGGGTTCCTGCATGGTCACGCCATACAGCGTGTCGCACGCTGCCATGGTCTTCTTGTGGTGCGTGATAATGATGAACTGCGAAACGCGAGCGTACTCGCTGATCACTGAGCAGAACCTGTCCACGTTGGCTTCGTCCAGCGGCGCGTCCACCTCGTCTAGAATTGCGTAGGGCGCCGGGTTCGTCTCATACACCGCAAACATCATCGCCACGCTGATCAATGCTCGCTCACCGCCTGAGCGCATGCTGATGGGCAGCGCCTCTTTGCCCGGCGGCTTGGCAATGATCTCGACGCCGCTGTTCAGCGGATCCTGCGGATTCGTCAAAAGAATGTCTGCAGAACCGCCGCCAAACAGCTTCCGGAACAGGCGCTGGAAGTTGCCGCGGATCGCCTCAAATGTCGTGGTGAACATGCGGCGGGTTTCGTTTTCGATGCGCGCTATCGCGTCTGAAAGTGTGCGCCTTGCCTTCAGCAGGTCGGTTTCCTGGCGCGAGTAAAAGTCGTTGCGCTCTTCGGCGTCTTTCAGCTCGTCCATTGCCTCCATGTTGACGTTACCGATGCGTCGCAATTGCTCGTCCACTTCGGCCAGCTCGGCGCGCAGCGCTTCTTCGTCACAGGCCTGCGCGACGGCGTCGTAGTCGCGGTACAGCGCGTCGATGTCGGTTGAGTGCATCTCGGCCAGGCGGCGGCGCACGGCGTCCATCTTCATGAACAGAGTGTTTTCGTCGATTCGGGCCTGCTGCACGCTTTCGCGCTCGGCGTACAACTTCTCCTGCAAGCTTGAAACATGCTTGCGCGCGGCTTCCACTGCGGCGCGATGCTCGGCAAGCCGGCTTCCGCCGTTGCCGCGCCGGCTGTTCAACTCAGATTGTTCGCGCTCAAGCTCTGATTGCACCTGCACACCTGTCGCGGCGGCCTGCTCAAGGTCGCGGATTTCAATTTCGTGGGCAGAAACTTCTGCGCCGCTTCGCGACAGGTCCTCGGTGTATCGGACAATCGCTGCATCCACACCCTTGAGTGAATCCTGGGCCTGCACAAGGCGCGTCTTGCACTCGGCTTCGGCGACGCTGGCTTGTGTCAGCGCAGTTCTGGCCTCTGCCAGGCTTTCGCGCAGCCCGCTGGCGTCTTCATTCAGGGTCTGCAGTTCGCGCTCGCAGGTTGACTTGATTTCGTCGGCCCGTGCCTGGGCCTCGCTGAGCTCCGAATAGCGTGCCAGGTCCTGGTCGATCGCCTGCGACAGTTCGTTCTGTTCGGCGGAAAGCACGGCGCGCTCTTCGACAATGCGCTTGTGTTCGCGCTCCAGCGAATCGATGGCCACGCGGCGTGAAGCTGCCTCCATGCTGGCGTCGTAGATGCCCGCGCGCAGCTCGCCCGCTCGCTCACCCAGCTGGTCCTGCAGGTGCAGCACGTCAGCCAGCTTGACCGCCGTATCTTCGATCTCGGCATCCTGCGCCTCGATGTCATGCGCCAGGCGGTCGACTTCGGACTGCTGCGTGATCAACCCGGTGTTGGCTTCGCCGCCAGCCAGCGCAAACGCGCCGGGCAAGGTAAACATCTCGCCGGTCGGAGTGACGATGCGGAAGCCCGCCGCGCCGCTGTGCATCACGCGCCGCGCCACGGTGCGGTCGGCGACCAGCAGCACGTCGCCGGCCAGCGCGCGGATCAACTCCGCAAAGTCGGCCTGCGCGTTGACCTCGTCGAGCAGCGGCCCGATCACGCCCTTGCCGGAAGGAAACTGAGGCGCTTTGGCCGCGCGAAACTGGTCGCGCGCGAGAATCACGAGGTTGCTGCTTCCGCCGCCGGCCAGTTTGTCGAACAGTTCGTGCGCATGTGAAAGCGTATCGACGACGATCGCGTTGCCGTAGTCCTTCAGTACTCTCTCAAGCGCCGCGGCAAAGCCCAGATCGATGCGCAAATGGTCCGCGAGCACGCCCAGGACGCCAAAGCGAGCGCAGTTGTCCGCATCGTCCAGCAAGCCGCGCGCGTTGTCGTCGAGGCCATCATGCATCGCGGCCATGCTTTCCAGCATCGCTTTGCGCTCAAGCCTGGCACCGCGCTTGAGTTCAAGGGCGTGCTTGCGCTGGCGCAGCTCGTTGGCCGACGCCGCGGCTGGGCCCAGTTGGGCTTCGACTTCGGCAAGCTTTGCCCGCAGCGCCGAAAGTGTTTCTTCCTGTTCGGCGCGGCCCTGAAGTGCCGCCGCACGACGGGTGTCGATGTCAGCGAGTTCGCGCTCAGCCTCGGCGCCTCGTGTTTGCAGTGTCTCGATTCGCCGCCGGGCGCCCCGCATCTCGGCGTCCAGCGACATGCGCTCGTTCAGTGACGCGTTGGCCGCGCCGATGGCATCCAGCAGGCGGTTGCGAGTCTGCTTGAGCTGCGCCTCGGCGTTCTCGGTCTGCTCACGCGCATCGCGTTCTGCCAGCGACAACTCCGCGACTCGCTCGGTGAGCGACTTGAGCTCGGCCTTACCGCGCTCGGCGTCTGTTGCCAGGTTCTCGCGGCGACTTGTCAGGGACTGGATCTGCTGCCGGATGCGATCGGACAGTTCTCGCGCGCGCTGAATGGCCTGTTTCAATCCGTCGGCGCGGCTGAGTGCCTTCTCGCGGTTAGCCTGCTCTTCTTTAATGCGCAGCTCCAGCTTGTGGATACGCTCGGATAGCCGGCGTTCTTCATGCTCGGCATCGGCAAGCTTGCTTTCGGAGTCTTCAAGTTCCATGCGCGTGCGCGTCAACTCGGCCTGGATGCCGCCTTCGCGCTTACCGGCTTCAGAGATGACCTGCAGCAGCTCTTCGCGCTGGGCGTCAAGGCGGGCGAACTCAAGCAGCCCCACGCGTTCATGGATCACCCGGGCGCGTTCTTTGAGTTCTGTGTACTTCAGCGCGCGGCCGGCTTGCGCCTTGATTTTGCGTAGCTGGCCTTTGACCTCTGCCAGAATGTCCTTGAGCCGCTCAATGTTCTGCTCAACGATCAGCAGCTTGGCCTGGGCTTGCTCCTGCTGCTTGCGCATGTGGCCTATGCCGGCGGCTTCTTCAAACACGACGCGGCGGTCTTCAGGGCGGCTTTGCAGCAGGGCGTCCATCTTGCCTTGTTCCATGATGCTGTAGGCGCTCATGGCAGCGCCGGTGCCCTCAAACAAGCCGCGGATGTCCCGCAGTTTGGCGGGTTCGCCGTTGATGCTGTAGGACGAATCGCCGTTCTTTTCCAGGCGACGTGTAACCCGCACCTGCTTGCTGGAAAACGGAAGAGTGCCCGCGCTGTTGTCGAAGGTAATGCTGACTTCGGCGTAGCGGGCGGGCTTGCGCGTGGCGCTGCCGGAAAAGATCACGTCGGTGCTGCTCTTGGCACGCAGGGCCTTGCGCGACATTTCGCCCAGCACCCAGCGTGTGGCGTCAACCACGTTGGACTTGCCGCAACCGTTAGGGCCGACCACGCCCGTGATCGCCGCCGGGAACTCGAACAGGGTGTGGCGGCCAAATGACTTGAAGCCGTCCATCTCGATGCTGACGATGCGCATGGGGCACCTTCATAACAGGCCCCGGGGAGACGCCCCGGCGAACACCCGTTTATCGACCCCGCGAAGGCCTCAACTTTGGGCAAACCCGCGCGGGATAAGCCGTGACATGGTACAGGATAGGGCCAGCGTCGGACCCCGGGGCACCGTTTTTGCGGCCGTGGAAGAATTGTGGGTAATCCGAAGGCGGCAATCCCTCGCCCGATCAATCTGTGGGGCTGCCCTCGTCAAGCCGGATCGTGTGGTAATTGTAGCCAAGCTCGGCGTTGATGGCGAAGGCGCGATCTGCCTCATAGACGAAGGCCAGCACTTCGCGCGGGCCCATGCCGCGCACCCATAGGTGGCGAAGAATCTCGCTGATGTCGGAAGTCTCAAGCTCTTCAATGTCTTCGGCGATCATGCGACTGCCTTCCCAGCGGCTCCAGGTCAGGCGAACTTTTCCGGAGTGTCCATCCGGCTTTACGCCGCGCGCCTCGTCGTCCGCGTCGGGGATACCGAACTTGCCGGACCGCCCGGCCTGCGCGCGCTGCAGCAACCGGCAGCTTACGCGAAAGGGCATCTGGTGCGCGCCGTCTGGATTGTTGCGTGTCAGCGGGTCGGTGGTCAGTGCCACGTGGTCGATCAGGAAGCGTTGCTCGATGGGCCCGTAGATGGCAATACGAAACAGGTCATCGTCGAACATGATCAGCAGCGAGTTGCGCGGCTTGTATTCGACGCGTAATTGCCTGATGCGGTCATAGATCTGCTTGAGTGACACCTCGCGCACACCCAGCGGCGTGATGATCAGCTTGCCCGGCTCGTGCGCGACCTTGACCGGCATGCCGTCGGCCTCCATCTGCCGCGAGATGTCGGCCATGATGTCCGGGATCATGTCGGCCGGAATGCTGCGCACGGTCTGGTCATTGGCCTGCACTTCGCGCAGCAGCGGCAAGATGATCTGGTCGCTGACCAGGTCGTCGGTCAGCACATCCGCCGCCAGGTGCACGCCCGTGCGCAACAGAAACCAGGGCCCGGTGGCGCCGTGGCGCCGCTCAAGCTTGCCGGAATCCTGGCGCATTTCGGGAGTGATGTCTTCTTCCGGCACGCCCCTGAGGCTGAACGGAAGGTAGCCCTCCTGCAACAGTGCCACCGTGCGCCCCAGCCTGTTGCGCAGCGGCGTCATGTAAACGTACCCGCCGTGAATGTCGGTGGCGTTTCCCTTCACCTCGATGCGTACCGGGATCTCGTCGCCGGCCTTGGCATTGGAGGGGATACCGATTGAACGGATGGTGATCGTCGCCAGGTGGCTCTCCTTGATCACCTCATTCGCAACCGATGTGCGCTCCCACAGTGTATCTGCCATGGTGACCGCAAGGTCCACAGCCGCCTCGTGAAACGCGCCGGTATCGCCCGTTGAGTTGAGGCGAAAGACCACCGTTTCGGCGGTGAACTCACGACTGATCAACTCAACCTTTCCGGGGTGAAAGTAATTCACCAGACCGACGCGCAGGCCTTCAAAGCGGCGAATGAAACGCTCGGCTTCTTCTGGACTGTGGGTGGCTTTCCAGGCACGCGGCGTACCCGTCTGAGGAGTCTCCTGCCCGCCTGAGGCTGGCGTGGTGCAGGCCGCAAGCAGAAGCAGAATCGTGAGAGAAATGAAAGCTTTCATTGTTTGCATCAGCAGGGGCTGAATGGGGCGCGGGCAGTATAGCCGCCACGCCAGCGCCTTGAAGCTACCCGAACAGCGATTTCTGCCCCGGCGGAATCGCCCAGGCGGTACTGCCACAGACCGGGCAGGCGTCGTCGTGGCTGGGGTAGCGGTTGCCGCAGTCGCGACAGGTGCGGCTTGCCACTCGAAAAGAAATCCGGGTGGGGCGGGGCCCGCGCTCAGCAAGGCAGTCACGCAGCACGCGCGAAATGTCGGCGGGCGTCAAGGCTTGCTCGGCGCTGATTTCCGCGTCACGGTCGAGCAAGGCGTGCAGCGAGCTTTCAGGCTCAAGCCGCGATGCCAGCGTAAGCCTGGTTTCGCCTTCTGCCCCCGGGCGGCAGGCGTTTTCAGTGTTCAGCCGCAGGCGCAGCGCTGATTCGGGGTCAGTGCGTTGCAGCCGCAATGCGTCGGCGCGTGCCATGCGGTCGCACGCGGTGGCGTGCAGCGCGCCGCCAAGCCGGCCGACAAGGCCTTCGCGCGCGGCAAGTTCTCGAAACTTGAACGCGGCGTAGCTGAGTAGCTGCTGCGCCGTGCGTTGCTGTGAGGCAGCCATGTCGCCGCCTCCGTTGAGCGCCGCCGCTGCCACCCACAGACCTACCGGAACGAGGCAGACATCGCGCGAGCCCGCTACCAGCGCCCGGAACATGCGCGCCGACGCAGGAACAGGATCAGGCAGGTCGCGCATTGCAACGCGCTCAAGGTAGCGCACACGCGCCGCAAGCCCTTGCGCGGCGGTCAGGATTATGCCGTCCAGCGCCTGCAGGCATTGCTCGACTGTTGATGCTCCAGCCGCCACCCGCACAAAGTTCAGGCCCGCGCGAGCAACTACCACTGTGTGCGCCGGGCCGTCGGGGACATCATCAAACAAGCCGCCGCCGCCCGTGGTCGCGGCTTCGCGCAGGCGGAAAGCCGGCACGCCGCAATAGGCGGCTGCCGACGCTGCGCGGTCAATCAGCGCGCGTCGCGCGGGTGCGGCAAACGCGCCTGCTGACACGGTGAGTTCCAGCGAAACGGCGCGGCGCAATGCGCCCTCACTGCCGGCCAGCGCGTCGATCAGCGTGCGCGTCAACATGTCGCGCGCGGGGCTTCCCGGCGGGCCGCACTCAAGAATCAGCCCGCGCGGGGCGAGCGCCGCCAGCAGGCGCAGGCCATCCTGGATCTGCCCGCGGTCCAGTGCGTCCGCATCATCGGCGACCTGCGCTGCAAGCGCGCGGTCAAACCCTTTCAAGGTCACGGGCCCGGCGGTGAACGCCGCGGCTTCACGCAACAGTGCTGCAAGCCTCGAAAACGCCGCGCTGATACCCGCCGCAGCGCCCGGAAACATGCGCAGCAGGCCGAACCCGGCACCCGCGCCCAGCACAGCCGACACGTCAAGTCGCGTCTGCGCCACAGCGGCTGGCGCGTGCAGCGCGTCGAAGTGCAGGCTGGCGTCCTCGTGCGCGTCGCGCGCGCCTGCACCAAGAATGTTCTGCAGCGCATAGGCCTCAAGCACCCTGTTGCCCGCGCGCTCTGCCAGCTCGGCTTGGCCGGCGACGGCGTGCGCGTCGGTGTCCTGGCTGGGAAACATCCATTGCTCAAGATCGTAGCGCGGCACCGAGACAATGCTGGGCTCAGTGGCCATGCCGCGATGGAGCAACTCGGCGTCAACTAGCTCACGGATCAGGCCCGTGGTCACACGAGGAATGTCCAGCGCGCGCACGCGCACCTCAACGGCTTGGGCAATTTCCCCGGCCTGTGCGGCAGTCAGTCCGTTTTCGCGCATCAGCGCGGCAGCGATGCGGGCGCGATTCCAGCCGCCAACGCCTTGCTCAGTCTGTGAGACGCGCGGGCCGTCGGTGGAATCGCCGAGTGATGCCTCAAGCTGCGCGATCTCTCGCCGCTGCTGGCGGCCTGCGATGAAGGCCTGGGCCACGGTGGCAAGGTCTGGCGAGCTTAGCAGTGCTCGTTCAATGGTGTCGTCGATGTCGTCCGCGGTGGGGGGCGTGCTGCGCTCGCCGTGCTGGGTGTCCAGAAAGTACACCACCATGTCGGCCAGTTTGTCGGCGACCCATTCGTCTTTGCTGCCTGCTGAGCGCACGGACGCCAGGATGGCGCGCACAACTCGTGAGCGGCGAAAGGGCACAACCTCACCGTTTCGATTGACGACCTGGGTGACGCGCGACATGGCCGCAAGATTTAGTTTGCAGCGCGACAATGCAAGGGGCAACGCTTCAACAAAGGGCTGACAGGACGGCAGGTGTTGGGTGTTGGGTCTTGAGTGCTGGGTCACGCAACACTCGGCAGTTGACCCAAGACCTCCAGACCCAAGACCCAACACCCAACACCCATCACCGCCATGTGATAACCTTGTCCCATGTTTCCGCTCAAGACAACCGAGCGAGTCCGCACATGGCCAGTCATAACATGGCTGTTGATCGCGCTGAATTTTTACGCCTTCACGGTGCAGCTGAGCGCTGATGATCCCACTGCCTTCGTCACCAGGTGGGGGCTGGTGCCGGCGCGCTATCCCAGCCTGTTTACCGCATCAGCCGGGTCAGAACTGGCCGGTGACAAGCTGCTGCCCTTCGTGACCTGCATGTTCCTGCACGGCGGGCTATGGCATCTGCTGGGCAACATGCTCTCGCTGTTCGTGTTCGGGCCGAATGTGGAGGATCGTTTCGGGCGCATTCGCTTTCTGGTGATCTACCTCGCTTGCGGACTGGCGGCTGGCCTTACGCAGATCGCGTTTTCAGCGGGCAGCAACATTCCGATCGTCGGCGCAAGCGGGGCCATCGCGGGGGTGATGGGTGCGTTCTTTCTGATGTTCCCGAAGGCGCGGGTGGTGAGTGTAATCCCAATCATCGTGATTCCGTTGATTGTGCGCGTGCCGGCGTTCTTCTACCTGCTGTTCTGGATCGGCATGAACGTGATCAACGCACTGAAAGAGATGCAACTAAGCCTCAGCGGCGCAGAAAGCGCGGGCGTCGCCTGGTGGGCACACATCGGCGGGTTCGCGATAGGCATGATCTACGGGGGATTGCTTTCCAAGAAGTCTGAACACGAAACGTAAGCGGGCGCCCTGCGAAGCGAGGCTGACAGGCGCCCTGCCGGAAAGAAGCAGCATCCAATGCCCTACCCGTGGTCCGCACAAGCACTCGAAGTAGTCGTCTTCGACATGGACGGCACCCTGCTCAACAGCGGCGACTTCGGCGTCACCGCCATCCTGCGAGCGTTTGAGGCGCTGAGCGCCAAAGGGCGCCTTCCCGGCGTTGAGACGCCATCGGTGCAGGCGATTCGCGGCCAGATCGGCAAGCCGCCGGCGGAGTTCTATCGCGGCCTGCTGCCGGGACACCTCGCCGAGCGCGCACTGGAACTGCATCACGAAGCCACCATCCACGAGAACGAGTTGCTGCGCGGCGGCGTAGGCAAGCTGTTCGACGGTGCGCTGGACGTGCTGGCCGAGTTGAAATCGGCAGGGCTGAAACTCGCTCTGGTAAGCAATTGCAGCCGCCCGTACATGGATTGCGTAAGCGAGGTTTTCAATCTGGACCGCTGGCTGGACTATCGCGACTGCGTCGGCGACAAAGCGACGGCGGATCGCAACAAACCTGCGCTTGTGGGTGTTGCTTTGCGCGAACTCGGGGTGACGCGCGGCATCATGGTCGGCGACCGAATCCACGACGGAGAGGCGGCAGCGGCGAACGGGCTTTGGTTCATAGGGTGTACTTACGGGTACGGCGAGGCACATGAGTTTGAAAGCGCGACCGCCACAATCAACGATGTCCGCGAGTTGCTTGATTTGGTCGCAACCAAGTGAACAGGAGCCGGGAGCGAAAGCGCCGGGTTGACGCTCAATCAAGGCATGCACGTCAACCGGTCGCTTTCGCTCCCGGCTCCTGTTCCTTGGTTCGCTACGCGCCCATGACCTTGATGATCAAGCGCTTGCGCCGTTGGCCGTCGAACTCTGCGTAGTAGATCTGCTGCCACGTGCCCAGATCAAGCCTGCCATCGGTGATCGGCACAATCACCTGGTGGTGGACGAGGATGCTCTTCAGGTGGCTGTCGCCGTTGTCTTCGCCGGTGCGGTGGTGCAGGTACTCGGTGCGCACAGCGTTGACCGGACCTTCTTCGCCCGGCGCGGGCCACTTGATCTGCGGGTATGCGCCGTAGGGCGTCAGGCTTTCCAGCCAGTTGTCGATGTCGTCAATCAACCCGCTTTCGGCGTCGTTGACCCACACGCCCGCTGTGATGTGCATGGCAGACACCAGTGCCATGCCGTCGCGGACTTCACTTTGGCGCACCACGTCTTCGACTTTGTCGGTGATGCGGATGTATTCGCGCTTCTTCTTGGTGTTGAAGTAGAGGTATTCGGTGTAGGTCTTCATGCGTCTGTTCCTTGACACCCGACACAAGCGGGAGTGTACTGAATGACACGCCACCGGCCCATGCATTCCTGCAATCCCGGGCCTGAAAGGATTTGAGTGATCTTCAGCAGAAAAAGTGACTACGGTTTGCGCGCGTTGATGTACCTCACGGAACGTCGCGGCCGCGGTCCGGTTACGCTGCACGAGATTGCCGACAAGCTGATGATCCCCCGCGCATTTCTCAGCAAGATCCTTCAGCAGCTTGCCAAAAAGGGTGTGGTACGCAGCCTCAAGGGCCCGTCCGGCGGCTTTGTGCTGGCCGTTGATCCCGCCGAGGTGACTTTGCAGGAAGTGCTGACCGAAATCGACGGCCCGACGCGCGTGTTTGAGTGCTTCGCAACTGAAGCAGACTGCAGCATCTATGGCGACTGCATGATCCGCGACGTGTTCGCCGAAGTGGATGACCAGATCGGCAAGGTTCTGGCCCGTTACACGCTGGCGGACTTCAAACATCCCAAGGCCGTCGCCACGACTGAGCGGCAGGGCTAGCGCGCCCACTTACCCTTTGCATTGCGCCTTCGGCAAGGCATAGTCCGCCGCTGTACGCGATTGACGTACAGTTCAGACTGCCGATCGCCGATTTCGAGATGTCTGGGTCCTGAGCGGGATTGCCGAATGTCCACACGCGTAACTGGCCGCTACAAGTCCGTTTCCAACCGATACAACGCCTTTGAAGCCGTCAACGGCTTGTTCGACAAGGCGGCTGACCGCCTGAACATGAACGAGTGGCTGCGGGAGATATTGAAGGCCCCGTTCCGCGAGGTGACTGTCGCGGTGCCAGTGCGCATGGACAGTGGCAAGATCCACGTGTACACCGGCTATCGAATCCAGCACAACGGTGCGCGCGGGCCCTGGAAAGGCGGCATCCGCTTTCACCCTGAAGTCGATAAAGACGAAGTGCGCGCGCTGGCCAGCCTGATGACCTGGAAGACAGCCCTGCTGGATATCCCGTTCGGCGGCGCCAAGGGCGGCGTTGCATGCGACCCGATGAACATGAGCATGACCGAACTTGAGCGCCTGACGCGCAAGTTTACCGCCCGCATCGCTATCGTTCTTGGCCCGCAGCGCGATATCCCGGCACCCGACATGGGCACTGACGGGCAAGTGATGGCATGGCTGATGGACGAGTACTCATCTCGCCGCGGCTACAGCCCCGGCGTCGTGACCGGCAAGCCGGTAAGCCTTGGCGGAAGCCAGGGGCGGGTGACAGCCACGGCCTACGGCGTGGTGACCAGTGCGGACGCGTACTACAAGTCCCGTGGCGAAAAGATTGAAGGCAAGACCTGCGCGATTCAGGGCTTCGGCAACGTCGGTAGCTACAGCGCGCATTTCTGGCACGAGCGCGGCGGCAAAGTTGTCGCGATCACCGACGTCAAGGGCGGCGTTTACAACGAGGCGGGGCTGGACATTCCGGCGCTGTTTGACTGGTTTAACGAAAAGCGCACGGTGGCGGGCTTTCCGAAGGCAGAAGTGATGAACAATCAGGATCTGCTGGCGCTGCCCGTGGATTGCCTGATCCCAGCCGCGATCGGCGACGTGATCACGCCGGACAACTGCAACCACATCAAGGCGCCTCTGATCATCGAAGCCGCCAACCACCCGACCATGCCGGAAGCCGACGAAGAGCTGCACGAGCGCGGCATCACGATCATCCCGGACATTCTCGCCAACGCCGGCGGCGTAACGGTCAGCTACTTTGAATGGAGCCAGAATCTCACCCAGTTCTACTGGGATGAAGAGCGTGTAAACGTCGAGCTCGAGCGCAAGATGCGCAAGGCGTTCATGGACGTACACACTATGGCCCGCCAGGAAAAGAGCAGCATGCGCACTGCAGCGTTCATGCTGGCCCTGAAGCGAGTAGGAGAAGCCGAGCAGCAGCGCGGCAACTAGCAGCAACCGCAAAAAACAGTGCCCCCGCGCAAGCGGGGGCACGTCATTTGGCATGTCACACCCCGGGGCGACGCTACGAGCCGTGGCACTTCTTGAATTTCTTGCCGCTGCCGCACCAGCAGGGGTCGTTGGGGCTTAGCTTCTGGTTGCGCTTGGGTTGCTGGTCGGGCGGGACCGTTTGCAGGCGTTCGAGGTGCTGGCGGTATTGCTTGATGCGTTCGGGCCAGTTTTTTGATTCCTCAAGTCCCTGCTTGAGCGCCGCGATGGCGTCGTCCTTGCGCCCCATGCCTTCAAAGCAGCTCGCCCGGAACGACTGATCGAGCTTCATCGTCTTGCTGAGCTCGGAAATCATGCCGTGGTCAGCCAGCGCGCCTTCGAAGTCACCCATCTTCAAGCGGATCTGTGAGCGCAGGTTCCAGCCTTCAAGGTGCTGCGCGTCGGCTTCGATCAACCTGTCGGCCCACTTGCGGGCGTTCAGCAGGTCGTCGCGCTCGAATGCGCCGACCGACAGTCGAAACAACAGGTCTGTGTCGCGCGGTTTGGCCTGCCAGGCATCGGTCAGCATGCGGGTTGCTTCTGCGTCGCGGCCAAGTTCCTGCAGCAGATCGGCTGTGTCGATGATGGTTTGTGTGTCGTCCGGCCGCTCCGCCAGCCGCTCAAGCTGAAACGCGTACGCTTCGTTAAAGCGCTTCAACCGTGCCAGCAGGATGCAGTAAAGCCGACCAATACTAGCGTGATAGTGCGCGGCTTGCCCCACTTCCCAGGCGCGTCGGGTGTATTGCAGGCCGTCTTCAAAGGCGCCCGAGTACAGCAGTACCTGGCCCAGCGTGAAGTTGGCCATCGGCTCATCGGGGTCAAGCGTGGCGGCGTGCTTGGCTGTCACCATGCAGATCTTGAGCTGCCCCATGCGGTAGCTTAGCTGCGCCAGCCACGCCATCAGCGCCGGATCGTTGGGGTTGGCGTGAAAGGCCGGCTCGCATCGCGTCGCAATTTCCTGCGGGGAAGTGCCCAATTGGTCGAGTGTGTGAATCAGGCGCAGGGCGGTCTCGGCGTTCGTGTTGTCGGCCTCGAACGCAGCTTCCAACTCTTCGCGCCGCTTCTTCAGCGCGAGCCGTTCATCCACTGCCGTTTCCGCTTCAAGCCAATCAATGCTCATGGTGATGGGCGTGCTCGTGCGCGTGCGCGTGATCATGGAAGTGCAGGCCGCATGCCTGCAGCCTGTCGCGAATCAGCCGCTGGTCCAGCTCTTCGCCGATGAACACCAGCACATCCGGCTTGGGCTTCAGGATTTCAGGGCGAGGAATCATCTCCCAGTCGCCGCCGGTCCACTGCACGACAGCCTGCGGTTGAATCCCATCGACTTGCAGGAATCCCTTCATGCGCAGCAGTCCCGGCAGGCCTTCATTCAAGAAGTCATTGAACTTTGCCTTGTCGGCTTTGCCGTGGGGGCGCAGTGTCAGGCTGAGGTAGTGATCGTGCGCGTGATCGTGGCCATGGTGATGCGCGTGGCCATCGGGGGTGTGCTCGCAATGGTTGTGGTCATGGTCGCAGGCGGTATGATCCTTGCCGTCGTCGATCACCCGGGTGCCGGCTGCCTCGATGATCCCGGCTGGGTCGATCTCGGCGCGCACAGTGCGGTGCAGCGCGGCACGCTTGTTCAGGTTTCGGACTTCGCCCTCGACTTTGGTTGCGTGCGCTGCATCCACAAGGTCAGACTTGTTCAGCAGCAGGATGTCGGCGTACTTCGCCTGGCGCTTCATCAGTGCCTCGGCCTGCTTGACCTTGCCCCAGCGGTTGACATCGACGACGCTGACGATCGTGCGCAGGCTGACCTTGTCGAGCAGGTTTGGCAGCGTGCAAATGTCGAGAATCTCCACGGGGTCGGCCAATCCGGTCGCTTCCATCAGGATCGAAGATGGCTTGTCGTTACTGACGATGTCGTAGAGGGTCTTGGTCAGCTCGGTTTTGCTGGTGCAGCAGATGCAGCCGTCAATCAGTTCGCGCATCTGGGCCTGTGAGCCTTCAAGCAACTCGTTGTCGATATTGCTTTCGCCGAACTCATTCATCAGCACCAGAGGCTTTTCGCCCCGGGCGTTCAGGTGCTCCAGCAGCCGCTTCATCAGCGTGGTCTTGCCGGAGCCGAGAAATCCAGCCACCAGATAAACAGGAACAGTCATTCAAGCCTCCGGGCGAACGATAACGGAGGGTACAACGCCCGGCCAGAGGCAGCGCTTCCCCGCGATCCCGCCGAGAAGCCTTACACCAGTTCAACCAGCGTGATCTCGGGCGGGCAGTTGATGCGCACGGGCATCCATCCGCCCGCGCCCGCGTTGACGTAAAGGCGGCGGCCCTCAAACTCGTAATAGCCGTTGTGGTAAAGCTCAAAGGGCAGCACGGGCGTGATGGCGTAGTCGCCAATGCGCCCCAGGCTGATCTGTCCGCCGTGGGTGTGGCCGGCCAGTGTCAGGTCAATCTCACGCTCGCGCGCCTCAAAGAATGTGCGCGGATGATGGCTGAGCAGGATGCGCGGCGCGCCGTCATCGCGCACTTGCCCCAGCACGTGATCAAGCGACTCAGCGGTATCGCGATCAGTGACGCGGTTGGCGATGATGTGCGAGCCGCCGGCGCGAGGATAGTCGATGCCCATCAGCCACAGGTGCGCGCCGCCGATGCTGATCTTTTCCGTCTCGTCGATCAGCAGCCGCGCCCCGGTTGCCTTCAGGTCGCGAACCACGCCGGGCGTATCGCCGGTCATGGCCGCGATGTACTCGTGATTGCCGATACACATGTACGGCTGCTCGCGGCGCGGCCGCAGTCCGAGGATGAACTCCTGCGCAAGTTCAAGCTGGTTGACGTGGTTGTCGATCAAGTCGCCCGTGATTACGTGCAGGTCGGCGCCGGTGGCATTCATCGCGCCCTGGATCTCCTGCAGGCGCTCGCGGTCCATATAGCTGCCTATGTGCACGTCGCTGACCTGCGCAATCGTCAGACCGCGCAGCTGTGTAAACTCGCCACGCACGGGCAACCTAAGGCGCGTCACGTGCGGCGTGACACGAGACGCCGTTGCACCGCCGGCTGCCGTCGCGACGATGGCGGCAGGAACGGCGAGCGCGGCTTTGGCCAACATTCCTCGGCGTTGCTGGTCCACCAACTCGCGCTCAGGCGCGGTACCGGATACTTCGCGTGAAAGCAAGCGGCGCAGACGGCGAACGGAGCCCGCAAATGCAGCGGGAAAGCCAATCGCAAGCAAAATCGCGCCATAAACCCAGACCGCAAACTGAAACGCCATGCCCGCAATGCCGGCCCAAGTGGGCAGAAAATCCCGCATCGCCATCAAGCCGGAAATACCGCCGAACATTAGAAACAGGCCAGGATGAAGCAGAAGCCAGAACGGAACGGCGACCGCCAGCGTGACCAACCGGGCCCTGTGCGGAAACGCCAGGATCAGCCGCCGGCGCAACGCCAGGAAGGTGAACAAGTTGAGCAGGGTGACGAGAAACCCGATGACGTGAAACGCTATGATCACTTCGCCCATCAGGCCTTCCGTCGCTGTGCGCATAGCCGAAGCACCCCATGTCCCAGGCGCGCGAGTCAGAATTCCGAGGGCCCGGCTGCCGTCGCGGCAGTATAACCAACGGGGGGCCGGGGTCATTCCGCGTGCCCGCCTAGATATTCTCCGTTTTCCTCTGTCAGTTTAAGACCTTGGCGACGATTACGGGCGTGACGACTGCAATCGAACATACGGCAATCCTTGAACGCTGCGCACTAGAGTGCACGCAGCGCGGTTGGCGGCTCGCCTGGTCTCTGCTGCGCGACGAGCAGGATGCTTCTGACGTCGTGCAACAGGCGTTTCTCGTGGCGGTGCGCAAGCCCGGCAGGATCCCACAGGAGGACCCGTGGCCATGGCTTGCGTCAGCGATTGCGCTTGAGGCCCGCAACGTCATGCGCAAGAGGGGCCGGCGGCGCACGATCACCCATGACTTCGGAGACTCCAGTATGCCAATCCCGGACCGCGCCGAGGGCGATCCGCTCGCGCAGGCGCAAGCGCGCGAGCAGACCACGCGGTTGTTGCGCGCGCTGGATGAGCTGCCGGATGACGAACGCGAGGCGATCTGGCTGACAGCCGGCAGCGGCCTTTCATACTCGGCTGCTGCGAGGGCGTTGCACCTGCCGGTGACCACCCTGCGGCTTCGGGTGCAGCGAGCGGTAGAGGCGTTGCGAAAGAAGCTGGGCGGCACAGAAGCCGGCATCATGGGCAGCCTGCCGCTGCTGCAAGTGCCCGAGCCGCCACCGGCCCTGCACGCGTCGTTGCAAGCCCAAGTGTCCGGGGGCGTAGTTCCCGGCGCCATCACCATCGGGAGCATCGCCGTGAAAAAAGCCTATCTGCTGTGGATTGCAGCTTTCCTGCTGTTGGTTGGTGCCGGCGCAACCATCGCGTATTTCGGAATCGCCCCTTCTGCCGGCTCTGGTGCAGCTTCAGGCGAACGCGACAAGACTGCGCGAATGAATGCTCGAGCAGTGGATGAGCACGTTCAGGACGCAAGTGTCGGCCCGCGCAAGCGGCCAGAGTCGTCCACGACAGATCGCGCTGCGGCTGAGAGCGCAGACGGACACGAAGATACAACGTCCAATCCCGAGGCGCAGGAAGACAGCATCGCTGCGCAACCGGCAGACGCAGGCGTCGAGATGCGATCGCGCCAGCGCCAGGAGCCGGAACCAGAGGTGAAGCCGCTTGCGGGCGCGATTGAAGACCCGCGGGTGATCGCGACGATTGGCGGGGCCTCGGCGTGGACGGCGCAGAAGCCGCCCGTTGCCATGGTCGCGCATCCTGACGACAGCAGCCTGTTCACGATCTCGGACACCATCGTCACCCGCTGGGACGCGCACAACGGCAGACCAGTGTGGGCGGCGCAGTTCGAGCGCACAACCTTGCGGGCGATCGACCTGAGCCCGGACGGAACGACTCTTGCGGTAGGGGGCTGGGCCTCGTGGGTGACCCTGCTTGACAGCACAACCGGCGGGCGCAAGGGCGCAATCGGACTCCCGCACGGTGTGTCGGCGCTGCGTTTCAGGCCTGACGGGTTGACGATGGCGGTTGGCGCGTCCGACATCGTTCAGCTTGTTGAGATTGCAACCGGGCGTGTACGCGGCCGCTACAGCCTGGCTGGCGAGTCTGACCTGATGCAAGGCATACGGCGCGGCGACATAAGCAACGTCTCTTTCACTCGCGATGGCCGTACGCTGCTCGCGGCGTACCAGTACAGCAGTTTTCGCTCCAGCATTACGGACGGCATTGTGGGGATGTGGGATGTGGAATCTGGCCGCAGGACTTTGCGGCTTGACCTGCAATCATTGGGCATGACGGCCTGCGGCAATGTGTGCTTTTGCGGCGATGGCGCGAGAGTGCTTGTGCCGGCGATGGATGCGGGACGCGTCATCCTGTCGGACGAAGAGTACATGGAGCGCAATCCGGTCGGATACTCATACAAGCCGGACGAATCGCCGGAGGCAATCAAGGAAAGAAGCGATCGAGCCTCTAAGAAGCAGGCTGATGACTACAGGAGTTATCTGCAGAGCAAGGGTGGCAAACCGAATTCAGGAACGCTGCAGCGGCATGTCGCCATCGTGAACCTGGACAAATCCAGCATCGAGCATCGGATTGAACTGGCGGGGCACACGGGCGCGGCTATCCGGATTGCTACCGATTACGATGAGAAGGTCATGGCGGTGCTGCGTGGCGGACTGGTCTCGTTCTACAACGCCGGTTTGTGGACCCCACTTTCGCAAACCGCACAGCCGAAACGTGCATCGGCCATGGCCTTCGATAGCTCTGCACGCACGCTGTTCCTTAACGACGACACGAAAATCACTCGTGTGCAGACTTCGGACGGATCGCCCATCGTCGCGCTGGAGGCTGCCGGCCTGAAGCCAGACGACAACTGGATTAACGTCAGCGGCGACGGCAGTGCCGTGCTTTTCATGCAACAGGGTGAGCTGGTGTCGTGGGATGTCGCTTCGCGGTCAGTTCGCTGGCGGCGGGCCGCGGTCAAGGCGGCATACAACGGCGCCGGACACCCGGACGGGGCGATCGTCGTTGCTGTCGATGAGGCGACCAAAGAGCCGCTGCTGCTGGATGCCGCGACCGGCGAGACGCGGCGCAGGCTGCCCTGGCCGGAAGGGATGAGGAAAGACGACAAGCTGACGGTGGGGCGCGATGGCACAATCGTTACGCAGTCTTCGCCGCTCGAAGCAGAGAGCGAGTGGGACCATGAGTTCGTCGTATGGCGCGCCGGCCACGATTACGCCGTCAAGCGCATCGTCGCAACCGCCGAGCCATTCGGATTGATGCTCGCGATTTCGGTTTCTGACGACGGGAGCAAGGTAGCCGCCGCAACTTTCCACGGCTATATGATCGCCGATGTTGAAAGCGGCGTCGCACGCGAAATCAAGATGAAACAGACGTTCGGCAACAACGTCTCGACCATCTTCACGCCGGATGGCAAGTATCTGCTGGCAATCGCGCTGGGCCTGGGCAGTCGGGTTTCAAGGATCGACGTGGCCAAGGGCAGTGCCGAGCCTGATCTCGAAGTGCCGACGCCGGGGCACGGCAAGCAGAAGATATCCTCCTTTCTCGTGGCTCCGGACGGCAGATCGCTTGTGCTCGCGCCGTATTCGTGGGACGGTGAACCCTCCACGCTGATGCGGCTTGATCTTGCCACGGGCAAAATGGTGGACCGTTACCCGGGCCATGCCAACTCGGTGACTGCACTGGATCAGAGCGCCGACGGGCGCATCGCTGCAAGTCTCTGCGACGACAGAATACTGCGCGTCTGGCGCATGGCGGATTGACGCTGGCTAGGCCGGCACAAGCTCAACCAGTGTGATCTCGGGCGGGCAGTTCAGTCGAATCGGCAACCATCCGCCTGCGCCCGCATTCACGTACAGGCGCCGCACACGCACGTTGTCGGGCGCGGGATGCTCGTAGTATCCGTTGTGGTACAGCTCGACAGGCAGCATTGGCGTCAGCGCATAGTCACCGACGCGTCCCAGGCTCATCTGGCCTCCGTGCGTGTGCCCGGCAAGCATCAGGTCAACCTGTCGCTCACGGCCCTCGTGAAACGCGCGCGGGTGGTGCGCCAACACAATGCGCGGTGAACCGTCATCGCGGGCTTGCGCCAGCGCGGCGTCCAGCGACGCCCCGTAATCCGTTTGGCCGCTGATGCTGCCTCGTCGCACGTAGTCAACACCCGACATCCAGAAATGGTCGCCGCCCACTCGAATGGCGCGCGCCTCATCAACCAGCATCTGGCCGCCGGCTTCTTCGATGCCGCGGACGATCTGCCCATTGTCGGCTGTGCGGGCGGCGATGTACTCGTGATTTCCCATGCAAAGAAAAGTCTGGCCGCGACGGGGTTGCAGGCCGCGCAGGAAGAACTGCGAAAGCTCCATCTGGTTGATGTGGTTGTCCAGCAGGTCGCCCGTGATGACATGGAAGTCAGCCTTCAGCGCGTTCATCGCGTCGCGGAAGTCGGTCAGGCGCTCGGCACCCATGAAGCTGCCGATGTGCACATCGCTGACCTGCGCGATCGTGACTCCGTGCAGATTGCTCATGTCGCGCGGCACCGGCAGGCGCAGACGAGTGACCGTCGGCTCCAGCCGCGAGGCGACCACCCCCCAGCCCGACACACCCAGCGAAGCCATCGGCACGCCAACCGTCATGCCCGTCAAGAACCGCCGCCGCGCCTCATCGGGCGTGCGGGCCTTCCGCGTCAACAGCCTTCTCGACCAGTCAACAGCGGCAAGCGGCAGGAAAACGACAGCGCTGAACAAAGCTGCAAACTGCGCCGCAACACAAGCCATCTGAAACCAATCCGGCGCAAACGCACGTGCTGCACGCAGGCCTGACCAACTGCCAGCCGCCATGAACAGGGCCGGGTGAAGCAACACGACAAAAGCAGCCGCAAGTGCAATGGCCAAGATGCGGCTGTGCCGCGGAAACATCAGCGTCAAGTGGCGCAGCAGCACAAGCCACAGGGCGACGTTGATCAGGGTTACAACGATGGCACCAAACTGAAACATCTGTCAATTTAACCATTTGGTGCGGGGTTGATTCCCAGGATTCGGCTGGCTCTCGGTAGTGTCTCAGTTTGCGGGCATCAGTGTCATTGAGCGACCAAAACGGCAAACCGCCGAGGCGCAGAGACGCCGAGTAGGCCTGTCCGGCACGCCGGCTGACAACAGCAACCAGCATCTCCTTGCGAATGCGGGCTGAAAAGCGGCCGCATTCTGGGTGCTGCGCATCGCGCTGGCGCCAGGGCTTTCACGAACCGGCAGGCCTTGCTCGTTGTTCTCTGCGGCTGTGCTCCGCGCCTCCGCGACTCTGCGGTGCGCAGTTATGACTCGGTACTTGAAGCAAACTGAGACACTACCTGGCTCTCACACGCCTACACCTGGCGCCTTAATCATGCTCTAATGCGGACAGAGCCGCGGGTTTTCGACGGTAGGACATTGGGCGACAGGAGCGATGACATGGCTGGCACGATGATGGCTTCGCCCATCCGGATTGAAGAAGACGAAGCCGAGAACATTGAACGCATTCACGAACTCAAGCGCGAGCGTGGCGACTCGTTGATCATTCTGGCGCACCACTACCAGCGCCTTGGCGTGCACGGCTGCGGCGACATCACCGGCGACAGCTACCACCTGTGCAAAGCCGCCGCCAACGCCGACAAAGCCCGCGACATTGTGTTTTGCGGCGTGCGCTTCATGGTCACCAGCGCGGCGACACTGTGCCGCGACGACCAGGTCGTGTACCACCCTGACCGCAATGCCGGCTGTCCGATGGCGGACATGGCGAATCTGCCGCAGGTGCGCACAAGCTGGATGGAGCTGGGTGAAGTGACGGACGCCGCGAAGGTCGTGCCCGTCGTGTACATGAACAGCGATCTTGACCTGAAGGCTTTCTGCGGCGAGCGCGGCGGCATCGTCTGCACCTCAAGCAACGCCGGCAAGGTCTTTGACTGGTGCTTTGAACGCGGGGAGAAGATCTTTTTCTTTCCTGATGAGCACCTTGGCCGCAACACAGCCAACAAGTACGGCATCCCGCGCGATCAAATCGTGCTGTGGGACCCGAAGCAACCGCAGGGCGGCTTGACCGCAGACCAGATCCGCAACGCGCGGGTGATTCTCTGGAAGGGCTACTGCCACGTTCACACACGCTTTACGGTGGAAATGATCGAGAAGGTCCGCGCCGAGCATGACGGCATCAAGGTCATCGTGCACCCTGAGAGCACCGAGCAGACGGTTGCGGCCGCCGACTACAGCGGCAGTACTGGTTTCATTCAGGACTACGTGCTCAACCGCATGAAGCCCGGCGACAAGGTTGCAATCGGCACTGAGGTGAACATGATTCACCGGCTTGCCGTGCAGAATCCGGACCGCCTGGTGGTGCCGCTGGTACGCAGCCTGTGCCCGAACATGTTCAAGATCAGCACGGGCGACCTGCGCGAATGCCTGGAGAACCTCGACACGTGGGAGCCTGTGACGCCCGATCCAGCCGAGAAGCGCCTCGCCAAGGTGGCTCTCGACAACATGCTCGCGTGCACGGGGTAAGTCTTTACGTCGCGAGTGCCAGTCGGAATAATGCCGCGGCAATCACCGTTTGGGATTGCGTAGATTGACGCGCCCCCGGGCACAGGAGAATGCAATGGCAGGACCGGACACACTTGAGGCCAACGCCTCCAACATCGACGAAATCAGGAACGGCACCTCGGTGGTCGATTTCACCGCGACCTGGTGCGGCCCATGCAAGGTTCTCGGCCCTGTCGTGGACAAGCTTGCCACCGAGTTCAAGGACAAGGTGAAGGTCGCCAAGCTCGATATTGACCAGAACCCCGACATCGCGCAGGCCTATGGCGTGATGGGCGTGCCCCCGCTGGTGTTCTTCAGGAACGGCGATATCGTTGACCAGCACGTCGGCTTGCTGAACGAGGATGCCTTCCGGAAAAAGCTTGAGAA
>CAZZBH010000011.1:0-48250 GCA_964652605.1 uncultured Planctomycetaceae bacterium
GCGTCGTACGCCTTGCCAAGGAACTCATCGTCGTCGTGATACGCTTCCGCCAACTCAAGTCGCCTTCCGCTGCCGCCCAGCCGACACTAACGCCCGACGCGACAAATCGACAGCCGCCGGGCGGCAGGTGGCCATTCGTCGCGGGCTTTCGTGCCGGGGAAATTAGCTATACTTGTGGCGACGAGGGTCTCCGAAACGCTGGAATGATCGATCGCGCCACTGCCATCTCCGCCATGCAGAGCCTGTTTTCGGGCCTTGAGTCCCGTATCGTGCGCCAGCGCATGCTGCCTCACCCGGGCGAAGGCTCGTTGTACGACTTCGACCCCAACCGCGTGTCGCGCCGCAGTTTTCGGTCCGGCGATCTTGCCATGGCCGGCAAGGGCGCGTTTGTCCGCCGTGAATCGATTGGGCTGCTTCATAAGCCGATGCTGGGGCTGGCCACGGTAAAAGTATGCGTCGTGCTCGAGTTCAGGTTTGGAGAACGCCTGTTCAGTGCCGACACCATCCAGGAAACTGTACGCTGGGCGCTGGCGCCGTTGCGGCCGGATGTGTTCTACGTGATCGGTATCGCCGGGGCGCGGACTGACCCGCTGACCGGCCACACTGAAGAAGTATTGCGCGCACTTTCGGGCGGGACCAACTGGCGGGCGGCACTGATAGAGTACGCTGATCCAGGCTGGGCGGTCACCGCGCCGCGCGACGGGGCAATCCTGCCGGCGCTGTTTGAAAACCTGTTTGACCCCGAGCCGGTGGACCAGAAAATCGCACGCATCGATACCGCGCTGGCAGCCGCGGGCGAATTGAAAGAGCCGGGCGGGTTTATGCTGATTGACGACCTCGCGCAGCGGGTGGCTGTGGGCAGAGATCTAGTCATGGACCGCGCGATGCTGTATGCCGGTCAGACGCCCGGGCTTGAGATTAAGGAAGTAGGCGGCGACCTGATTATTCAGCGCGACCGTTTTGAGAGCCTGAGGGCGTAGGGTTGGGCACGATTTGCGAGGCGCGGGGTACGGTGGTACTTCCGAGGGGCGTTCATGAACCTGCTTGAACGGATAAAGAAACTCGTGCGCGGGCAGGTCGGTGAATCCGAGCAGGTGATTCTCGATGCCAACAGCACGCGCGAGATGCTTGAGCACCTGGATGAGCTGATCACGCAGAACGAGGTGGAGCTGCGCAAAACGCGGCAGGAGCTGGCCCGGCTGGAGCTGTCGGAGCGCGCCAGCATCGAAAACGTGAAATCAGGCCGTGTCGGCGACCGCGAGAAAGAGTTCGTGCTGCTGCAGATCAAGCGCACGCGCAACCAGATGGAAAGCCTGAAGGTCAAAGCCGACATCCTGAACAAGAACATCGAGCTGCATCTGAATCTGGTCGGCAAGATCCAGCAGATGGAGGCGATGGACCTGCGCGGCATCGAACAAAGCCTGGTCGAGCGTGTCATGCTTGACTTTGAAGAGGGCATGGAAAAGTTCCGCGAAGCCGTACACGCCAGCGAGGGCGTAACGCAGAACAAGCAGGAAGTGCTGACCGCACGCGACAAGGACGAGCTGCGCAAGCTTGAGAAGGAGATCATCGGCGAGTCAAAGGTCGCGCCGGAAAGACAAACGCAGGACGACGAACTTGCACAGATCGAGGCCGAGCTGATGCAAGCCGAGCGCGAACGCAAAGAAGCCGCCAAGGACTTAGAGCAGAAACCGGAGCTGGAGTAGTTGGCTTGACCGTTCCATGCGGGCCGGTCAGAACCTGGGTTTGAACCGCAATGACCAATGACCATTTACCAACAACCAATGGCGGCGGACCTGAGGTAGCCGGTCGGGCCGCATTTCGATTTCCGCGTCTTGGCGCATCCTTCGCGTCTTCGCGTCCAGTCGTTGGTCTTGAAGCTGTGGAGGGGTGATGGCGCAGAACTTCTTTACGATGCTGTTTGGCGGCAAGATTGACCTGCGCAAGCTCAAGGTCAAGTTGCGCGAAGTGGAGCGCGACCGCCGCAAATTCTTCATGGAACTGCGCAAGTCGTCCGCACGCCAGGGCACGCTGATCGAGCAGATCAAGCAGGCCAGGCGCGAGGGCAATTCGATCGAGGTCGATTACCTCTGGGAAGAACTCAAGGCGATCAAGCATGACTTCGCCTTCAGCCGCCGCGCCGCAAAGGTCTCCAACCTTGAGGGCATCGCCCTGAAGAAATACATCCGCGGACTGGAACGGCTTGAAAAGCGCAAAGATAAGGAAGGCGTGAACAAGCTGCTGCAACGCATACGCAGCAGCGGTTTGGACGCCAAGCTTGCCCTGCAGCAGATCGATGAGCAGGCCTATCTGGACGAACTCAACAGCACGCTGGACGAGCTGGGCCTTGAGATGGAAGGCGAGTTCGAGGACCAGGACCCGGAAAAGGAACGCTTCCTGTCCGAAATCGACACCATCAACGAAGCCGAGACCGCCGGCGACTTCGACACGGCACTGAAGTCAGAGGCCGAGCTGAAACACAAGCTGGAGTCCGAAGAAGGAGCGGTTTGAAGTTGAGAACGGAGTAGCGGAGCAACAGAGAACGGCTTGGTTTGGGAGCATTCGACTTCTCTGTTACTCTGTGACTCCGTTTTCAAACCTACTTGAAAAGCCTGCGTATGGACCTTAGCGGAAAACTGAAGCGCACCTGCGAGGACTCGCTGCACAAAGCCAAGATGGCATGGAAGGCCGGCGATTCCGACGCCGCGGCCGGGCACTTCGAAGCCGCTTCGAAGGCAATGTTCAAGTACGCCGAGTACGCGCAGTCGCGCAGCATGGAGTACGCCCGCAAGCGCAAGGCGATTGAATACCGCGACTTTGCCCGCCGCTTGCGCGAAACAGCCGCCGAGCAAGCCAAGGGCGCCAAGCTGCCACCACCGCCAAGCACATCAGTGGACGAAGACCGACAGCAGGAGACAGCGGGCGATGAGACCGATCGCAGCATCAGCGAGGCGGTAAGCCAGCTTGTTCACACCAGCACTATCACCTGGGATGACATCGGCGGGCTGGACGAAACCAAGCGCGACATCAAGTACACGCTGGGCCTGTCGCTGGCCAAGCCGCCGGCCGAGGTCAAGATCGCAACTTTCCGCAACATTCTGTTCTATGGCCCGCCCGGCACCGGCAAGACGCTGCTCGCCGCTGCCACAAGCAACAGCCTGAAGGTGACGACTGAGGGCCAGGCGCTGTTTTTCAACGTCAAGGTCAGCAGCGTGTTGAGCAAGTACTTCGGCGAAAGCAGCAAGATCATCAGCGAAATCTATGGCGCGGCGCGCGACAACAGCCCCAGCGTGGTTTTTCTGGATGAGTTCGAGAGCCTCACCACCAGCCGCGATTCGGGCGAACAGACCGGCGCAGAGCGGCGCATCCTGTCAACGATCCTGGCTGAAATGGACGGGCTGTCCGAGAAGGGCCGCGGCGACATCTTTGTGCTGACAATCGCCGCGACAAATCGGCCCTGGGACATTGATGCAGCCGTGATGTCGCGGTTTGAAAAGCAGATTCTGATCCCGTTGCCTGACGCCGAAAGCCGTCGTGCGATTCTGCAGATTCACCTGGGACGCAAAGGGTTTGAAGTCAGCGACGACGTGTTTGAAGAACTGATCGGAATCACGGATGGCTACTCTGGCCGCGAGATCGAACGGCTTTGCAAGCAGGCGACAAGCCAGATGATCGGCGAGTTGAACGCCGACCTGCCGGATGTTGTGGACCGAGGGCTGAAGGCAACGCGGGACTACCAGGTCAAGATTCGCGCGCTGTCCAGGGATGATTTTGAGCGGGCAGCAGGCATGATTCGGCCGACAACCAGCCCTGCTGAGGCTGCACGCTACCGGGCATGGAGTGCGGAAGACGACTAAGGCAGAAGCCCCGGCGGGGACGCCGGGGGTCGCGGGAGCAGCCCGCGACGATGGAACGGAATGGACGTCGCGACTTCCGGACGGAGCTCTTGTTCTGTGGGTATGCCATGGCCGAGTTGCGATCGCTGGTGGATGAACCTCTGCGCGCGGACCTTGAGTCGGCCGGGTTGGCTACGCTGGACAGCATTTTCGCGCGCCAGGACTATCAGGTCGTCAAAGCACGGCTGCAGGAGCGCCAGACTTTGCGCTGCGAGTCCCCCACCGGCCGCGTGTTTTACGTCAAGCGCTACACGTCCCCTGCCGCCGACGCACCGTGGTCAGGCCTGTTCGCTCGCGCTTTCTCGTCTCCGGCCGCGCGCGAATGGTCCGTGCTTCGGCGGCTCGCGCGGCTGAGGGTCCCCGCGCCGGAGCCCGCTGCATGCCTCGAAGAGCGCAGTGGCCGCCGGGTGCTGCGTGCCGCGCTGGTCACGGTCGGCTTGCCCGCCGAGATCAGTTTGCAGCAGGTGATTCGCGAACAGCCCTTGCCGCCCGCGCGCCGCCAACGCTTTGCCCGTGAGCTTGGCCGCCTGCTGCGCGCCATGCACGACGGCGGCGTGAACCACCGCGACTTTTACCTGGTGCACATTCGCGTCGGCGAAGACGACCGCATGTACGTTACCGACCTGAATCGCGCCGACATCCGCCATCGCGTCACCCGCCGCTGGCGCGTCAAGGATGTCGCCGCGCTGCTGCACTCGGCGCCGTCGCAGGTCAGCGCTACCGACAAAGCGCGATTTGCCCGCGCGTACTTTGGCCGGCGGCTGCGCGAACGAAGGGCGTTCATTGAAGCCGCAATACGCAAAGCCGCGCGCATGACAGCCCGAACGCAGAAGCGTGTGGCCGAGGGCGAAGCGAACTATCATCTGGTTGAGTGACTGCAATGTTTCAGGATCAACCTGCAATGATCAAGGTGAGCAGGGCATTGATCATTGTGCATTGAACATTGATCATTGCGGTTCAAAGGAGGCCCATGGGGATTTTCAAATCCAAAGAAGAGCGCCGCATCGCCCGCGACATGGAGATCAAGAAGGGCATCCAGCGCATGAAGCGCCAGATCCGCGAGCTGGGCAAAAGCGAAGAGGAGTGGCTTGAAAAGGCCCGCCGCGCATCACGCATCGGTGCAGGCGACCAGCTTGGCTTTATCCGCAAGTCCCTCAAAGCCACCACAGCCCAGCGCCGCATGCTGGAGCGGCAGATGCTGACTATCGAAGCCGCCTACCAGATGAAGAACCAGGCCGAAAGTTTCGCGGTTTTTGCTGAAAGCATGGGCGTGGTCAGCAAGAGCATCAACGAGGTTTACAAAACCACAGATCTCGAAAGCACACAGCGCAACTTCGAACACGCCATGATGCAGGCCGAGACCATGGGGCAGCGCATGGACCTGTTCCTGGACATGACCAAAGACAGCCTGTTTGAGCAGGACAGTGCAACCGGCGAGCAACTGGTCACGGACGAAGAAATTGACCAGATGATCGGCGTATCTACAGCCGACCGCAAAAAGATGTCGCGCGAAGAACTTGACCGCGAAATCGCCCGCGAACTGGGCGAGGGAATCGAAGAAGACAAAGCGCGCTAGCGGTCAAACGCTCGGCATCTGCGCCATGTTCGCCGGCAGGCCCTTTTCGCACCACGCAAGCAGGCGCTCAAGCCGCCCCGAGGTTTCAATCTTGTGGTAGCCAAACAGTCGCGAGGCGTCTTTGCCGAAGCTTTCAAACCCGCCCTGTTCGATGCTCACACACACCCCGCGCGGTGTGCGCTCAAGGCTTGTCACTTCCTGCACCCGCCCGTCAAGCCAGTTGTAGTGCCAGATCCCGCCAACGCGGGAGCCAGCCTGCCATTCCGTGAAGATGAAGCGATCAATGCGCGAGCGGCCCACGTACTGGATGTCGATGTAGCCGCCAACGCCCGTGACCAGGTCAACGACCGGCATCCCCCACCATGCGCGCAATTCGTGCAAGTCGGTCAGCGCGCGCCATGCGACTTCGGGCCCGCACGCAATATCGCGTTCAAGCCGCAAGTAATGCGGTGCGAGCACTTTGGTGGCCATGGCGTCCGTGGTTGTGTGCTAATCAGCCTGCGCTTTTACTAGCGCCTTGAAGTGCCGTCCACGGTGTTCAAAATTTGTAAAACGCCTTCCCGGGGCGTACTCGTAGAAGCTGGCGCTGGCGGGCGACATCAAGAACACTTCCCCGGGCTTAAGTGCGCCCAATGCGGCTTCACAGGCGCTGTCGAAGCTCGTGAAGTCCCGCATTTTTGCGGCTGGGGCAGCCGCCTCTTCCAGCGCCGCGCGGATCGACCCGGCGTTCGGCCCTTGCAGATACATACAGACGATCCCCGGATGCCCGGCGATCGATTGGGCCAACCCCGAATAGTCCAGTCCCTTGTCGGACCCGCCCAGCAGCAGGTGTACGCCGCTCTGAAATGCGCTCAATGCCGCCACGGTGCTTTCGGGCGTAGTGGCAATGCTGTCGTTGAAGCAGGCCGCCCCGTTTACCTCTCCGCACGGCTCAAGGCGATGCTCCACGCCCCGGAAGGCGTCGAGCACGCCGCCAAGCATCGGCGCCATTTGCGGCGACGGCAGAACCGCAGCAGCCGCGCACCAGGCTGCCGCCGCGTTCGACCAGTTGAATCGGCCCGGCAGGCGCAGACGCTCACGTTGCAAGGCGCCGATCAGGGCGTAGCCCCGGCGCCATTCCGTCAGTGTGGAAGGGTCAGCCTCAACCGTCCGGCCATCAGGGGCGCTGAAGCGGCCGCCAGCAAAAACAAAGCGCGTCAGCTTCGCAGCCACCCCGTCGCCCCAGTTGCTGCCTGGATCGACGGTGTAGCCGACGATGGCGTCCTGCGGATGTGTCGTCTCATCCTCACCCATCGCCATGGCCAGGTTGACGATCTGCCTTCCGGTCTTGCCCTTTGCCAATGGCTTTGGGTTGGTCGGCACGGGCGCGAGCATCGGCCCTCGCCAGCGATCTGTACGGTCTGACTGCAGCTTTGGGTGCAACTCAAGCAGGTTTCGGCACCGCGTATCATCCAGGTTCAAGATGACAAAGCGACCGCCGTGCGGCTGGTACTCAAAGATGGCGCACTTGGCGTGGATGTACTCGTCCATCCCCGTATGCCAGTCGAGATGATTGGGCGTAATGTTTGTGAGCACAGCCACGTCGCACGAGCGTTTGATGCGATGCCAGTCTATCAATTGAAAGCTGCTGAGTTCCAGCACGACAATATCGTCGGCGGAAACCTCGTTGAGCCGGTTCAACATCGGCTGTCCAACATTGCCGCCAAGCCAGATCTTCGGCCCCGGCGCCGCCGGTGGCCGGGTGCCCCCGCTGGAGTCGGTCCATCGGCCTGCAAGCTCGGGTTGCGCGCGCTGCATCACTCCGCACAACATCTCATAGCACAGCAAAGCCGTTGTGGTCTTGCCGTTGCTTCCTGTTACGCCGATGGTTTTCGCGGGGCAGGCCTCGATGAAAAGGCTTGTCTCCATCGTGACTTCGGCGCCGGATTCACGGGCGAGTTGCAGCAGCTTATGATCAGGTCGAACAGCCGGGCTGTGAATTACGACCTGCGCGTCACGGAAGTGCTCTTCGCGATGGCTGCCGAGGCACAGCTCGACCGGCAAGCCCTGCAGTTGTCGCACGCTGTCTGCCAGAATGGCTTCGTCGCGCAGGTCGGTCACGACAACGCGCGAGCACAACCCGGCTAGAAACTTCGCACTCTCGGCGCCGCCGCCAAAGGTGCCAAGCCCCATCACAACGCCGCGTTTGCCGCGAAAGCGCTCAAATGCGTCTGTCCGCGTACTCATTCGTTTGCGCTCTTGCCCGCGAGGGTATCATCGCGGTAGCGGCTGGCATTGCCGAGCAGTTCCTCGACGCTGGTCGGCTCAGCGAGGGTTAGCGTGTCGCGGATCTCGTGCTCATCGACAATCTTCCATGGCACCAGCACTTCAGCCACGAAGTCCATCGGCGGATATTCGTACCAGGGCGCGATCAACTGGACGGTGCCGCTGCGGGTCGCATAGCCGGGCTTGCGAAGCTGGTAATCGTGGCTGCCGTAATAGATGAAGTTGACGTAGAAAGGGCCGTCCGGATGCCCGTCCTCGCGCGTCTGACCGACAAACTCGCCGTCGAGGTAAACGTCAGCTCCCGGCGGGTCTGAGTAGATGTAGATCCGCCTTTCAACGCACCCCGCAAGCAGGATGGATGCCGCCAGTATAAATGTCGGCAGTAGCCGCATGCCTCCGATGCTAGCACCCGCGGGGGCGCGGGGAAGGTTGTAACGATGCACGCGCCTTGTAATGTTCCGGCGGAGAGAACAAGGCACCCGCCATGAAGAACAAGTTCAAGCACATCGTTGTCCCGACCGATTTCAGCGATACCGCCCAGACAGCGCTTTCATTGGCCGCGGAGTTTGCCGGCTGGTACCGCGCTGAAATCGACCTGGTCAACGCCGTAGATGCGACGGTGTATGCCTACGCCGGCTATCCTTTCGCGTCGCTGTCACAGGAACTGGTCAGTGGCGCAGAAGAAGCCCTGCAAAAACTGAAGCTGCCCGCGGCGGCCAAGGACGTTGCAATTCATCGCTACATCCTGTCCGGCAACCCGGCAAACGAAATTCTGGCTCATGCGCGCCGCAGTGGCGCAGACCTGATTGTTATCGGAACGCAGGGCCGCGGCCCGGTCGCCCGGATGATCCTGGGCAGCGTTGCAGACCGTGTCTTGAGCGAAGCCACATGCCCCGTGATCGTGACCAAGGCGCCGAAGGGCACCGTTAAGCACCCGCGCTCGAAGCGCAAACCGCTGGCACGCATATTGTTTCCGACCGACTTTTCCGACACGGCCCGCAAGGCGCTGGACCGCGCAATCGCACTGACCGAGGACATGGACGCCGAGCTGCATGTCGTGCACGTCGTGGATGACACGCTGATCAGCACGCACGTTGAGCAGGAGCGCGCGGTGATTCTGAAGGACTTGCGCCGCCACGCCCTGGATCAGATGCGCAACGAAATGCCCGCCGAGCTGCTTCAGAACTTCGAAACCATCGCTGCCGTCAAGCGCGGCGACCCCGGCAAGCAGATTGCTGCGTACGCCGAAACCCATGGCTGCGACATGATTGTGATGGGAAGCCACGGGCGCACCGGCGTAGGCCGCCTGCTGCTGGGCAGCGTCGCCGACAAGGTTGTTCGGCGCGCGAAGTGCCCTGTGTTCATTGAGCGCGCCTAGCCTTCGCCGAGCAGCTTGACCAGCAGCGCCTTTTGCGCGTGCAGCCGGTTTTCGGCCTGCTGGTAGATCACGCAGTCGTCATCGTCCAGCACGCCGTCGGTCGCAACCAGGTTGCGACGAATCGGCAGGCAGTGCATGAACTTGGCGCGATTGGTGAGCGCCATCTTTTCTTCGTTGACTGTCCAGCTTGGCAGCGTTGCGCGGTACGCGAACTCTTCTTTCGCGTTGCCATAGTGTTCGCGAGAAAGCCAGCTCTTGGCGTAGATGACCTCGGCGCCCTTGAACGCTTCTTCCTGGCTGTTGCTTACCTTGATGGTCGCGCCGGACTTCTCCGCGATCTGCTTCGCTTGCTGCATGACTTCGGGCGCAAGATCAAACTTCGGCGGATGAGCGACCGTCACGTCGCAGCCGCCCATCGCCGCCGCCAGCAGAAAACTGTGCGGCACCGCCAGCGGAAGAGGCTTTACATGCGGTGCCCATGTCAGCACGACTTTCTTGCGGCGGGTGTTCTGGTTAAAAATCTCGCGCAGAGTCATCAGGTCAGCCAGGCCCTGGCATGGGTGCTCGACAGCGCTTTCGAGGTTGATCAGCGGCAGGCTGGCGTACTTTGCGAAACTGTTAAGAATCGGGTCAGTCCGGTCCTGGTCGTAGTTTTTCATCGGCGGAAAGCTGCGCACCGCCAGCACATCGCCGTAGCGTGACAGCACCCGCGCGGCGTCCTTGATGTGCTCTGGGCTGTCACCATTCATGACGATGCCCTCCTGCCATTCAAGGTTCCACGCGTCCTGCCCGATGTTCAGCACAACCGGGTGCGCCTCAAGCTGCTCTGTGCCGATTTCAAAGCTTGTGCGCGTGCGCAGACTGCTGTTGAAGAACAGCATGATGACTGTGCGGCCCTTGAGGCTCCAGCGTCGCTGTTCGCGCTTCATTTCATGCGCAAGATCAAGAACGTCGTTGATCTCCGTGATCTCGAAGTCTGCTAGGTGAAGAAAGTCCCGTCCCTGGATGTCTGTTGCCATGCTGCTTCCTTATTCTCGGCGACGATGATGCCGCCGCTGCACTCCTTGTAAAGCACAAGTGACGGCGGCGGTACTGGCTCATACACTGCCGGCTCAAACGGAGACCACCCAATGGGTTTGTTCAAGGCTTATGATGTCCGCGGAGTTGTTCCCGACCAGCTGCACCCGGAACTTGCATTTCGGATCGGCTATGCGTTCGCGCGGCACCTGGCCGAAGACAACCCCGGCCCTCGCGTGCACGTCGGCATGGACGCCCGGCCCTCAAGCCCGTCGCTGGCCGCGGCATTCATGGACGGCCTTGCCACCGCAGGCGCCGAGACGCGCTTCATCGGCCCGTGCAGCACCCCCATGCTTTACTGGTCTGTCGGCGACGACGAAAGCTGCCACGGCGGCGCGATGATCACCGCCAGCCACAACCCCGCCCGCTACAACGGCATCAAGTTCTGCCGCGCTGCCGCCGTGCCGATCGCCGGCGAAACCGGCTTGAGCGAGATCGAAAGCCTGCTTGAAACCGCCCCGGTACCGCCGCCCACCTGGCAGTACAAACCGTCCATTGAGTTTCTTGCGCCTCGCGAAGCGGGCGACAGCCTGCCCGCGCCGTTTGGCATCAACCCGGCGGTCTTTGCCCGCTACGTTGAGCATCTGCGCCGGTTTGTGAAGCGCGTGCCGGAGAAATTGCGCGTGGCTGTGGATACCGCCAATGGCATGGGTGGCGTGTACCTGGGGTTCATGCGCTCGCTTGGCCTTGACCTTCACGTGATCCACGGCGAGTTTGACGGGACGTTTCCGAACCACGAAGCCAACCCCAGCAAGGTCGAGAATCTGCGCCCGTTGTGCGAGCTGGTCAAGCAGCGCGGTTGCAACCTTGGTGTGGCCTTTGACGGCGACGCGGATCGCGCGGTGTTTATTGACGAAACCGGCGCGCCCGTGGGGCAGGACCTCATCACCGCGTTGATCGCCGCGGAGATGCTCAAGCGCCACAAGGGCGCCACCATCCTGTACGACCTGCGCAGCAGCCGAATCGTTGCCGAAACCGTCCAAGCCGCCGGCGGTCGCGCCGTGCGTGAGCGCGTCGGGCACAGCTACATGAAGGCAACCATGCGCAAGATCGGCTGTGCATTCGGTGGCGAACTTGCGGGCCACTACTACTTCAAGGACAACTGGTACGCCGACAGCGCGATGATTGCCGTCATCGAAGTGCTGAACGCGCTGGGGGTCAGCCAGGAAAATCTGGGCGACCTGGTCATGCCATTGCGCAAGTACGCCCAAAGCGGCGAAGTGAACTTCCGCGTGTCAGACACCGATGCCGTCTTCAAGCGCGTAGAAGAACACTTTGCCGATGCGCGCATCGACCATCTCGACGGCGTGACAATTGAGTATCCGGATTGGTGGTTCAACCTGCGCGCCAGCAACACCGAGCCGTACGTGCGCCTGAACCTTGAGGCCAACGACGTCAAGCAGCTCGAGGAGAAGTTCCAGGCGGTTCAGCAACTGATCGCCGCTGACAACCCCTGAGTACAGTCAGCTCAAGCGCGGCGAGCGCAGTAACGCCGCAGCGCCGCCAAGTCGCTGCTGGAACCCGTTGTTTTTCACAAACTCCAGGCGCGTGCCGAACTTCAGGGCGGTGCGCGTCGCAACCTCCTTGAGGTCCACGTTGGTCAGGTCGGTGCCTTCGCATGCGTGGCAAGCCTTGGTGGGCTGCTTGAAAATCATGCCGCAGATGTTGCACTGCGAGCCCGCCTGCGCCAGGCCTGCCGGCAGAAGCACCTCGTAGGCCTGGCCACGCGCCAGGTACTGCAAAGTGTCCTCCAGGCCGCTGACGCCCATGGTGCTGCTGTGAATCTCGCGCACCACGCGATCCATCTTGGCGGATTCTTCTTCGCTTTCGGCCTGATGAAAGTAGTCCACCGCCTGCTGCAGAAGTTCATGGTCGGCAGAGCGTGCATCCACCCTCTCGCCATCGACCAGGCGGCGCCCGACATCCATGGTCACGCTGTCACGCAGAATGCTGCGCGCCTTGTCCGGGCCCAGCACAACTATGCGCTTGTACCGGTACCGCGAGACAAGTTCTGTCAACTCGTTCGCGACTTCCTTGATATGCGCCAGCTTCTCGCCTTCGATCGAACGCTGAAAGCGCATCTGCGACCAGCCGCCTCGGTGGATGCGCCGGTGCACTTCGTTGCGGATGTCATTGCTGTCAACGAGCTCGCCCAGCGCAATCTCGAAGATGCGCGCGCTGCGGCTGTCGAGGTGGACGACCGCGTAAGGCTCGAATTCTTCGCCGATGAATGCAAGCTGGCTGATGGCAGGAAATCGCCGGTAGGCAACCTGGTCTTCAAACGGGATGGAGGTCTCAAACCGCTCAACCACCTCGCCGCCCTTGAGAAAGACGGCAAGCCCGATGACGCTGGAATCCACGTCCTGGCTGCGAATCAACTCCATTGCCTTGACCGCGTCGCGCAGGTATTGGGCGCCCTTCTTGTCCCCTTCCAGTACGCGCTCAATCTCTGCGGCCCTGTTCTTGAGGAAAATCAGGTTCTCCTTGCGCCTGTCGTGACCGCCTTCGCGGCAACGCAGATACACCGAAAGAAAGTGCGGGTACTGCGATTCCTGGGTCGCCAGGGTCTGCAGTCGGGCTTTCAACTCCATGGGGTTCTCCGAGTGAATGGGGAGGATGCTGAGCATAAGACACGCGCGGCTCGTTGCAAACGTCGGCCATACCGTTGGTGCCGCACAATCCGCCGCTATAGTCTGTCCCATGTTGAACGCCGGGCAATCTCGTCGCCTTCCACCATGGCTCAAACGCCCTCTGCCGCGCAGCCGCGGCCAGCGCGAGCTGGACACGCTGCTTCAAGAGCAACGCCTTGCCACCGTCTGCGAAGAAGCAAGGTGTCCTAACAAGGCACACTGTTTCAGCCATGGCACTGCCACGTTCATGATTCTCGGCGAAGTCTGCACTCGCGCCTGCCGCTTCTGCAGCGTCGCCAGCGGCCGACCTCCGGCTCCGCCGGATGCCGATGAGCCGGCCCGCCTGGCAGATGCGGCTGCGCGCATGCAGCTTTCGCACGTCGTGATCACCAGCGTGGACCGCGACGACCTGGCCGATGGCGGCAGCGCGCACTGGGCCGCCGTGATTCACGCGGTACGGGACAGGCTGCCGCAGGCGCGAATCGAGGTGCTGACGCCCGACTTTCAGGCCCAGGATTGGCAGATTGACCGCGTAATCGATGCCGCGCCCGTGATCTACAACCACAACATTGAAGTCGTGCCGTCGCTGTTCCGGGCCATTCAGCCGGCAAAGCGCTACGACCGAAGCCTGTACCTGCTGCGCTACGTCAAGAAGCGCGCACCAACCATGCTGACCAAGAGCGGCATCATGGTGGGGCTAGGCGAGTCGCGCGAGGAGCTGCACCGCACATTCAACGAGCTGCGCGACCAGGGCGTCGATATGCTGACCATCGGCCAGTACCTCAAGCCCGCCCCGGGCCTTGCCGAAGTCGCCCGCTACTATGAACCAGCCGAGTTCGAGGAAATGAAGCACGAGGCCCAGGCGTTGGGCTTTTCGACAGTGGCCAGCGGACCGTACGTCCGCAGCAGCTACAATGCCAATGAGCAGTACCTGGAGGGCAGAGACGTTGCCTGACAACAAGCCAGATCAGCGCCCGATCCGCGTGCTCGTCGCCAAAGCCGGCTTGGACGGGCACGACCGCGGCGCCAAGGTCGTCGCGGCAAGCCTGCGCGACGCGGGCATTGAGGTCATCTACACCGGTCTGCGGCAATCGCCGGAGATGATCGTGCAGGCGGCAATCCAGGAAGACGTTGACGCGATCGGCCTGAGTTCGCTTTCGGGCGCGCACATGACACTGTTCGCGCGCGTGCAGGAACTGCTGGAGTCTTCGGCCGCAGGCTCGATCCTGCTGTTTGGCGGAGGCGTCATGCCCGATGCAGACATCGAGCAGCTTGCCGCACGCGGCATCGGGCGGATCTTCGGCCCGGGCACGGACACGCGTGAGATTATCAAGTACCTGAACGACGAGATTTCCAGGCGCAGAAGCGCACAGGAGGTTTGAGATGTCCAACAGCAACCCGCACCACCCCAACAACGCCCCGCCCGGCAGTTTTCCACCGCCGCCGAACTACATGCCGCCGCCTCCGCCCGGCTACCACGGTCCGCCGCAGCAGCCGATGCGGCCTGTGAAGCGGCGCACGGGCCTGTGGCGTGTGGTGGGTTTGCTGGCGCTGATAGGCTTCGTTGGTTTCAACCTGCTGATCTTTGTCAGCATGTTCACCGGCGGCGGCGCACTGATGGGTGGCAGCGATCCGCGCGGCGTCACCGAGTACTCGCGCCACGGCAGGGGCCAGTACAAGGTCGCGGTCATCCCCATCGAGGGAGTGATCATCGAGCAATCCGGCGGCTTGTTCGGCGGAGGCATCAATCCCGTTGCGCTGGTTGAAGATGGCCTGCGCAAGGCGGCACGCGACACAAGTGTTGTCGCCGTGATCCTTGAAGTGAACAGCCCGGGCGGGGGCGTCACGGCCAGCGACCTGATCCACAAGCACGTCACCGACTTTCAGCGTGATACCGGCAAGCCGGTCGTTGTGTACATGAAAGACCTGGCGGCCAGCGGTGGCTATTACGTCTCGGCGCCGGCTGACTGGATTGTTGCCAACCGCACGACTCTGACCGGCAGCATCGGCGTGATCATCCAGGGGTTCAACTTTCACGGCACGCTGACCGAGATTCTGAAGGCGCAGGACGCCACCGTGAAAGCAGGCGGCAACAAGGCCATGGGAAGCATGTTCGCCGACCCCGAAAGTGAAGAGTACATTGAAGGCCGCGACCTGCTGCAGGAGCTTGCCGATGAAATGCACGGCACCTTCAAGGACGTGGTCAAGAGCGGCCGCGCCGAGAAGGGCCTTGCCGCAGACTGGGAAAGCTACGCCGACGGCCGCATTCTCAGCGCCTCTACCGCGCAGAAGATCGGCTTGGTGGACGAGCTGGGCTACTTCGATGACGCGGTGAACAAGGCGCAGGAGCTAGCCGGCGTGAGCGAAGCCACTGTGGTCGAGTACGGCCGCCAGGTGGGCCTTGGCGCGCTGTTCGGCTTGAACTCCGAGGAGCTTGAACGCATGCAGCAAGCCGGCGCCACCGCCATAGAAGAGCGCATGAGCGCCAGGCTGCAGGAGCAACTCAGGCTTTACCCCGGCAGGCCGATGGCGATCTGGGTGCCGTAGTTGCGCGCTGTCGCCGCCCTGCATCACACTTGCCTCCCGTGGACATGCATCCGCGGGAGGTTTCACTTGGTCAACCCAGCAGACGCAGCGCAACAAAGAACAAGGCAACCAGCACGCACACACCGATGGTGATCCACTCGAAGTAACGCTCAATCAGCGGCTTGACCTTGTCGCCGAACAGATAGATCAGCAGCGACAACCCAAAAAACCGAAGCCCGCGCCCCAGCGTGCTGGCAAAGATCAGCGCCGCCAGACTGACGTTAAAGACACCGCCCGCGATGGTGAAAACCTTGTAAGGGATAGGCGTCAGCGCCGCGCCGAAGTACGCCAGAAACGCGTTCTGCTCAAACTGCTGCTGTACGGCATAAAAGTATCCGTCCGGGTAGAAAACCGTGTCGCCCTCGCGTGGCAGCGCGGCAACCTGCTCTGCCGTCATGCCGGTGGTTGAGGCTGCCGTGCCAAACCACGCGGTGTCGGCCCCCAGCATGCGTACTACTTCTTCGACCAAGCCGAACAACGCCTGGCCGATGAACCATCCAACTACGCCTCCCACAACGCTCGCCAGTGTACACAGCGCGCCGTACCAGAGAGCTCTGCGCCGCTTGCCAAGACACATGGCAATCAGCAGCGGGTCAGGCGGCAGCGGAAAAAAGCTGCTGTCGGCAAACGACACAAACATCATCGCGGGCAGGCCCCAGCGAGTGTCTGCCCACCCCACCATCCAGGCGTAAAGCCGCTTCAGTAATCGCAGCGGCCACAGCAGCACTCCGATCAGCCCGCGCCGAGGTGCTGCCGAAGGCTGTATGGCCTGCGCCGTTTCAGCTTCTGCCCGACTCGCCATCCAGAACCACCTGTGCCAGACCTTGCGCCGAATGATCGGCAGCTTCACCGGCGACACTGAAGCCCGCACCGGCCAGCTCACGCGTCGTGGACGCCCCGATCGTGTAAAGCCGTGCAGTATGCAGCAACTCGCCGACAGCCCTCACTGCATAGCGGGCTGCGCTTGCGCTGGCAAACGCCACCACCTGGACTTCCCTTGCCTGCAAAAGTCGCTCCAGCTCAGCCAAGCCGGGCGCGTCAGGCTCATTGCGATAGCCCACAGGGTCTTCGACTGTCGCCCCCAGTGCTTGCAATCCGCGCATGAGCGTGTCGGGGGCAAGCTCGCTGCGCGGCCACAGCACACGCTTGCCTTTCATGCCGGCTGATGCGAGCGCTTCAAGTAGTCCCTTGGACGTCTGGCGGGCAGGCAAAAGGTTGACGTCAAACCCGGCTTCGCGCACCTGACTGGCGGTTGTTTCGCCCACGCAGGCCACCTGCAATCCGGGCGGCAACGCGGCGCGCGACAGCACGGCAAATGCTGCGTTCGTGCTGGTCAACACAAGCCAGTCGTATGTTGCCAGTCGGGAGAGACAGTTCTCCAGCGGATCAACATCGGCCGGCGGCAATATGCGCAGCAACGGGCAGTCGTGAGTTACAACACCGCGGGCCTGCAGCAATGACGCCAGCACACTGTTGGCCTGTCTCTCGCGAGTCAGTGCGACGTGTAAACCGCTGAGGGTTCCCTGCGCCATGGGCGCCGCTATAACTCAATCCGGGGCGCAGGGGAAAGGCCGATGAAGCAACTGCTGGGAATTTTCCTGCTTGCGCTGCTGGTCAGCGGGTGCGCAGACGCCCTGCACCTGACCGCGACGCGGAACACCGCCGACCTGTTCATGGCAAAGGTCGCGCGCGGCGACATCAACGGCGCCTGGGAAATGTGTGACCCGGCGGCGCTAAGCCGCGAAACACTTGAGCGTGTCGCCTACCACGAACGCTACGCCGACCTGTTTCGCAACTACAGCGGCCTCAATCACGGCGATGGCGGCCAGAAGACCGAGGGCGAAGCATTCACCGACGTGCGTCTCGCGCCCGCAGCGGTTGAGGGTGCTCCCGGCTGGATTGCCAACTTCGTGCTGCGCAAGACCGATGCCGACTGGAAGATAATTGCCTTCGAGATCCGGCGGCAGGACGAGCCATGAGTTCGCCGCGATGCCTGCTTTTGAGCGGGTTTGAACCGTTCGGACAGTGGGAAAGCAACCCGTCCTGGGACGCGCTGATCCGCGCCGAGCAGCTTGGATTGTTCGGGGACCGGGACGTTCGTGTACTGCGAGTGCCCGTCGCCTACGACCGCGCCTTTGAGGCGCTGCAACAGGCGATCGTCCACTACCAGCCGACAGCAGCAATCAGCTTCGGCCTGCATGGCGGAATGAAAGATCGTGGCGCCGACGTGATCTACGTGGAATCCACCGCGCGCAACCGCGACGGCGCAGACAAACCCGACAACGCCGGCATTCAACGCGCCGCGTTGCCAATTGAGGCCGACGGCCCGGCTACACTTGCCTCCGGATTGCCGGTTGCGGCGATGGTGACAGCGCTGCGCGAGGGCGGGTTCAGTGCCGAGGTGTCCGACGACGCCGGCGCATACCTGTGCAATCATCTGTTTTATCGTGCTGCGCTGGCCTACGGCGACGTGTTTCCTTACGGGTTTGTGCACGTTCCGCCCGTACAATCGCTGGGCGGATCGTTAACACTAGACCGGCTTGCACAAGCCGTTGCCTTGCTTGCCGATACGGTATGGGAGTCTTGCGTCGATGCGACTTAGCCTTTTGAGTCTGACAGCCGTGCTGCTGCTGGTTGCCTGCGGCGAAGGCAGCACCGGCAAGGGTGGCCGCTGGGGCAAGGGCGACAACGAAGCCCGGCAGGACCCGCTGGTAGAGGTTGTGCGCGCAAGGCGCGGCAGCATCCCGACGCTTGAGCGCAGCACAGGCCGCGTCGAGGCCCGCAACTTTGCCGACGTGTACGCGCAGTTGACCGAGATGGTCGTCGAGGTGCGCCACGACGTCGGCGACCATGTTGAAGCCGGCGCGTTGCTCGCGCGTCTGAAGGCTGACGAGCAGTTGCTGGGCCTGCGCTCCACCGAGCTTGAGTTGCAGGAAGCCGAGCTGCTGCACGGCAAGAACAACCTGGATCTTGCCAAGCGCAAGTCTGAGCTGGAGCGCATTGAGCGCTACTTTGACCCCAATAAACCGGGCGAAGCCACGCTGTTCAGCAAGGAAGCACACGAAGCTGCCAAGCTGGAGTATGACAAGGCGCTGAACGCCGTGCAGACCAGTGCGCTGGCGCTTTCGCGCTCTCAGGGCGCGGTTGCAGCCAGCGCGCTGACGCTCACGCACACCGACATTCGCGCACCGATCAGCGGCACGATCACTGAGCGCGGTGTGCGCGCAAACGAGATTGTCACCAGCGGTGCGCTTGCCTTTCGCATCGCCGACTTTTCCGTGCTGGAAGTAAAGCTGGATGTTGCCGAGGCAAGGCTGTCCGCACTGCGGCCGCCGGAAGTCGCCCCCGCGGTCAACGTGCTGGCGCTTGAGGAGAAAGTTCGGCTGGAGCGCGCACAGGCGGCGCTGCTCAGCGTTACGGCATTTCCGCAGGAGCGTTTTCTGGGCTACGTGGACCGAATTCACCCGGTTGTGGACGACGCCCGCGGCATGATCGTCGTCAACGTGCGCGTGATTCAGCCGGCCGACGTGGATGCAGAGCTGCACGGCGTGCTTCTGCGCCAGTTCGATCCCGGCTCGCGCGCGGCGGTAATGCGCACCGCCGCCTCGACCCAGGCCCTGGAGTTGCGGCCTGGCATGTGGGTCGATGCGCGTATTGCTACGCAGCACATTGAGGATGCGTTGCTCGTTCCTGGCGCGGCTGTGGTTGGCGACAGTGAAGTAATCTGGGTGGTGACGCCGGATGAGGACAACGCTCTGGTGGGTACTGCGCGCCCGGTTGATATCAGCAATCGCCGCGGTGTTTCGAGTGAAGGCTCAGTACAGATCACCGAAGCGCGCGTCCGGGGTGGTGCCGGCGGCAGGCCGATCGCCGAGTTGAATGACGGTGACATGGTCGTAGTGCGCGGGCAGGGTCTGCTGCGAGACGGCCAGCGAGTGCGAATCCGCGATCTGTCGAATTGATCACGACGGGCCGAACCAGACAAACTCAAACGTAACGTTCCAGCGCGTGCTGTCGGCGCCCGAGGCGCCACTGGTTACGTCGATTCGGTCAAAGCGAACCTGATCGCGCTTGACGGTCAATGATTCCAGCACCGCAAACTTTGAAAGCAATTGTACCGAATCCGCCAGGTAGCCCTGCCACTGTGCCTGTGAAACTCGACGCAAGTCCACCCTGCACCGGTACTCGCGATACGACTCGCGGCCGACGCGCACTTCGCGCCCGCCACCGGGGGGCGGAGTCACCACAAGCTGGTTGGCATCGCCCACGCCGGCAGTCAGCTGGTATCTTTCCTCGGCAAGCTGTCGCAGCGCGCTGGGGGCGTTATCCATTGCGCCCTGGTCATGCGGCTCAATCAATCCGAGCTTCACCATGTAGTAGTACTCGTTGATGCTGGGATAATAGACGCCTGCGATCTCGTGAAGGTTCGCGGCAAGCGCCTCGTAATCTGATGCAAGCTCGTTTCGCCGGTCTTCCATCACTTTGTAGCCGACAAGCGCCACCGCAGCGAGCACGAAGCACGCCACGATGTATATGCTCATCGCCTTGCTGCCTTCCTGCTCTGCCATTACTTGCGGGCTCCTTTGGCCGTTGTGCGCGATGGCGGTGCCTTGGGGTCTTTCAACGGAAAGGACAGATCCACCAGTTGCGCTTCCCGGCCCTCGCTGTTGCGCAGGGGGTTGCCCGGTTTGGTCTGTCGCGGCTTGGCCTCAAACCAGTCCGGGTGCTTCTCGACCATGGCACCCATGGACGCAAGCATGCGCTCTTCTTCGTTAAGCTTCGCATTCCGGTACACCGCTGGCACGTTGAGCTTTGCCTGTTCGGCCTCAGTTTCAGACAGCGACACGTAGTACTCCACGCGCATCAGCCGCGGCGAAATCGTCACCCCCACCAGCGCAAAATCATAACTGGGCCCGGCATCCTGAATCGCCTTCAGTACCGCAACAATAATCTCGTCAGCCGGGTGCGGCCGCTTGTAGTTATCCGCGACCTGGCCCTGCAGCAGGTTCAGCCGATCCTTCAGCACCTTGTGCGTGCTGCGAATCTCCTGCGCGGGATCCTCAACGTTCTGCGGGTAGTCGGGCGCCTTGATCTCAAGCTCGCGCGCGTACTTAAACGCGCCGTCGTAGAACGACTTCGGGCTGCGCCCGCCATCGCCGTCACGCAGGTCGGCAATGAGCTGCTCGTAATTCCGCGAGTGGGTGAAGCTCATCAGGAAAAGTATGCCGCCGAACAGCAGCGCCAGCGTCGCTGTGAACGCCAGCGGCGTCTTGGCGTAGTCGAACAGCGTGCCGGGGGCAAGGTCGCCGTACCGAAAGTTGATCCGCGTGTAGTCCCGCCCGATGCCCTTAAGCCCGACGCCGGTCAGGTAGCTCAGCTCGCCCAGATCGGGCAGCGGCTTGTCATCCTTGCCATCGCGGCCTACGGCATCCATCAACTCGATAGCGCGCGCGTCCTGCAGGCCAAGCTCGGCTCCCAGCGCGGTCGCAATCTCGTCGCCCGCTTTGCCGAGGCCCGAAATGATCAGGCGCTGCGGCTCAACCTCAAGGTTGCTCATCAGCAGCGTGCGCTTGGCCTCAACGGCTACGCGGCCCAGAAACTTCTGCAGCTCGTCCCTGCTCATGTGCTGGATGCGGCCAGCCACCTCCTGCTCGCCCATGTTGACGCTGTCAGATGCAGGCAGAGTGGCGCCTTCTTCTCCGCCAAGAAACTCGCGCGCCCTGACTTCGGCTTCTTCCTGCGCCGTGCGGGCAGCCTCCTTGACGCCGGTCGCGCCTGCCGTGCCGCCGCTGGCCCCGGCCAGGTACGGGCTCAAAAACACCCGCGCGCCGTTGATCTTGCCTTCGCTGACTTCCGCCACCGTGGCAATGGTGCCGGCAAAATCCAGCCACAGCGTGGCGGGTGTGTCGTCGGCAAACTCCGGGTGCAGCATTCCCAGGTTAATCGTGCCTGAAAGGTGGCTGTCGGCGCCTTCGACGCTCAACCCCGCTTCTTCCAGCGCGGTGATGCGCGTGCGCACGTAATCTTTGTCGGCGGCGTGGACCAGCAGGTGTGCGCCCTCGGCGCTGGCGCCAAGAACGTTGTAGCCAAGCGCCATCTCTTCAATCGGGACGTTGGGGATGACCCCTTCCACCTGGAACTGCAACACACGCTCAATCTGCCGGCGATCAGAAAACGCCAGGTGCAGGTCACGGTAGCGCATGCCTTCAGGCCCGATCAGCAGGTAGAACTTGCCCGACCGCAGCTTGTGCTCTTTGATGAAGTTCGCCACGTGCTTGTTGAGGTGGCCCTGCTTGTCTGCTATCGGCGTGCCGTCTTCGTTGCGCGCTTCGGGCAACGCGCCGACACAAACGCGCTTGACGCGCGGCTTGCGTGCGTTGCCGACCAGTTCAACCGCTGTAATGCGCGGGTACTCGATGTAAAGCGCTGTAGCCAAGTCACTTCCTCCGGGCGCAATGTCCCCCGGATGATACGGACAGACAAGAGGGAGCGTTGGAATAAAAGGCCGACACCCTCCGCCTGCGTTTCGCTTTCGCTGCAACCGTCCGGCGTTATGCTGGACAGCCGGTGCCAAGGGCGCATTCCATGACTGAACGAACCATTCTTGACCAGATGAAATACGACGACCTTCGGGTCGTGCTGGTCAGCGCCGTCCTGCCCATCGACGAGCCATTCGGCGACGACCCGCTGGATGAGCTGGAATCGCTGGCCGAGACCGCGGGCATGATCGTCGTCGGCAAAGCCTACCAGAAGCTCGAACAGATCAACCCGCGCACCTACATCGGTCGCGGCAAGGTGACCGAGATTGCAGCCATGGTCAAAGAGCATCGCGCAGCGGCTGTGCTGTTTGACAACGAGCTGCGCCCCAACCAGGCCCGTGAGCTCGAAGAAGAAATCAAGGTTACGATCTTCGACCGAACCGAGCTGATCCTGGCGATTTTCAGCCAGCACATCCGTACCCGCCAAGCCAAGGTGCAGGTGCAGCTTGCGCGCGCCGAGTACGAGCTGCCGCGGCTGCGCAACCTGTGGACCCACCTTGAGCGCCAGCGTGGCGGCTTGGGCGCGGTCGGCGGCGCCGGCGAGCGCCAGATTGAAACAGACCGCCGGTTGCTGCGTGACCGCATTTCGCGCCTCAAGGGCGAGTTGAAAGACATCAACCGCCGCCGCCAGGTCGAGGTTGAGCGCCGGTCGGAACTGTTCCAGGTGGCGATCGTCGGCTACACCAACGCCGGTAAAAGCACGCTGATGAATGCCCTGACCAACGAGGGCGTGCTGGCAGAAGACAAGCTGTTTGCCACCCTCGACACCCGCACCTGCGTCTGGAAACTGCCTGACCACAAGGTGCTGCTCAGCGACACCGTAGGGTTCATCCGCAACCTGCCGCACCGGCTGGTCGCCAGCTTTCAAGCCACACTGGAGGAGGTACTGCAAGCCGACCTGCTGCTGCACATCGTGGACGCGAGCCACACCAGCGCCGTCGAGATGGTGGAGGCGGTCAACGGCGTGCTGAAAGAAATCGGCGCAGGCGACAAGCGCACACTGATGGTGTTCAACAAGATCGACCGCGTGCACGAGGCGCCGCAGCTAAACCACCTGCACATGATGTTCCCTGAGTACGTGGACGTGTCAGCCAAGTCAGGCGTAGGCCTTGAAGAACTGACACGCCGCGTGCAGGAGGTGGTCGAGGAGCGCGAAACCGCCGTGGACTGGACCTTCAGCGCCGGCAACGGCCGTCTGCTGGCCTACCTGCAACAGCACGGCAAGATTCTCGACATCGCCTACGAAGAAAACGACGTGCACGTAAAGGCGCTGATTGAGCCCCGCTACTACGGCCAGGCGCTTGCACTGCGGGATGCGTAGCAGCACTGAGTCTTCCAATCGCCGTGCAGAGCCATACGATTTGGTGCAGGATCCCTGCCATGGACGACATTGAATTCGACGGCGTCAGCGTGCACGGCAACAAACTGACGATTGAACTTGCTGAAGAGGACGCCATTCCGGCGGCCTTGGAGAAAATGCCGGCGGAAGAGCGTGCCAAGTTGGCGAAGCTTGTGTTCGCTTTGTTGAGAGACGCCACCAAAGGCTGGAGCGGTAAGTGCGCCGGGACCGGCGCCGAAGAAAGCCTTCCCGAGCCGAAGACCGAACTCGGTCGCGAACTCATGGCAGCAAGGCGCGCGTATCGCGAATCTGGTCGGGATTTTCGAACCCGGGAGGAACTCGACCGCCTTTACGATGAGCTGCGGGGGCGCGACTAATACCGCACACTATGCTGACTTTCATCGATTCCTGCCTGCTGATCGAAGCCGCAACCGGCGCCACGGCGTTGGCTGAAAAGGCGCTCGAGATACTTGACGATCCGCATCGAACGTTCGCCTCAAGCAGCTTTGTCAAACTTGAAGTAATGCCGGGCCCGAGTTTTCACGGCATCGATGGCGAGCTTCGCTCCTACGAGTCCTTCTTCAAGCGAGTTTCCGCTTGGGCAGCCTGCGACGAAGAACTTGTTCGCCAGGCGCTCAAGCTCGCAACCGCGGATGGAGTGCTCGGCGCCATGGACGCGCTGCACGTGGCCGCAGCCGCGCAGCTTGGGTGTGCGGAGCTTTGGACCGCCGAGAAGGCGGGCAAGCCACTGCTGCGTGCCAGGGCGATCGCGGTCAAGACCATCCGCTGGCGCCTGCTCCAAAACACGTACCCGGTTGCAACTGCATCGACGCTGGCGATTGGTTATGGTTGTTGAAGGAGGCGAGCATGCACTACGGCTGGATTCATCCATACTACGACTTCGGCTACTCTCAGCGGGCAACCGAGGCCGCGAGCGATGCGGCTTCAGCGGCGCGGTCGGCGCGGAGCATGTCGGAGCGCGTTGGCGACGCCCTGGACCGGCAAGCGTTGATCATCCGCACGATCCTTACGTTCTGCGAAAGAAAGGGGTTGTTCAACGAGCAGGAATTCCGCGAGCTCATGAACGACATTGACCTGTCGGACGGACATCTCGATGGCCGCTACCGGCCCCAACACGGCCCGCAGACCTGTCCCGATTGCGGCAAGACCAACGGCAAACGCGCGGTCTCGTGCATGTACTGCGGCACGCATCTGGATGATCGGCCGGTGATGTAGGTCGCACTGAGGTGAAACTGCTTTCGCCGTCGCGACCCTGACTGGCGCCAATGCCCCGCCATTACTGGCGGGGCTAGACTGCCTCCCGCAGCGGGTTTCGCACTGGTAACATTGTTTCCACCCCGTTGACGCCCCTTCTGGTGGGTCATTCACTGTACGCCTTGGGGAGGTTCGCGCGGCTGATGCCCTTCGTTGTCGTTGAAGAAAAGGGAAACACCACACACCTGCCCATTGCGGGCCGCGCCGTCACCATCGGCCGCGCGCCCGACAACAGCGTCATGCTGATCGACGAAAAGGCAAGCCGCCACCACTGCGTGCTTGAGCAGCAACCCGACAAGTCCTGGGTCGTGCGCGACCTCAAGTCCCGCAACGGCACGTTTCTCCACGGCGAAGCCGTACTCGAAAGCAGGCTTGAGTTCGGCGAAACCTTCCAGATTGGCAACGCCAAAATCTCGCTGTACTCCGAGGAAAGCTCGGCCTTCGAGACCAAGAACGCGATCGAAGCTATCCCCGACATCGCCAAGCCAGGCGCAGAGCCTTTTGCCCTGGGCATCCAGGACGCAATGATTGCGTTTGCCAAAGCCGCGCAGGAGGACACGCCCAAGTCCATCCTGCACGCTGCCGCCCGCTTCGTAGGTACGCTGTTGCCGGGCGTCCGCGTTGCCATTGCCGTGGCAGGCGACGACGGCGAAGCGGCATTGCGCAGCTTTTACAACTTCATCAGTGGCTCACCCCAAAGCGAGCTACCGCAGAGCTTTCAAGCCACTGCCAACAAGCTGCTAAGCCCGCGGGCCCACACGCAACTCAAGCCGCGCACGGCAACGCTGCCGCCGGCGGTGTACATCCCGATCAAAGCCGGCGAGCGCATGGCCGGCGTACTGTACGTCGAGCGTGAATCCAAAGAAGCGGAGTTCAGCGATTCCCAGGTCAGCCTGCTTGAAAGCGCGGCCAACCTGGTCGCCGTTGCGGCGGGCGCCGCGATAAGCCGCGAAAGCGAAGAGGCCCTGGCCGAGAAAGTGGCTGGGTTCGAGAACGAGCTGGATGAAGTGCGGCGCGAGCTTGAGGCCAAGCTGGATATGCAGACGGCAGAGCTTACCGCGCTGCGCCTTGAGGCCGAGGGGCGCGATTCACGCAACTGGACGCACGACTACAGCAACATCATCGGCAACAGTCCCGGCATGCAGAACGTCTTTCGAATGCTGGACAAGGTAACCGACCTGCCGGTGCCGGTGCTGATACTCGGCGAGCCGGGCACCGGCAAAGAACTGATCGCGCGGGCACTGCACTTCAACAGTTCAAGGGCCAAATCGGGGCGCTTTGTCGCTGAGAACTGCGCGGCACTGCCCGACACGCTGTTTGAGAGCGAACTGTTCGGATACACCAAGGGCGCATTTACCGGCGCCGATCGCGACAAGGTCGGATTGTTCGGCATGGCAGACGGCGGCACGATCTTTCTTGACGAGATCGGCGAGATCAGCCCTGCCATGCAGGCCAAGCTGCTGCGCGTAATCGAAGAAGGTGAAATCCGCCCCATCGGCGGAAAGGCAAGCCGCAAGGTTGACTTTCGGCTTGTGTGCGCCACGAACAAAGACCTGGCTGAGCAGGTGCGCAAGGGCGCGTTCCGGCAAGACCTGTACTTCCGCATCAATGTGGTGACGATTCGCCTGCCGGCACTGCGCCAGCGCAAGGAAGACATCCCGCTGCTGGTTGACGCGTTCTTCAAGCAATCAGCCAAAGAGGCCGGCTATAATAACCTCAAGATGGACCGCGGCGTGCTGCGCGCCATGGCGAATTATCACTGGCCCGGCAACGTGCGCGAGCTCGAGAACGAGGTCAAGAAACTGGTGGCGCTGTCGGACGGCAAGAAGATTGACGCGGCTTCGCTCAGTGCCAGCCTGCGCCAGATGGCAGAAGAGGAAGCGCTGTCAGATTCCGCGGGTTCGCTGAAGGACATGGTCGAAAACGTCGAGAAACGCAAGATTGTGGAGGCCATGGAGCGCACCAAAGGAAACAAGTCCCGCGCCGCCGAGATTCTCGGCATTTCGCGCCTTGGATTGCGCAAGAAGATGGACCGCTACGGGATCGCCGGCGAATAGCGGCGCACCGTACACCCGGATTCTCAGATGACCGACCGCCGGACTCACCATCGGAATGCCCTGACTCGTTGCGCTGCCTGGCGACTGCTTGTGGTTGGCCTTGCGCTGTGGTTTTGCGGCCAGATGCACGGGCAGATATTTCCGCGCATTGAAAAGGACGAGATCAAGAGCCGCCTGCAATCCGGCGAATCCGGCGCGGTCAAGGAACCGCCAGCCGAAGCACGAAACGATCCACCGGCACCATCGGTGGACGGCACGAAAGTGCTTGAGCGCTACGATGCACAGCTGGAACTTTACAAGCGCGAAAATCGCCAGCTTCGCGCCGAGATTGCCGATGCCGCCGCCATGACGCACCCAGCCGTTCGCGACTTCCTGGAAGGCAGAGCGTTGCTGCATGCAGGCGAGTATCGCGACGCTGAGCGCAAGCTGCGCGGTGCAGGCCTGGGCGGCGACAACCCGGAAAACCCAACGGACTCACTCAAGCAGATGCTGTCCCGGATCCGCGGCGGAGAGGCCTATTATCTGCGCATGATCGCTGCGGCCATGCAGAATTGGTACGACTTCAAAGACGAAGCCGCGCTGAACAGCGCCTGGTCTCGTGCCCGTCGCGACGGCGAAAAAGTGGTCACCGAGCTGCGGCGCTTGAACGCCGAAGGAACTGCCGACGCCGTCAGCCGCATGAACGCCTGGCTTGTCAATGCGCCGGCCTTATGGCGGACAACCTGGACGGCACTCAATAACGCGCGGCAGCACGCCGACAATGCCAACAGCTGGAAGCAATTGGCGTCCGCCACCGGCGTCGCTGACGATGCACGGCCGGAGTACACGCCAATGTACCTGGTACAGCGGGCGGCCCTTACAGTGCTGGTAGAATTCTGGCCGGCTGATCCTTTTGTGCGCGATGGCTTTGCCGACATCGGCCTGGGGCTGAATCGCCTGGCGCTGCTGCAACTGGAGGGATGGCAAGGTTACTTTGAACCCAAGGCCTATCACGCAGCCGCCGCTGCGCGAACGCTGGAAGCCGGCAAGGCAAAAGCCGTGTCGCTGCAAGGCGAGATCAGAAGCCTCAAGGCGCCATGACAGACGGCCTTGAGATCACGGAAAGAGACGGCGCAATGCTGCTGCGCCTGCGGGTGTCCCCCGGCGCGCGCGCAAGCCGCGTAATCGGCGTGCACGGCGGCGCGCTGAAACTAGCGGTCGCCGCGCCGGCTGAACAGGGCAAAGCCAACCACGAAGTGCTGCGCCTGCTCGCAAAGCTGCTTGACGTGACGCCATCGCAATTGGAGCTTGTCGCCGGACACACCAGCCGCGACAAGCGCGTGCGCGTTGATGGTATCGCACGCGATGACGCATTACAGCGGCTGGCGGACGCAATGAACTAAGACCGGGAGAGACAGAACATGCCGACGTTGAAAGAACAGCTTGCGCAGTCCGTCGAAGCAATCCGCAAACGCACGCCGCTGAAGGCCGGCGTGGGCATTGTGCTCGGCACCGGCCTGGGCGCGCTGGGCAAAGAAGTGAAGGCCGAGCTGCGCATGCCCTTTGCCGAGATCCCGAACATGGCCGGCGCCACGGTGCAAAGCCACGGCGGCGAGTTTGTCGCGGGCACACTGGCCGGCACGCCGGTGTTTGTGCTGGAGGGCAGGCTGCACTTCTATGAGGGCCACAGCCTTGCCGACATTGTTTATCCCGTGCGACTGCTTCACGCGCTTGGATGCGAGGTGCTGGTACTGAGCAACGCAGCCGGGGGCATGAACCCCGACTGGCAGTTGGGCGACCTGATGGTGATTGACGACCACATCAACCTGCCCGGCCTGGTGGGTGTCGGCCCGCTGATCGGCCCCAACGACGACAGCCTGGGCCCGCGCTTTCCGGACATGAGCCGCCCCTATGACCCGGCGTTGATCGAGCGCGCACACCACGCCGCCGGGCAGGAGGGCCTTTCGCTGCGACAGGGCGTGTACGTCATGGTTACGGGCCCGAACCTCGAAACACGCGCTGAGTACCGCATGCTGCGCAACCTGGGCGCCGACGTGGTCGGCATGAGCACACTGCCCGAAGTCGTGGCTGCGCGCCACCTGGGCATGCGCGTTGTCGCTTTCAGCATCGTGACGGACATGTGCCTGCCCGATCACCTTGAAGAAGCCAACATCGAGCAGATCATCGCCACCGCCGGCGCCGCTGAGCCCAAGCTGACGCGCGTGGTCAAGCGGCTGATCGGAGAAATGTAAGGGGGCAGCGATGTTCAGCGGTTTCTCGCACGTGATGTTGTACGTCTCGGACTTTGACCGCGCCCTCAGGTGGTACACCGAAATACTTGGCTGCAAAGTCAACTTCAGCCACCCGCCGCATTACGCATCGCTGCGGCAGGATGAAGCGGGCTTGAACATCGGCTTGCACCCTTCGGAGACTTCGGGTCGCGACGTCGGGTTCGGCCCGATCCCCTACTTCAAAGTCAGCGACATCGAAGCAACGCTGCGGCAACTGGCTGCGCGCGGCGTCAAAGTCGGCGAAGCCCGCAGCGAAGGCGGAAGTTCGCGCTTCGCCACCTTCTGGGATTCCGAGGGCAACGCGCTTGGCCTGCAGGAATAGCGCTACCGGAACATGTCGATGACCTGCGCCGGCGTGGTGGCTTCCAGGATGGCTTTGCGCTTGTTCTCGTCGCGCAACACGTGCATCACCGCGGCCAGCACGCGCAGATACGTGTTCTGGTCGTTGTCTGGCGCCGCGATGGTAACAACGATGCGGACCGGCTGCCCGTCCAGGCTGTCGTAATCAATGCCACGGGCCGAGCGCGCAATGCCAAGCGTGAAGGCCTTGACGCTTGACAGCTTGGCGTGCGGCACGGCGATGGTCAGTCCGACGCCAGTGGACATGATCTCTTCGCGTTCAAGGATGGCATTCTTCAGCGCTTCGACGTCGGTGACGGCGTCAGAGTTGCCAAGGTCATTGACGATCTCAACCAGCGCGTCGCGCTTGGACGTGCTCTTGAGCTCCATGATCACCCGCTCGGGGGACAGCATTCCGGAAATGTCCATGTTGTCGCATCTCTCCTGAATCTCCGGCAACGGCATGCGCCTGCCGGTCGTCGCTGCCGGGGCATTGCGGCTTGGCGGCACAGCGCGCCGTCAAAGGCTTGCAGCGCCGAATGTATCGGCGAGGCAGGCTAATGCAAGCTCACGCGCTTGCATTGACCGAAGAGCGGCGTACACTTGGCGGTGATTCTGGCATTGGGATGGACGCCCCCCGTTCCCCCAGGCGGGTGTGCACGTTAAGTCGTGCCGCCGACTTCATCGAATCCCCAAGGGGAGCAACATGCCAATTTTCGCCTACGAAGCGATCAACGCACAAGGTCAGAAAGAAACTGGCGAGCTCGAAGCCGCCAACCGCAACCAGGCCATCCTTGAGATTCGCAACGCCGGCCTCAAGCCGACAAAGGTTGCGCAACGCGCCGAAACCTCCGCCACGCGAAAAGCCAGTCCCAAGGGCGGCGAAAAGCAGGCCGCGCGAACCAAAGAAGGCAAGATCAAGGGCCGCGCAACGCCGCAGCAGTTGACCGACTTTACCGCCCAGCTTGCCGTGCTGATTGATGCCGGCTTGCCTGTCGTGCGAAGCCTGAAGGTGCTTGGCAAACAGCAGAAGCCGGGGCCCTTCAAGGCAATCTGTGAAGACGTCGCGGAAAGTGTTGAGCAGGGCTCGAGCCTGTCTGAGGCGTTTGCAATGCACCCGCGCACCTATGACCGACTGTATGTCAACATGATCAAAGCCGGCGAGGCGGGCGGTATTCTTGACACCATCCTGCAGCGCCTTGCCGACTTCATGGAAAAGGCACAGCGCCTGAAGAAGAAAGTCGTCGGCGCGATGATCTACCCGATCATCGTCATGTCGGTGGCGGTGATGATCCTCGCGGGCATCATGATCTTCGTCGTCCCGGCATTCGAGAAGATGTTCACTGAGCAGGGCATGGAGCTGCACATCCTGACGCGGATCCTGATCATCATGTCCCGCGGCCTGGTTTCGTGGTACGGCATCCTGATCGTTGCGCTGATCGTGCTCGCGGGCTTCGGCCTTGTGGCCTGGGGACGAACGCCGAAAGGCGAGCGCGTGATGGACAGCATCCGGTTGAAGCTTCCGATTTTCGGTCCGATTATCAAGAAGGCTGTTACCGCGCGTTTCACCCGCACGCTGGGCACGCTGGTGATGGCGGGCGTGCCGATTCTTGAGTCGCTTAACATCTGCAAGAACGCCATCGGCAACGTGGTGCTGGGCGAAGCCATCGACAAAGTCGCCAGCAGCATCAAGGAAGGCGAAACCATCGCCGGCCCGCTGTCCGAAACCGGCCTGTTCGACGACCTGGTCGTCAACATGATCGACGTTGGCGAAGAAACGGGCGAGCTTGACAAGATGCTGCTCAAGGTCGCCGACACCTTCGACACGTACGTCGATATCGCGGTTGAATCGCTGGTCAGCATCCTTGAGCCGATCCTGATCGTGTTCATGGGCGGCGCTATCGGCTTCATCGTGATTGCGCTGTTCCTGCCGCTGGTCGGCTTGATTGACCAGATCGGCACAACGTAAGACCGGCTTTTCAATCCGCGGCTGGGGGACGGGAATCGGTAGGTGCCCGTCCCCCTGCTATTTCGTATAATCCGGGGCGGAGGAAGGGTCTGGCACATGGACGACACCCGGTCAGGAGCCGGCACCTACGGCGGCATTGCGTTCATACTGCTGGTCGCCATCGCGGCGTTGGCCTTCTTCAAGTTTGATTTCCTCGGCGTTCAGTCACTGATTTCAGGCATCGGCGAGCGCCCTGACACCGACAGCACGACACCGATCGACCCGCCGCCGACACGAGTGCCAGCCGCCACGGACACCTTTCCAGAGCAACCTCCGCAAGACGATCGCTATGCGGTCAACCGCACGGCTCCGCTGCCGCAGCGACTGGTTATCCAGCGACGCGCGGGCTCAATGACGGTCGAACTGGCGATGCGGCTTGTCCCCCAGGGCTGGTTCATCATGGGCGATGATGACGGCGTCACGTCCAACATGCCCCAGCGCTGGATCTGGCTTGACGACTATTACCTGGCCGAAACCGAGTGCACCAACGAGCAATACTTCGCTTTCGTGCGCGCCAACGGCTACAACACGGCCGAGTACTGGACGCCTGAGGGATACGAGCTTGTGCAGGCCGAAGGCTGGCGCGGCGCGACATACCTGGGATGGCTGCCGGTCGATGCCAACGAGCGCATGTGGGCGCTGGCCTCGCCGCATGTTGAGCTTTCGATTGAGATCCAGCAGGCGGGGCGCAATGTGCCGGTGCCAGAGGGGCGCAACGTGCTGGTGATTCCCGGCGGCAGCAACGCGCCGAACTGGATCCGCTATGACTCCACAAGCCGCGCCGTCCGTACCAGCGTGCGCGGCACCTGGCGCGACGCCAACGGGTTGGATGTTTCGCTGGATCCGCGCGCTACCGCAGAGGGTTTTCTGCACAAGACCGACGCCGATGGCCGCGTGACTTTGCCAAACCCGGGAAAGCGTTTTGACCTGACGATCATCGCGTGGGCCGACGGCGATTTTCAGCCGCCATTGATCGGTCGCGCATCGCGCTTTCAGGAACACGAACTGCGCGAGCCCGCCATGCCCGTCGTCGGTATGTCGTGGTTTGAGGCCGAGGCCTGCTGCCGCTTTTTCGGCGGGACGCTTCCCACCGAGGCGCAGTGGGAAAAGGCCGCGCGGGGCGCAAACGGGCTGGACTTTCCCTGGGGCAACCAGTCGGGATGGGGCACCAGCGTGGACGTGAACGGCCTGTCGCGTGTAAGCACGCCTCACGCCAACATCAACCGCTCGCCGTTGCTGATGCCGGTGGGCAGCTTTCCGTCCGGCAACGGCCCCTACGGCCACGCTGACCTCGCGGGCAATGTCAGCGAATGGTGCGCCGACGTTTACCTTGAACGCCCGCGATGGGCTGAAGCCAACCCGAAGTCTGTCGGCGGCCCGCGCGAGCGCCGCTCTGAGCGAGGCACGAACATCCGCGACGATGAGCCGCTTCCCTCTGTCCGGCGCCGCTACCTCGACGCATACACGCGCGAGGGCCATGCCCGCGGCTTTCGCATTGCCATGACGCCCGAAGCGGCCCTCCAAGCCGCCGGCCGCTAGGCCGCCACCCAACTTCTTGTGCAGTGCATTGCCCGGCAATTCCGATTGTAGGTGCGGAGGATTGCATGCCCGCGCCTGAGCCTGTCCGAACGCCGCCCAACCGGCTTACCGCCGCCGAGTATCGCGCCATGGTCGCGGGCCGCCGGCAGGCCCACGGCAAGGCAATCGCCAGGCGCCCCTGGCCACGCCGCGCGCGCGCTGAGCCGTTTCGGCTTGCATTGCCGTTTCTGCCACCCAGCATCAACAAGCTGTTCACCACGGTGCGCGACCCCGAGACCGGCACCATTCGTCGCGTACTGACACAGAACGCGAGACGCGTGCGCAAGCTGATCCAGACCATGATCGGCGACACGCTGGACCCTGCACGGCTGTATGAGCTGCAGATCGACGTGTATCTGAGCGCCTGGACCCGGACCGGCAAGGTGCGACGGGTTGATCTGACCAACCGCGTCAAGTTTCTCGAGGACTGCGTGTGCGACGCACTTGGCATCGACGACAGCCACGTGTTTCGCGTAGTCCTGCAGAAGCACGACGCACCGGAAGAGCGCACCGTTGTGCAAGTTCGAGAGATCGACGCCGAACAACAACGCAAGGCGGCGTAGGCAACGGAGTACGATATGCAGACCATCCTTTCACGCGACGCACACAAGCTTCTGGTTGCGCCCTTTCTGGGCCTGCTGGCCGGGTTTCTTGTCAACCGCGCCCGCGGCGGCGACATGGGCTATGCCCTGCTGGCCGAGATGCTTCTGGGTGGAATGGCAATCACCATGGCTGGGGTCGCCATCGCGCGATTCAACGTCTGGCTTGAGAGCCGCGCCGCGCTGGCTCATGAGCGACTGAAACTTCTTGCCCGTACCGAAGCACAGCAGCACGAGGCAAGCCTCTCCATGCATCAGCAGGCCATACTGGCGCGCGCCGAGTTGCAGGAAGCCATGCAACGAATCGCCCGGCTGGAAGCCGAGCAACAACTGGCAACCGAAGCCGCCAGCCGGCTCGCAGTCATGGAATCTGCCCAGGAGGCGCTGCGCCAGGAATCGGTTGAGCTGAACCGTCGTGCCATTCAAGAAGCCGAGGAAGTAAAAGCATCGCTGCGCCTGGCAATCAGCGAAAGCACGCGCGAGCGCAACCTTGCAGCGCCCCAGGGCGACCAGTCGGGCCGCATCATTGAGCTGGAGGCGCGCATCCGCCGCCTTGCACGTGAGATCGAGCGCCTCAGCCAGCGCCAGCCCGTCGTGGCCGAAGCTGGCCAGGCAAGCCTGGTCAAGCCGGGGGGCACACAGGATCAGGCCCGCATCGGCTTTCTCAAGGCCATGCTGGACGCCAACAAGACGCTGCGCGAGCACATGAAGGCTGCTTAGCAAGGCGCTAAACGCAAGGCGGGCGCGCTCTGTGCGCGCCCGCCCACTGTTGCAGCCGAAGCTAGTTGGCCTTGTCGCCTTCCTTTTTCTCGCGCTCTTCCTTTTCCTTCTTCAGCTTCTCGATGATCTCGTGGTCAGCCAGAAGCTTGCGGAAGGCATCAAAGAACTTGACAGGCTCTTCGGCCCAGGGTGAATCCGACGATTCTTCAAACGCCATCCATGTCATCTTGTTGAAGACCTTGTTGTAGATCTTCTGGTCATCCTTGACATACATCGGGTCCTGCGCGCCGTTGATGAACAGCACCGGCACGTCGATGCGCTTGCCTTTGGCGGCATTCTCGAACTCATACTCCGGCACAAAGACGCGGTGGCCACCCTCAATCTGCTTGGTGAACTCCTGCGTTGTGTAGAAGATCGGCTCAAGGGCCTTCGGGTCAGCCCAGCGGCGCTTTACAGCGCCCGTCTGCGCCCACATCTTCTGCTCGTCGTTCAGGCTCAATGAACCGGTCCGGCCCGTGGAATCGTACAGCAGATTGATGCCGTGATACTTCCAGGCTTCGTCGCGGCTGCCTTCCAGCGCGTTGCGGGCCTTCTGGAACGACAGCTTGCCGCTCCATGAGTTCAACACGATCGCAAAAGCCACACTGTCCGGGTACAGGCGCAGGTACTCCAGCACAATCCAGTTCGACACGCCGTGCGCAATCAAGCCGACCTTCTCCTGCTTGCTTTGCCTGCGGCGTTCTTCAAACGTTTCCACAAGCTGCGACAGCGGGTACTCGTAGCCGGCATTGCCGTTGACCCATTTTAGGTCGGGCATGCGGCTGCAATCCGGAAGGTCAACAAAGGTGCACTTGAAGGTCTTGTTGAGCTCAAAGATGTAGGGGTACCAGTAACGCTCTGACGAGCCGAGGTCCGGAAGAATCAGAATTTCCATATCGACCGGCCGCGGCGTCTTGCGCACGAAGCTGTGCCCCTCGATCTGAACGTTGGTGAACTCGTCTTTGAATGCCGTGCGGGTGCGCGGCTCCAGCAGGTCTTCGGGCTTGAGGTTGTTGGCGTAGAACTGCCAGTTCTGCAGGTTGCTGCCGTGCTCCTGACCGGACAGTCCTTCGAGCGCATCGATGATCAGGTACTGGAGTTGCAGGTTCGGTTTGCGCTCGCCCATGTTGGTCGCCAGCAGATCAACCAGAACACGGACGTTGACCTTCATGGCGGCTTGTACCGCCGGATCCTTCTGGCCCTCCGGCGACAGCGAACCCCGCCAGACGCCAAGTTCGCGCACCATGCGCGCCTTGACCTTCTCGGCCAGCTTGTCCATGTTGACGATCTGCGGGGCCTTCTTCCACTTCTCCTCGGACACCCACTTCTGGTTGTTGTACAGCGCCCAAAGAATGTGCTCGGCTGCGGCAGGTTGCCGGAATGACTTCTTGTCGTCGAACAGCCATTTCTCCAGCGCAAGCAGCGTCGCTGAGTCCGATTCGTCGCGCACCTTCATCATCACGTCCGCGCGGTATTGCCACACGTCGGACTCAAGAATCTCAATCCAGACCTCAGCCATTTCGGCAGAGCCGGTAGGCAACGACTGCACGGCCCGGCGCTTCTCGAGGTTTGTCGCTTTGCTTTTGTTCCAAATTGCCCGAAACTCAGCGATTGTCCGCTTCATGTCGGCCGAGCTGCTGCCGGCAAATGCGGCCAGTAGCGCGAGCGCGCAGATTCCGGTCAGTGCGACAGTCTTGTAACGCATGTCTCCTCCTCTTCGGGGTCGCGGTCTTGCACCGTCAGGGGCCCGCACAGTATTCCATTATGAAGTACGATTGCGTCCAGCGCGAGTGCCAAACTTCCTGCACAGAAACGACGGTAAGATTTCAACAGGCCACATGACACATCTGTTCCTGGATCACTTCCATGCATAGCACCGGAAAGGCCGAAAATCTGCTTCCGCGCATCACGCTGGCCGGAAGCCTGGCGCTTGTCCTGGCGCTGTTCGCTGCGTGGTGGGCCTTCCAAAGCCAGCTTGCGCTTTCCCAGGCTGCAGACAGCTTCATGGATGTCTTCACCGCCGCTGTGCTCACGTGGACTGTCGGTATCAGCCGCCAACCAGAAGACGAGGAGCACCCCTTCGGCCACACGCGCGCACAACCAATCGGCGCGCTGGTCACAGCCGTGCTGGCAGGTGTCGTGGCAGTAGAGGTTGCGCGCAGCGCGATCAACGCATTGATCGCGGGCACCGAGCCCCGGCTTGACTGGTTGCTGGTGGTCGTGTTCAGCGCCAAGCTGCTGTTCAAGGTCATCATCTACCGCGCGGCCCGCCCCGGCGCAAAGCGCAGCCCCGCCCTGCGGGCACTTACAGTTGACGCGCGCAATGATGCGCTGGTCAGCATCCTGGCGCTGATCGGATTTTTCGCCGCGCGCTTCGGGTTTGCGGCGCTTGACGCCTGGCTGGCACTGCCGATTGCGGTCTGGATTGGCTGGTCCGGGGTGGAGCTTGCCCGCGACAACGTGCGCATGCTGATGGGCGAAGCGCCGCCCGCTGAAAGGCAGAACGAGCTGGCTGCACTGGCTGCGGCGCAAACCGGGGTGATCAACGCCCATGATTTGCGGGCGCAGTACATGGGGACACACATCCACGTGCACGTGCACATCAAGGTGGACGCTGACCTGTCGCTGAAGCAGGCACACGACATTGGCGAGGCAGTCCGCATCGCGCTGGAGGCCGAGCAGGATGTTGCCCACGCCTCCGTTCACATCGATATCGACTAGTCCCAAGCCGCACACAGACCTGCCATGGGGTAGAATGGCAGGGTTCGCTCGTTGGGATCGAGGAGCAAGCTGTGATACGAGTCTCGCTATTCGCCGCGGCATTCCTGCTGGCTGTACCGCTGGCGGGCCAGCAATCCCCCACCAATGCCGAAATGGCATTCATCTACGAGCTGAACCGCGCGCGCTCAAACCCGCAGGCCTACGACCAAGCCAACGGGCTTAATGGCCTGCTTGACGGCGTGGCTGCGCGGCCGCCGCTGGCGGTAAGCGAGAACCTTGTGCAGTCGGCGCGCTTTCACTCCGACGAGATGGCAACTCACGGCTACTTTGCCCACACCAGCCCTGTCACGCTTGACCAGCCCAACAAGATGGCACGCGATGCGGGCTACCCTTTGCCTTCGGCCTGGCCTGACAATGCCAACTCGATTGAGTCAATCGCCTGCCGCTACAGCACCAGCGGCAGCACCAGCTACAACGGTGCCGATGCGCTGCTTGCACTGATCATTGACCTGGGATGGAACCCGCCCGGGCATCGCATTCACCTGCTGGCCATGAATGCCGGCTTTGCGGCACACCGCGAAATAGGCACCGGCTATGCGACCGGCGACGCACCTTCGGGCGTGCCACCGCCAAGCACGGGACAATGGAATTCAGGCGCGTACTGGACGATTCATACGGCTGAGCGCAACGGCGCTGACCCGGTGTGGCTGACAGGCGTGGTGTACAACGACGGCAACGGCAACGGCCGCTACGACCAGGGCGAGGGTTTGGGCGGAGTACTGGTCTCTACGACAGGTGCCGGCGTTTTCAGCACGACCACGAACAGCGCCGGCGGATGGTCGCTGGCGGTAAGTTCAGGCAACTTCACAGTAACTTGCTCCGGCGGCGGATTCAGTGGCACGGCCACAGCCGACGTCGTGGTCGCCACAAGCAACGTTGCCGTTGATTTCGCCTCGGGCGAAGCGGATGGCGAAATCAACTTCGGCGGTAGCAGCTCACCGCGCAACCCGCCCCCCGGCAACACAGACACCGATGCGCAGGGCAGCTCGGGCGGCGGCTGTGCTGCTTCGGGTGGCCAACTGCCACGCGGACTGGGCGCTGCGGCCTGCCTGTTTGCAGTGTTGCGGTTGACCCGCCGCCGCGTTCACGGCAATACAACCTGACGAAAACTCCGGGGGCTGCGCATGAGTCGATGGATTGTCGTGTTGTTGCTGGTCGCGGGCCCTGCCGCCGCGCAGGAGTTCACCGTCGAGCGGGCAGCCATTGTGCGCGCGCTGTTTCAAGACACGACAGAACAACCCGCCGAAGAAGCTGACCCGGACAGCGAAGCAGCCGCGCCCGTGCGCGAAGCCGTGATCAGCGCGCAATGGCGCGGGCTGAACCTGGAGGCCTGGGGCGGGATCATCGGCTCAAAGCATTCGATGTGGTCGCTTGGATTGGGCCTGTCATTTTCGGTCACCGACAACATCGCGCTGGCCTTTCGCGCCGAGTACAACCAGGAACTTGGCGCCGCGCGCGACTACCGGCCGCAGTTGCGCACCGCGATCTTTGAGCCGGGGGTGCGCTTTCACCTAGACTTTCATGATCGAGTCGCGCTGTACACCAATCACGGCTTGAGCGTCGTGGCGCAGTACGCGTTTTACAAGGTGGACGGGCGTGTGCGCGGCTCAGATGTCGGCAAGGTGTTCAGCCTCGCGGTAGGCACGGCCAGCACGGTCGGGCTTGAGTTTGGTGACGACTTCACGCGCGGGTTTGTAGAAAGCGGCCTGCGCACGCATTTCGCGGTCTTGCAGGAAGCAGACCGTGCCGTGCGTGGCTTTCAGGACAACCTGCGTGACGACTTCAGGTTTCAATGGCTTGTGTTTCGGCTGGGAGTACGCCTCTACCTTTAGACTTTCTTGTCGCCCGGCAGTGTCTCAGTTTGCGGGCATCAGTGTCATTGAGCGACCAAACGGCAAACCGCCGAGGCGCAGAGACGCCGAGAAAGCCTGTCCGGCCCGCCGGCTGACAACAGCAACCAGCAGCGTTTTGCGAACGCGGGCTGAAAAGCGGCCGCAGCGGCCGCATTCTGGGTGCTGCGCATCGCTCTGGCGCCAGGGCTTTCACGAACCGGCAGGCCTTGCTCGTTGTTCTCTGCGGCTGTGCTCCGCGCCTCTGCGGTGCGCAGTTATGACTCGGTTCTTGAAGCAAACTGAGACCCTCTGATCGCCCTTCAGGCTTGCGCGGCGACCCCGGGCACGTAACATAGTGGCAGCCCCGAATCCGCGCGTGCGGCCTGCTCCCTTGGCCGTGGTGGAGGAGCCATGCGAACCATCCTGGCAGTTCTGGCAGTTGCAACCATTCTGCTTTCGGGTTGCACCGTGTTTACCGACGACGTTTACCGCCTGCAGTCCGGTCAGTGGGGCAGCAGCGCGTACGGCGCCGTCGATCACGCGATTCATGAAGAGTTCAAGGCAAAGTTTGGCGAAGACCGCGTGTTCCGTGCCGACGTTGAGACGAAGTACAACCACTGGACTTCCGTAAGCGACATTCGAGTTGTCGGAATGGAAAAGTACCGTGTGCACGTCACGGCGTATCCGCAGCTTGACGCCGACGGGCACTATGAGCCGGTTGTGATCGCCAAACGCGAAGTGTACACGGGCTCAAGCTACGGCATGGGTCGCGGCGGGCCGACTGCCATGTACTCCGGCAAGTGGACCGAGACCAACCGTGAGCGCGACCTTGAGGCCGAGCTTGCCAACGGCATCCACGCCAGGCTGCGCGGCGCAAACGCCGGCGGCGAGTAGCATGCTCAGTTTACGAAACATCACGGGGGCGCCCCTGCTTTGGGTGGCGCTCCTGTCGTTGCTGGCGCTTTCGACATCGCTGCGTGCCGACGGGCCAACCGTTGAAACCGTCGATTGGCTTGCCCGTGCACGGACATCCCTCTCTGCGGGCGAAACCGAGTCGTTGACGCTTGCTGTTCGCGCCCTCAAGGCCAAGCCGTCCGGCGCGGATGAGAACGTGCAAGCCGGCTTGACCCTGTTCTGGATGGGCCAGTTTTCAGACGCGGCAAGGCACATCCGGCGGGCACTGAGCATCGATGCATCGGCGCTGGGCGGCATTGAGTCGCTGGGCACGCGCATGCCGTCGGCTGATGCGCGCACGCGCCTGCGGCAGCTAGGCCTGCAATCAGCTGAGAACGCGGATCTGTGCTTTCTTGCCGGCGCATTGCTGCTGGCCGACAACGATCGTCCGCGTGCGCTGGCGTTTCTGATTCGCGCCGAAGAACTGGCCGGCACTGACGCGCAGGCGGCGCGGCTGGTCGGCGGCGACGACCGCAACCGTGCGCGCGCGGCAACCGCCATGCGCAAAGGCGACTGGCAGGACGCTACCATTGCATTCGCGTTTGCGTGCATGGACACGCCGGCTGCCGCCGAGCACTACGCGGGCCTTGCGCTTGCGCTGGCGGCTGAAGGCGAGCTTGCACTGGCGCACGCAATGCTGGAAGTCGTTCAGGCGCGCTACCAGCGTGATCGCTTCTTTGCCTGGGCACATGAGCTTGAGCCTGCACCCGGCGCACTCGCTCGAGTTGCACGAACTTTGCTGGACGCGCCCGAGGCAACAGCCGCCGATGCTCGCCTTGCCGGGCTGATTGCGCTGTCGTGCCGCAAGTACATGACGACCCGCGAAGCCGGGCTGCATGTGCTGACGCTGCAACGGCTTGACCGTTTTGCCGGCGACCTGCTTGAGTACGTGGACAAGAATGACCTGCACGGCGACCCAGAATCGATTGAGCCGCAGCAGCCACCGGCAGATCCCCCACCGCAGCGACTGCCGGAGCCGCAAGTACCGCCACCGACGATCGATGACGCCAGACGCCACGTTCGCGCCGGCGAGTTTACGCTGGCTATGAAGGCGCTTGATCCGCAGGTGGAAGAAGGCGCGCCGGGCGAGGTGTTCTATCTGCTGTTTGTCGCAAACGTCGGGCGCAACGAGCTGCAGGATGCCGGCACTGCCTTGCAGACCTGGTTCATGGGTGCCACGCGCGAAGAGCGCGCACGCCTGAACGCCATTCAAACTCTGTTTGCTGAGCCCAGCCAGTTCGAGGCATGGCACAAGCACGTGCTTGACGCACGCAACGCTGACCCCAATCGCGGTCTGCCGCGGCTTCTGAACAGCTACATCGAAGTAACCCGCGGCCGTTATCGCGCCGCACGGGACGAGCTTGTCGTGCCCAGGGTCGAGGCGCCGGGCAACCCGATGGTAACGGCACTGGACGCCCTGCTGCAGGAGCCCGAGTTTCGCGACGATGCGGCGCAGGGCAGCGATACGCCCTCCGCCAAGGCACTGCACACGCTGGCACTTCAACAGTTTCAAGATGGCAAGTACGAGGATGCGCGGCGCAGCCTGCTGCGTGCGATCGAAACCGACCCGAAGCTGCCGCTGGCACATGAGGCGCTGTTCGTGTGCAGCTTTGCGCTTGGCGACTTTGAGGAGGCTGTCCAGCGGCTTCAGCACCTTTTTGAGTTTCACGAAGTGGCAACGGCTGACCTGGAGCGCTTTCGCGTGCTTGTCGTGCCGGGCTACGGAGACTCGGATGCCTTCAAGAATCACATGGCCGCGCTGCGCGCACACTGCGAAGCGCGCCCGCTGGCCCATGAGCCGCTGCTGTTGCTCGGCGTGCTTGAGTTGGATCGCCGCCGGTTCAATGAAGCGGCGCAGGCGTTCCAGAAATGGCACGATCTCGCGCCCGGGCAACGTGACCCTGCCGCGCTGCGCCTGCGCGAGTATGTTCGCACCCGCGCCGAGTGAGCGGCAGCGCCAACATCCCAACGGAATCTCGCATGAAGCTGAAGACGCGCCCCGAGGAATTCGTTGTCGAAGAAGTGGCGTCGTTTTCGCCTGACGCCGGCGGCACCCATTACGTCTATGAGCTGCAAAAACGGTCACTCGCCACGCTTGAGGCGCTGGCGATGCTTGCACGCCACAACCGATTGCCCGCCAAGGCCCTGTCAGCCGCCGGGCTGAAGGACAAGCATGGCCTGACGCGACAGTTGTTCAGCGCGTCGCGGCCGTTGAAGCCCGACACCGGCGACGAGCGCATGACCATCCGCTTTGTCGGAAAGGCAACACATCCGTTGACCGCAGCCGTCATCCTCGGCAATCGCTTTCGCATTTTGATGCGCAACCTGCGCCCGGAAACGGCACAGCACCTGGCAATCAACGCCGCCGAACTTTTGCGCCACGGGTTGCCCAACTACTACGACAACCAGCGCTTTGGCGGCATCGCGCACGGACAGGGCTTCATCGGCCGGGCGCTGGCACGCGGCGAGTACGAAGAGGCACTGCGGCTTCACCTGGCTGTGCCGCATCGCAAGCAAAGCCTGCGCGACAAGCAGAACCGCAGGCAAGCGCAGGCGTACTGGGGACAGTGGGCATTGCTGCGCGACAAGATGCGACCATCACCCGAGCGCGCACTGGTGGATTTTCTGCGCGAGCACCCCGGCGAATGGGCGGAATGTTTTGACCGCATCCCGCCTGCGTTGCGCACACTGTTCGTGGCGGCTTACCAGAGCTATCTGTTCAACCGTACGTTGACACGCATGGTAGCCGAAGCCGTGCCCGGAGCGGAATTGATTCAAAATCGCTCGGGCGAGCTGGCGTTTCACCGCGTGATGGAGCCTGATCAGCTTGCAGTCTGGCAGACGCTGGAGTTGCCCCTTCTGGGCGCCAACACCAACCTGGCCGACTTTCCAACTGCAATGCCGCACGCGTGCGCTGTGCTGGCCGAAGAGGGAATCTCGCTGGACCAGCTTCGCTTGCCGGGCCTGCGGCGTACCCGTTTCAAGGCGGCGACACGCGCGGCGCTGGTCATTCCGCAAGGCCTCGAATTGTCAGTGCCCGAGCCGGACGACCTGAACGAGGGCCGCCTGATGGCCGAAACTTCGTTTGAGTTGCCGCGCGGCAGTTTCGCTACGATGGTTACGCGCCGCCTGGCGATGATGCCGCCGCGGGATCATTGATCGTCCGGTTCATCGAGTTCCAGCCCGCCGGCCTTCAGGTCGTGCCCCATCGACAGGTCTTCAACTATCGCGTAGCGGCCTTCGACCCACTTTGCCAGGTCAATCGTCTTGCAGCGCTCGCTGCAGAACGGGTACCACGCATGCGCGCCCACGCTGGCAAATCGAAAGCGCTTGCCGCACCCGGGGCAGCGCTTGCTGCGCGCTTTTGCCATCGCCAGCCTCCGGCTATCTCGTGCCTGTCGGCTTCTTGCCTTGCGGCTTGTTGGCCTTCTTTTCGGGCTTCTTTTCGGACTTCTGCACTGCCTTTTTGTCGGCCTGAGTTGATGTGTCCGTGCCGGCTTTGGAATCCGGCTTGGGCTCAGACTTTGTTTCGCCCCCACCGTCGCTGCCCTCGCCCTTTGGGGCACCCTGCCGAGCATAGTCGGTGAGGTAAAACCCGCTGCCCTTGAAGATCAGGCCTGCGCCGGTGCCAATCAGCCGTTTTACGCGGCGCTTCTTGCACTGCGGGCAGACCTTGATCGGCTTGGCGCTGAAGGACTGCAGCTCCTCAAACTTGTGGCCGCAGTCAGGGCACTCGTATTCGTACGTCGGCATGGCACTCCTGCGTTGGCGGCGTCAACCCGCCCGCTTGTTGACCTTGACCTTGCTGGCGCGCAGCACACGCTCGTGCATCTTCCAGCCCTTCTCAAGCTCAGCCGTTACGCTGTTGTTGTCGGCTTCGGCGTTGTCATCTACCAGGATTGCTTCGTGCAGCGCCGGGTCAAAGGGCTTGCCCTCAGCTTCTATCGGTGTGATGCCGTGACGCGCCAGCGCATCGGTCAACATGCGATGCGTGAGGCGCACACCTTCGTGCAGCGCGGCAAAGTCTTTCGTGTGGGTGGCGGATTCCAGCGCGCGCGCCAGATTGTCCATGCCCTGCAGCAGGTCTTTGCCCAAATTGCCGGCACCGTAGGTCACCGCATCCTGGTGTTCACGCCGCAGTCGCTTGATTGTGTTCTCCAGCTCAGCCTGTGTGCGCGCGGCGACATCCTTCCAGTGCGCGGCCTCGGCGGCGCGATTGGCGAGCTCAATCAGCTCGTCGTCTGCCAGTTGTCGCAGCGTGTCCGGCGTGTGGCCCGGCTCAACTGCCGCTTCAGGCTCCGGTGCTGTGGATTCGACTCTTGCGGGTTCTGTGGGATTCTTGTCTTTGCTCATGGCGGCCTCGCGGATCTCGCGGACGAATTACTTGCTGATCAGCTTCTTGACCTTGTCGAGAAACGACTTGCGTTCCGGCGTGATGTGCTGCTCCTCCATCTCGGCAAACTCGCGCAGCAGCTTCTCTTGCTCGCGGGTCAGCTTCGACGGCACCTCGACCACGATTTCAACAAGCTGGTCCCCGCGGCCGTAGCCTTCCAGGCGCGGAAAGCCCTCACCCTTCAAACGCAGCACGGTGCCCGCCTGCGTCCCGCGCTCTACCTTCAATTCGGCTTTCCCACGCAGCGTTGGCACCTCTACCTTTGCGCCCAGCGCCGCCTGCGCAAATCCTACTGGCAGCTCCAGGTACACGTCGGCGCCGGCGCGCTTGAACAGCGAGTGCGAACGTATGTGCACTTCGCAAAGCAGGTCGCCGGGTGGCGCGCCGCCTTCGCCGCGTTCGCCCTCGCCGGGGATGCGCAGTGTCAGCCCGTCTTCGATGCCCGCCGGAATCTTGATCGTGATCTCGCGTTCTTTGGCCTCGCGACCTGTGCCGTTGCATGTCCCGCACGGGTCGGTGATTGTTTCGCCGCGACCGCCGCAGCGCGGGCAGGTTGAGCGCATGCTGAAAAAGCCCGCGCTGGTCATCACCACGCCGGCACCATTGCACTGCTTGCAGGTGGCGGGCTTGGTTCCCGGCTTGGCACCTGTGCCATCGCAGGTGCCGCATGGCTCGGCGCGGCGCAATGCGATCGTCTTCTGGGTCACTTCGACGGGCTCGGTAAAGTCCAGCTCAATCGCGCAGCGCAGGCTGGCACCACGCCGTCCGCGCTGCCTGCCGCCGCCGCCGAAGAAGTCGCCAAACACACTGCTGCCGCCGAAAATCTCTGAAAACGCGCTGAAGATATCCTCGACGTTGCCAAAGCCCTGCGGGCCGTCGCCCACGTGGCCGAACGTGTCGTACTGCCGGCGCTTTTCGTCGTCAGACAAGATCGCGTAAGCCTCAGCCGCTTCCTTGAAGCTGGCCTCAGCTTTTGCGTCCCCGGGGTTGCGATCAGGATGATACTTCAGCGCAAGCCGGTGATAGGACTTCTTGATCTCGTCCCTGGACGCGTTTTTCGCAACGCCAAGGATGTCGTAGTAGTCGCGTTTTGCCATAGCGTCAGAACCGCGCAGGAAACCAGACACCCGCACGGCCCAAACCGCACTTGAACGTCCGGATCAAGCCTTACGATCAAGCCTTACTTCGCCCGGCGCATGACGCCGGCGCGCCCGTCCACAAGCTCCCAGCCTTGGGCGCCAAGCTCGTTCATGCGGCGCAGCCAGTTCACGCGCCGCTCAAACTCGCTTGCGCCTTCTTCGTAGGCGAACACGTGCTGGGCGTGAAAGTCCTTGTCCGCAGGCTTGCCGGCCCAGCGGCTTTGATCAATTTCGTAACTTTCGAGGCGCGGCACTGCCAGCAGGTACGCGTACTCAAACCCGCGTGCTTCCTGCGCCTGCACCGTGCCTTCTCGCGCCAGCGAGGTTGCACCCCAGGCGATCAAGACCGCCAGTGCACCCGTGACCAGCCCTGCCATCATGCGCTTGCCCATTTGAACTCTCCTGTTGGTGCTGCGGCCCGATTGTTCAACAAACGGGCATGTGCAACTCCTCCGGAAAACCGGCGCGCCGGTCTTCACGGATGATGGCTAGGCCGTGGCCCCGGCGATCTTCTTGTCCTTCTTCATGTCAGTGACGAGCGTGTTCGTGGTCAGCATCAGGCCCGCGATGCTGGCCGCATTCTGGATTGCACAGCGGGCAACCTTGGTCGGGTCAATCACGCCGGCTTTGAACATGTCTGCGTATTCGCCGGTCAATGCGTTGAAGCCCTCTGTGTCCTTCTTCTTCTCCTTCAACGTCTCGACAACCTCCCAGCCGTCGTAGCCGGCGTTGTCGGCGATCTTGCGGCTGGGCGTCTCGAGAGCGTCGGCGAGAATGCCCGCGCCGACCTTTTCGTCGCCGCGATAGGTGCCTTCGCGGATGGCCTGGCTGGCGCGCAGGTAAGCAACGCCGCCGCCCGGCACCACGCCTTCCTGTTTGGCCGCGCGGGTTGCGTTCAGCGCGTCATCGACGCGGAACTTGCGCTCTTTCATTTCCGTCTCGGTCAAGCCGCCGACGCGAATCTTGGCGACGCCGCCGGTCAGCTTGGCGAGGCGCTCCTGCAGCTTTTCCTTGTCGTAGTTGCTGGTGCTCTGCTCGATCTGCACGCGAATCTGAGCGATGCGCTCGTCCACCGCCTTCTTCTTGCCGCCGCCCTCAATGATGGTGGTGTTGTCCTTATCCACCGAGATCTTTTTGGCGCTGCCCAGCACGTCCACGTCGACGCTTTCCAGGCTCACGCCCAGCTCTTCGCTGACGACGCGGCCGCCGGTCAGCACGGCAATATCGTCAAGCATGGCTTTGCGGCGGTCACCGAAGCCGGGCGCCTTGACGGCCACCACAGGCAGGCGGCCGTGCAGGCGGTTGAGCACGAGCATGGCCAGAACTTCGTTTTCGATGTCCTCGGCGATGATGAGCAGCGGCGCGCTGAGCTGCGCGACCTTTTCGAGCAGCGGCACGATCTCGCGGACGCTGCTGATCTTCTTGTCATAGATCAGGACGCGCGCGTTTTCGTACTCTGCCACCAGCTCGTTGGCGTTGGTGATGAAGTACGGGCTGAGGTAGCCCTTGTCGAACTGCAGCCCATCGACGTAGGTCAGCTCGGTCTCAAAGCCCTGGCCTTCTTCGATGGTGACTACGCCTTCCTCGCCCACCTTGTCGATGGCCTCAGCGATCAGGCGCCCGACTTCGGCGTCCTGGTTGGCGCTGATGGTGGCGACAGCCTGCAACTCTTCAAGGTTGCGGATCTTGCGGGTATTGGACGCAAGCCAGGCCACCGCAACTTCCGTTGCCTTTTCGATGCCGCGCTTGATGTCCTGCGGGTTATGGCCTGAGCCGGCCAGGCGCAGCCCCTCGTCCAGGATCGCGTTGGCAATCACCGTGGCGGTGGTGGTGCCATCGCCGGCTTCGTCGTTGGTCTTGCTGGCGACTTCCATGACCAGCTTGGCGCCCATGCTTTCGAACGGGTCCTCAAGCTCGACGTCCTTGGCGACCGTGACGCCGTCACGAGTGACCGTCGGCGCGCCGAACGACTTCTGCATGATGACGTTGCGGCCCGAGGGCCCCATGGTCGCGCCCACGGCACGAGCCAGCTTGGCTGCACCGTCCACAAGTTTGCGCCGCGCATCCACATCAAAAAGTATCTGTTTGCTCATGTTTTCCTCGTCTCGATGTTCGGCGTTCGGTGTCCGTTGTTCGGTGTTGAATGCTCGAGGCAATCAGCACCGAACGCCGAACACCGAACCTCGTACGCTACCCAATGATCGCCAGTATCTCGGCTTCGCGCAGAATCTTGTGCTCTACGCCGTCGATCTTTACGTCGCTGCCGCTGTACTTGCCGAACAGCACGTTGTCGCCGCGCTTCACGCTGGGCTCAAGGCGCTTGCCATTCTTCAGCAGACGGCCGGGGCCGGTGGCCACGACTTCGCCCTTTAGCGGCTTTTCCTGTGCCGCGTCAGGCAGCACGATGCCGCCGGCTGTCACTTCTTCGGCCTTGGCCGGCTTGATGATGATGTTGTCGTCCAGGGGACGCAGTTTGGTTGCCATGTGTGGTTCTCTCCTGTGGTCAGTCCTGCCGGATGCCTTGCTCGGTCAGGGCGCTCGCTTACGCTTTGCGTTCAGACGGTCTAGTAGTCCATGTCTTCCATGTCGCCGCCGCCCATGTCGGCTGGCTCTTCGTCTTCGGGTGCCTTGGTGATGATGGCGTCGGTCGTCAGCATCAGGCCGGCCACGCTGGCTGCGTTCTGCAGGGCGCTGCGGGTAACCTTCAGCGGATCGACGATGCCCATCTCGTACATGTCGCCGTACTTTTCGGTCAGCGCGTTGTAGCCGTAGTTGACGTTCTTTTCCGCCAGGACGTTGCGCGCCACCAGGCTGCCGTGGCGGCCGGCGTTTTCAGCGATCTGCTTGATCGGCCGTGACAGCGCGCGGCGCACGATGTCGATGCCGACCTGCTCGTCGCTGCTGGCGCCCTTGAGCTTGTCCAGCGCAGCGGTCGCGCGCAGCAAAGCCACACCGCCGCCGGGCACGATGCCTTCTTCTT
>CAZZBH010000012.1:0-46124 GCA_964652605.1 uncultured Planctomycetaceae bacterium
TGACGGTGCGATGGTCGAAGTAGCTTCCGTTGAACTCTTGGCGTCCGATGCCGCATTTGGCGATGCCAAGAACGTTGGCGATGACGTTGGCGGTTGACGACTTGCCGCACCCGGTCGCGCCTTCCAGCCAAACGAGTAGCGGGGTTTCGTCGCCCGACTCAATGCGCTTGCGAAGCAAGGCGATTTGCAGAGCGGTTTTGCCTTGTGTCGGCAGGATCAAGTCGCGCCAGTGTTGCGGCCTGTACTTTTCTTGCAGCATGGTTTGGTTCCTTTGTCGGCAGGCGGGAGAGAATCCCGCCTGCCGTTTGGGTTAGGTTTCAAGCGGCAATCGCGACGGTTTCGCCGTCGTTTGCCGGTGCGTCACCGGCGACTTCGCCGGCGGTTTCCAGAATGAAGGTCAAGACCGCTTCGATGCGGGCGAACAGGCGATTGACCGCCTTGGCTGCATCCTTGCGGTAGTGCTGGATGTACTTCAGCGCGTTGTGTTCGTATGCGATGCCGTAGAGGCTGCACAGTGCGGCCGCGGTGAACTCCGCCACGACTTCGCCGTCCTTGTAGCCAGCATCATCCTTGCGCTTGATCTTGAGACTGCCGAAGTAGTCATCGACCGCGTGCGCCAGTTCGTGAAACCACGTTGCGGTTTCGTGCGTGCAAAGCTCGATTGCCTTGTGCTTGGGAATGTAGCGGCCGAGGAAGTCGCCAAGCATGGGCGTGTAGCTGACTTGCACGCCGATGCGTTGCGCGACTTCCTGGAGCGGCGGGAGTGCATCGGGCGTGTAGCTGGATTCGGCGAGCGGTTGACCTTCGGTGTCTTGCACGCGAAAGACCGGGATGCCGCGAAACCCGATCAACGCCAGTTCGGAATCGGCCGCTTCCTTGTTGCGCTTCACGAAACACGGGCCGAGGATGTAGATCGCCTTGGCTCCCTTGCGCACGTTGCGGCCCGCTTCCTTCCATTGCTGGAAACCGCGTGCGTCGCGCGTGCCTTGTGCCAGCATGGCAATGCGGTTGCCCAGCGACCACTTGGCGCAAGGCGCTTCGGACTTCGCAGCCAGCCACGACTTGGCGATAAGATCGGGAAGGTTTCCGCTTTCCCAAACGGTCAACACGTGCCGTGTTGCCTGTTCCGCACGTTCGCGTGCGCTGCTACCTTTGGCGTTAGCCATGATCTAACTCCTACTCAGTTAGGTCTGGTCAGGCCCGGTAGGTGTTGACGCACCTATCGGGCTGCCTCGTTTCATCGGGCAACGCGCCCGACACACAGACAATCGCTTGCCGACTTGCCAACGTCAAGCAAAATTAGGCTAGTAACGAACAGAACTAGCCCAACCAACGACGGCAAGCGGGTTTGCGGGCGAAAAGTTTTTTTGGCGATGCGGCAGGAAGGAATCGGCGACGGTCAACCGGCAGCGTAGATCGGATGCCAGCGCAACGGATGCAACAAGCGCACTGGCGCAAAGCATCCGGCAAGCACAGCCAAGGCAAAGCCAGACCGCACCCAAAGGCAGGCAAGAGCAACGCCAGAGAATGGCGAATCAAACCCGCACTCACCCGGCGGGCATCACCAGCGCCAAGGAAGGAAGCCACCCAGAACGGCAGCAAACCGCACCCAAACCGCCGCCAGACCGCACCGAAACCCAAGCCGAAGACGCACCCAAACCGCACGCAAACGCCCACAAATGCGCACGCAGACCACCCCGCACCCCAAGCGAAGGCCCCGTTCAGACCTCAACGCAAGGGGGGCGGGAACCCCCCAGGCACCCCAATAGACCTCAAGGCCCTACTAGCTCATTGGAGCCTACCGAACGCCGAATCAGTCCAATGGCGCGGGCAATAGAAACTCTACCGCGTGTCGGATGTTGTCCTATGATGCGCGCCACCGTCACAGAAGGGCGACAGCGTGCCACGAAAGCAGAGCACAACCGGCAGCGAACTGTTCATCGTCGATAACAGCGATGAGGCCTGGAAAGCCGCTGAGTACTTGCGCCGCTGGTCCAAGCACTCCAGTACCATCGACATCGCCACCGGCTACTTCGACATCGGCGCGCTTCTCTGCCTTGGCGAGCATTGGCAGCAAGTAGACAAGATTCGCATCCTGATGGGCGACGACTTGAACCTGCGCACCGTGAAGGCCATCAGCCAGGCGCTCAAGATTCGCGCCGCCGACGCGCTGAACCAGAGCCTCGAAGACGAAAAGAAGGAAAATGACTTCCTCTCAGGCGTCCCCGCCATCCTCGGCGGCATGGCTGACAAGAAGATTGAAGTCCGCATCTACTCCAAGAAGAAGTTCCACGCCAAGGCCTACATCACGCACGCCCGCGACGAAATCATCCCCCTCGCGGCCCTAGTCGGCTCCTCCAACTTCACCTTCGCCGGGTTGAATCAAAATGTCGAGCTGAACGTGCGTATCACGGGCGATCCCGTCACCGTTCTTCAGGAGTGGTTCGAAGCCCACTGGGACGACGCCGATGACGTCACACAGGACATGCTCAACGTCGTCGAGAAACATATCCGCGACTACTCGCCGTTCGAAGTCTATGCCCGTTTCCTGCACGAGTTCTTCCGCCATCACGACTTGTCCAAAAGCCTGCTTGCATGGCTTGAGGACACGTCGCCGAAGGGCTCGCAGGTCTGGAAAGTGCTGGACGACTACCAGAAGGAAGCCTTCTTCGACCTCATCGACAAAGCCCGCACACACCGCGGCGCATTCCTGTGCGACGGCGTCGGATTGGGGAAGACCCTGACCGGCTTGATGGTTGTCGAGTACTTCGTGGACTTCCTCAAGAAGCGCGTCCTGTTACTGGTTCCAAAGGCCGCAAACGAAACCGTCTGGAAGCCTGCCATCGCCACCTTCGCGCCCAACCTGGCCAAGAAGCGCTTCTTCGGCGGCCTGCTGATTCAGAACCACACCGATCTGATGCGCGAATCCAGCAACGGCACTGACTTCCCGGCGCTGTGGGAATCCGTCTCAGAGGACGCCGATGCCATCGTGATCGACGAGGCGCACCATTTCCGCAACACCGGCCTTAAAGACAAGTCCCGCTATTGGAAGCTCCACACCGTATGCGCCAACAAGTCCATGTTCATGCTGACAGCAACGCCCGTGAACAACCGGCTGGTAGACCTGCAACACATGATCGAGTTGTTCACGCACAACCAGAACGACTACTTCAAGCTCACTCTTGGCATCAACAGCGTGCCGGGCCACTTCCGTACTCTGGAGAAGGAGCTGGAGAAACTCGTCGCGCAGGCGGACGACGCCGAAGAGGCCGCGAAGGTCCTTTCCGCCAGTCCGCTGTTCCAGGCGCTGGTCGTGCAGCGCAGTCGCGGCTACGCCATTGAAAGCCAGAAGCGGCAGGGCAAGGACGGCACGCTGTTTCCCAGCCGCGAACACCCCAAGGTCTGCGCGTACTCGCTCAAGAAGATTTACGGCAAGCTGCTGACGAAGGTGGACAAGGCATTCAGTCGCGAAACACCGCTGCTCAATCTGTCCATGTACTACCCCGAGGCTTACACCGATGACCCCGACAAGTGGGAAAAGGGGCGTCAGATGCAGGTCGCTGCACTGATTCGCACGCAATTCCTCAAGCGCTTCGAAAGCTCGTGGGTGAGCTTCGATTCATCCTGCTACTTCCTGCTGCGCAAGATTCTCGCGTGGATTCACGCCCAGAAACCCGAAGGAACGCGCAAGAAACTGCTTGAACAGTGGGAAGCCAAGCACTCTGGCGCGGTCCAGAAGGCGCAGAAGCGCGTGCGCGAGCTGGTCGCCAGCCCCAATGACGATGAGCCCGATGAGGATGATGTGATCGCCGAAATGGCGCTCGAAATCGAGCCGCTGGACCGCGACGTCTACCGCGTTGACGACATCATCGACGAGTCCATCGCCGACTTGCATCAGCTTGCGGAGTTCCTGGCTGAGCTCGAACACCTCACCGCCGAGCACGACGACAAGCTCAACAAATTGATCAAGTTGATGCAGGGCGATCCGGTACTCGCAAAGCAAAAGGTGCTGATCTTCTCCGAGTACAAGTCCACGGCGCGGTACCTCGAAACGCAACTCAAGAAAGCCGGCATCGAAACCGTCGAAGAAGTGGACGCAGAACGCGCCAGCCACCGCGACCGCGTCGGCATCATCAAGCGCTTCAGCCCCTACTACAACGGCACCACCAGCGCCGAACTGGCCGAGGCAGGCGAAGCCGAAACCCGCGTGCTGATTTCAACCGACGTACTTTCGGAAGGCTTGAACCTGCAAGACGCCACGCGCCTGATTAACTACGACCTGCACTGGAATCCCGTGCGCCTGATGCAGCGGATCGGCCGCATTGACCGACGCCTCAATCGCGAGGTGGAAGAAGCCATCGTCCGCGACCACCCGGGCCAGAAGAAGCTGCGCGGTACCACAGCCTATTGGAACTTCCTGCCGCCGGATGAGCTTGACGACCTGTTGAGCCTTTACGGTCGTGTCCACACCAAAGTCCTGCGCATCTCAAAGACCTTCGGCATCGAGGGCAAGAAGTTGCTCAAGCCCGAAGACGACTACGACGCGCTAAAGGAGTTCAACCGCAAGCTCGACGACTTCGGCAAAACTCCCTTCGAGGATATGCGCCGCGCATACAACGCCATACTCGCCGCCGATGCCAGCCTGGAATCACGCCTCAACGAACAGCCGAGTGTTGGAGTGTTCAGCGGCAAGGAGCACATCCACCCGAACACCAAGGCCGTATTGCTCTGCTACAACATCCCCGGCCCGCCTCCCAAGGAACAGGGCGGAATCGATGAGCAAGCCGCAGCCGCCGACTGGACCGAAAAACATGGCCGCACCCTTTGGCTGTGTTACGAGGCCGCCACGGGCAAGATTGCCGATCACGCCCCGGACATGATGCCGTTGATTCAATGCGAACCCGCCACGCCCCGCCGCACCAAGATGGCGCAGAAGACGCTCAAGGAAGTCCGCGCCGAAGTCGAGAAGCACATCAAGAACACGCACCTGAAGGCCATTGACGCGCCCATCGGGATCAAGCCAATCCTCAAGGCATGGATGGAGTTGAACTGATGTCCGGGACCCACACAGACCGCCTGCGCAACATCAACACCTTCCCGCAACTCGTGAAGTACCTGCGCGAGGAGCTTGACTGGGAAATCGAGTCCGATGACTTCGAAGAAATCACCTTCGACTACCAAGCCGAAGAACTAGGCCTGGACACCAAAGCCGCCGCCAAAGTCAAGTACATCAAGCGCCTGCGCCCCGTGTACTCGAACCAGCCGTGGAGCATCTTCTTCGTCAACTTCGAGCCCAAGCGGCTTCCGCTCGTCGTCCTGCGCCGCATCCTGAACGCCCTTGTCGTGCGCAAGCGCGCATCCGCCAACAAGGCGGAGCGCCCGGCGTGGCAGATGGGTGACCTGTTGTTCATTTCATCTTACGGCGACGCCGAACATCGCGACATCAGCTTCGCCCACTTCGTGGAAGCCGAAGAGCAGGGCGACCTTCCCACGCTCAAAGTCCTTGGCTGGGACGACGAGGATACAACGCTGCGGCTGCGCGATGTGCAGTCCCGTCTTCATGAGTACATGCGCTGGCCGGACGATCCCAAGGACGCCAAAGCGTGGCGCAAACGCTGGGCCGAGGCATTTGTCCTGAAGCACCGAGAGGTCATCCGCACCTCAAAGGACCTCGCCGAACAGATGGCGCGGCTGGCGCAACGCATTCGCAAACGCGCGCTCAACGTTCTTGAAGTCGAGTCCGACAAAGGTCCCCTGCGCAAGATGATGGAGGCCTTTAAGGAGGCCCTGATCCACGACCTCGACGACGACGGCTTTGCCGACATGTACGCCCAAACCATCACCTACGGGCTGCTGACCGCCCGTGTATCCCGCGAAGCCGGACTGGTGGCTGACAACGTCGTGGACATGGTTCCCGTAACGAACCCCTTCCTCAAGGACATGCTGCAAATGTTCCTAAACGTCGGCGGGCGCAAGGCCAAGATCGACTTCGACGAACTCGGCATCAACGAGGTGGTCCACGCCCTCCGCAAAGCCAACATGGAGCAAGTCCTAAGGGACTTTGGCGACCGAAACCCGCAAGAAGACCCGGTTATCCACTTCTACGAGCTGTTCCTGAAGGAGTACGACGCCAAGAAGCGGATGCAGCGCGGCGTGTTTTACACGCCCCGGCCCGTAGTGTCCTACATCGTGCGCAGCGTCCATGAACTGCTGCAAACCGAGTTCGGCCTTGAGGACGGCTTGGCGGACACGACGACTTGGGGCGAAATGGCCAAGCGCCACAAGGGCCTCAAGATTCCCGAGGGCGTGGACCCCAAGTCGCCCTTCGTGAACATCCTCGACCCGGCTACGGGCACGGCGACGTTCCTGGTCGAAGTCATCGACCTGATCCACAAGACGATGGACGCGAAGTGGAAGAAGGAAGGGCTTGGCCCCATCGAGCGCAAGGCAGCTTGGAACGAATACGTTCCCAAACACCTGCTGCCGCGCGTCCACGGCTACGAACTGCTGATGGCCCCCTACGCCGTGGCCCACATGAAGATCGGCCTCAAGCTCTGGGAAACCGGCTATCGCTTTAAGTCCGACGAGCGCGCGAGAATCTACCTGACCAACGCGCTTGAACCGGGAACCGACAAAGCAACGGAACGTAGCCTTGACGATTGGGCTCCCGCCCTTGCCCATGAATCAGCTGCGGTGAACGAAGTGAAGCGGAAAGCTCGTTTTGTAGTCGTCATGGGGAATCCGCCTTATGCTAGTTACTCGTTAAACCGCGGCCTGTTCGCCTCCGAGCTTGTCGAGCCATTCAAGAAGGGTTTGAACGAGCGCAAGATCAATCTCGACGACGACTACCTCAAGTTTCTCGCGTTTGGTCAACAGTGCGTGTTACGCGCCAACGCGGGAGTATTGGGTGTGATCACCAACAACACTTATATTGACGGCCTCACTCTCCGAGGCCTCCGTCGCGCCTTGCTTGGAACCTTCCAAGGCATCAACATTGTCGATCTACATGGCAGTATCGCGAAGCGTCAGTCGGCGCACGACGGTTCCCCTGATGAAAACGTGTTCGATATCGAGCAAGGAGTCTGCATCGCCCTGATGGCGCGCATTGCTACATCAGGGGTGGCGTCGACGACTTACGCCGACGTTAGGGGCTCCAGAAATGCCAAGTACGAACTTCTCGGGCAGGCTAACCATCCGACGAGTGTGGCCGTCAAGCCTGCCGCGCCCATGTACTTCTTCGTACGCAAGGATATGAGCCTCGCCGAAGAATGGAGCCAATGGACATCGATTAGCGATGCAATGTCCCACAAGAGCGGTTTCATGACACAACGCGACGACTTTGTAACGGACGACTCGTCGCAAGCGCTTGAGGCCAGAGTGCGAAGCTATTTCGAATCCACCCTCAGCGGGCCGGACCTCGCGACTCACTTCAAGATTCACGACTACCGGAATTTCTCGGTCGATCTGTACCGGCGGACCCATAAGTTCGACCCACGGCGAATCCACCGGTGCCTGTTTCGCCCTTTCGACGCCAGATTTGTCTACTATGAACCAACTATCGTTCAGCAGTCTTCCGAAGACATACTGAGGCACATGCTGAAGCCCAACATCGGCTTGGTATTCATGCGTCAAGTCGTCCAGGACTCAGGGGGATACAACCATTTTTTAGTTACTCGCCTACTCCTTGACCATCGCTGCATGCGCAGCAATCGTGGCTACGCTAACATCGCACCTCTTTATTTATATGGTGACTCCGAGGGATTCCTTTCCGACTCCGCGCCCACGCTGAATCTATCGAAGTCAGTACACGACGCGTTTTGCAGGTCTGTAGGTCAGGATGCTCAGCCCGAGCAGTTGTTGGCATATATCTATGCCACTTTTTGGAGTGAGACATACCGAACTCGATACGCTGAGTACTTGGGATTTGACTTCCCCCGGCTTCCCTTGACCGAAAACCATACCTTGTTTCGCGCTCTGGTTGCGCTCGGTGGCGAACTTACCGCCCTGCACCTGCTCGAATCACCCAAGCTCGCCAAGCCCATCACCGAGTTCATCGGCAGGCGCAGCGCCGAAATCGAGAAGGTCAGCTACGCGGACCAGACCGTCTGGATCGACAAGAAACAGACCACCGGCTTCAAAGGCGTGCCCGAGGACGTCTGGAACTTCCACATCGGCGGCTACCAGGTCTGCCACAAGTGGCTCAAGGACCGCAAAGGCCGCACACTCAGCCAGGACGACATCAGCCACTACCACAAGATCGTCGTAGCCCTGTCCGAAACCATCCGCCTAATGGCCGAAATCGACCAAGTAATCAACCAACACGGCGGCTGGCCCGCCGCCTTTGCTGCTAAGCCTACTTCATGAACGGGAGATCAACCATGCGTGCCACAATTTTCAGGCTGAGTGTCGTCGCGCTTGTGTCCTTGCTAGCGTTTCCCGCTACACCCTCGGACTCGGTTCCTACAGTTGCGCTCGCGCAGGAGAAGCCACAGAACAACGTCGAGAACTACAAGCTTGACGGCTTCGAGTCCTATTCGGCTTTCCAGGCTACTCCGGTGTGGTGTTGGGCCGCCTGCATTGAGATGATCGCCAACTCATTGAAAAAGGAGCGAATCACGTCTCAGCCCGAAATCGTTACCCGCGCATTCGGCGTCCCGGTAATCACCGCCGCTCCATCGCTCGAATTCATGGTGGGGTCCATGAAGCAGGTCTGGATCCCTAATGCCAAGGGGTACGACTTCCGGCTTGACGGCAAGATCAGCTCGTCAAAGGACCCCGTTTTCCAGAAGCCCTCAGCGTTCGGCGACCTGCTGCGCGCCGAGCTGAAGGAAAAGCGCGCCGTCATCCTGGCAGTGAACAACTCCCACGTTGTAGTTTGCTATGGTGTCGACCTGCAAAAGGAAAACAACGTTACCCGTGTCATCAAGCTCTATGTGATGGACCCGTGGCCCGCCACCGGCCAGGTAGAGGTGACACCCACGCTACAGAGGGACATGAACGGAAACTGGCTTTGGACCGTTACAAAACCCGGCGGCGCCCGGTCCAACCCGTACTTCATTAGCGACGTCATCTCCGGCACATTGAGTGCAACCAAGACAATCTCGCACCCGAAGCCGGTGTCGGAGCGTATGTCTTGGTTGACGTGGGGATATGAACAGGCTGACGTTACGGGTTCGGTACACGCGTTCGCCTACTTTTCGCCGGTCGAATCCTACAAGCCGCGTGCCCTGAAGGCTCGCGTGTCCTGGAAAGTCACTCGGCCTGTACTTAACCAGTTCGGACAACCGATATTCGACCCGTTCGGACAACCGATCACGGAGACGGTCTGGCTACCACCGGCCGAGAACTTTTTCCGTGCTTCCGTGCATCGACCACAAGACCAGAATGTCTTCGTCGCTTCGCTGCTGACAACCCGTCCAACGATGGCAAACGGGGCGCAATACTTGTACTACCACGGCCTGCAACTCTACTGGGTGATCGAAGATTGACCCTGTGGCGGGCGTGGCCGGAGGCATCAAATTTCTTTCTCGCTGATGCATGAGGTGCTGTACAGATAGGGTTTAGGTGCGGACGACGCAGACGATCGAGAACGAGGAGGTCCCGCTCCTTCGCGGCGGACAGATCGTAACCAGCTTGCTTGGGTCGTTCGGACGCGGGTTGCGGGAAACGCGCCTAACCGCCTGCTTGGGCTACCTCATCGCACGCGAGCCGGAGTCCTTTCGTGAACTACTTGGGCTACGAGGAAAGATTCAGTCGGTTTCGGTCGAGCACCGGAACAACATGAAGCGTACTAACGTCCAGATCGCCACCAGCCACGGTACCACCGTGCTGGAAGCCAAAGTCGGATCGTCCGATGGCGTGGCACAACTTTTGGGATATGACGCGAAGTGCCGCGTTCTCGTCACGCCGTTTCCGCCAACATCAAACGAACGAGCCAGGAGAAACCTCCGATTCGTTACATGGCAACAAGTCGCGAGCGTCCTACAGAAGATCGCTCGCCGCCCCAGTTCGGCATCGAAGCCCATTGCAGTGGACCTGCTCGATTACCTCAAGGAGCACCAGATGATCAAGGGTCGTGATGCAGTAGAAATCTATGCCCGGGAGATCAACGAGCCCACCAGCCTATTGATGTTCCTTCAAGCGGCGATCTTCGGGTGTGAAAACAGCAAAGGCAGCAAGGTTGGAGAGGCGCTGTACTTTGCCCCGCATTTCGGCAAAAAGCTGCGGCGCACCTATCCGGGAACGCATTGGGGAATCAGCTACATAGCCAAGATCGAGCACGTTGAACCAACTTCATGTTGGGATGACTTCAAGCAGGTCATCTTCCGCCACCGCGGACGCGCGTGGTTCAACAAGAACGAGGACGTGTTCAAAGCGGTCAAGTGGTTGCGGTTGAGAAAGGAGCACTTGATACTTGTCCTAAGTCGCCCTCGGCTGGTGTTCACCCCACCAATTCGAAAGGACACGCTGCAAGACGGCTCCGGCTGGCTGAGTAAGCGCTACTTCATGTTCCAGGAGTTTTTTGACGTGTGGGGAACATAGGCTTCAAATCGAGGAGGCCGCACTGCCGAGCTACCGCTTCCTGTGCGGCTTGGCCGACTTCGGGTTCGCGCGATCCTGGGCCAGTTTGTTCCACCGTTTCACGGGGAACTCGACGGCCTTGCTCCATAGCCTCCAGAAAGCTTTGTCCATCTGCCTCCATTCCGGCTGAGCGGCTATGGAGTGGATGGGCTGTTTCGACTTCTGCTTGGCCTTGGTGGCAATAAGCCACGGCCGCAGGCTTGCAATCGGCGCGACAGTTGCAGCGCCGCGTTGAAAGTACGTGTCGTGCTCGATCAGGCCGAAGGTGCCTTCGGGCAGTTCAAGGCTGGCTTCGCCGTCGTGTCGTGTGGGTCCTGCCGCAATCGGGCAGAGCAGGTATAGAGACTCAGCGTTGCCGTAAACTCCCTTCGGTATCTCCGCCATCACGACCCACTGCCGGCCGGGCTTGTCGTACGGGTCCTCGACGAGGTTGCCCTTGAACGTGAACAGGCAGGTGTTGCCGTCAAACAGCGTGTGCAGATTGGTGAACGTAGCAAGGTCGCCGGGCTTGAACACGCGGACAGCTCCCTGAACACGCCCGCAACGGACGGCTAACTTGCGGCCTCTGCAAGGGCTTCAGATGCCCGTTTGGCCTTTTCAAGCTTGGCAACCAGGGCAGTCATTTCCGCTCGCAACTTCTTTACGTCGTCGGAATGGCCTGCCAGCATCCCGCCGGGAACGGACGCAGCCTCAAGATGCGGCACCGAGTCTTGCACAGCCGCCTTGGCGTCGCGCAGTATCGCTTGGAAACAAACCGGCTCCATTTGGGAAATCAGCAGCGGGATCGGGAGATGTTCAGTCCGTGGCGCGACGTTCCGAAACCTCTCGAAGTACAGCCCCAAGTTGAATGGCTTGATCAAGTGTTGCTCGGTGTCTGCAAGGCGCGCCGACGCAATCTCGCGGAAGACCTCGGCGTCCTCCGTTGCTTCCGCCAGCGTCGTGTAACCCATGGTCAGCAGCGTGCGGTACAGCGCGACTACGCCGCAGGTCCACCACGCAACGTCATTTAGCAGGCACGCGTTGTACAGCATGGCCTCGTGATTGGAGACGGACGGCGCCACGAGCAAGCGACCGGTTTCGGTTCGCACCCTCTGGTCCGCCATCGTCCGGATGGAACGCGCACGGTCCTCCGGCCACGGTGGAATCGCGCCGAACTGATCGTGGTTCTGTTGGAGTGTTGCGCCGCTCATCGCCTCAAGACCTGCATGCCCCGCAATGCCTCTATCGTCCGGGCTTCGTGGCGAACTGAAGGAAAGCGTCGGTTGTCAGGTATTCGCCTCGGGATACTTGCCGCAGCCGCCGTGAGTGCCCGGTCCATGCGGGGGATTCTGCTTACAGGATAACAGCGATCAAGGGTAAAATCATCCCCTAGGTGCGTCGGTGAGCATGGCGCAGCGGCTCTTTGCCCCACGCTACCACCCATGTTTGTGTTGCCACAGGCGGCATGCCGCTTCTGGCGAGTAGTGTGTTGCGCCGCATTCAGGCGCAGCCCGCAATGCCACTGATACCGTGCTGGCGGCGACCTAAACGCGCTCTCGGAGTTCGTCGAGCGCCAGAAGTCGCGCGGCTTCGCGTTCCGCGTCTTGGCGTGTCATTCCGCCCTCGAACTCCAGGATGGCCGCGCGTTCTTCCAGCCACTCAGCTTCGTACTCCGACAGGATCAGCGGCGGCGTTTCATCCGCCCGACAGCCGACAGCAGAAGCCGCTCCACTGGCGGCTTTTGGCGTCGGGTGCTGCGGTTGTGACTTCGGCGCGGACAGATTGCCAGCCGACAGCAGAATCCGCTTGCTAGGCGACTTCTGGTGTCGGGTGTCGGGTTGTAGTCGCGGCAAGTAGCCCGTCGCCCGCAGGTGTTCAACGCGAGTGCGCCCGGCGGCGTGGGCGTCAACGTCCAGGGCGTCACCCGCCATGCATGCGGCATTGCCGCGTTCGGTGCGCACTTTGCGGCCGACGTTCCCGTGATTGGCGCTGAAGCACGCCCAATCGCCGGAGTTTGCCAGCCTGCCGCCCGCGCGCCCGAAGCAGTCACGGTGCCCGCAGATTGGACAAGTCCCTCGGCCCGGAGGTCCCCAGTCGCGCGCGTGGTCCGCGTTGTAGCGGTCGGCCGCGGCTTGTACTCCACCCGTGGCCGCTTCGGGGCGACGAGTCGAAAACCGACGATTGATGCGTTCCCGCAGGTTCACGCGCGCTCCGTCAGGATGATTTCGATGCGCTCATTTCCTGCTGTGGTGTCGTGGACTGCCCAAACAGCCAGTTGCGCGTCTACAAGCTCATTGCACAGGCCCTTTGCTTCCTCGGTGTTACGCACGCCCGCAACATTGGCGCGCACAATATCCCGCAGGAAGGCCCGACCCCCCCGCTTGCGCAGCCACGCCAAGAGTCGTGCGGATGGCGAGCTGCTGGTCTGCCCTGCCCGCACGGCTGCGGTGTGTTCACACAACCATTCGCCCATCCGAATTGCCCCGGCCATAACTTCGCCGGATACTTCGAACGCGCGCGGATTGCCCCACAGAGCCAACGTCAGGGCAATTCGCCCGACGTGCCCCGCGAGCTTGCCGATCACTCCCTGAAAATGCGGGGGATAGTCGGCAACGTTCAGGCTCTCGTAGAAGTCAGCGAACAGGCGGGCGGCTTCGGGCGACAGCATCAGCACACGTGCGGTTGTAGCCGGGAGGGAGCAAAGTAACGCGATGCTGCGTTGGTATGAGCTCCACAAGTGGTCAGGTACGGCGGGGGTATAAAATCTGTTTGGGACGTTTGCGCTGGCTGTCAGGAAGAAGCGATCCACCATTCCGTCACCGTTGCCGGCATCAAGGACGCGGGCTGCGGTTGCCGGCGTGGTCGCACCGATAATGCCAAGGCGCGGCTTGGGAACGATAAGCGCGTCTTTGCCCTTGCGGTTGACGGTGATGCGCTGTCCGGCATGCAGTGACAGCCAAGCTTGCCGGTCGTGTCCTCCGCGCTTCTTGTACTGGCCCATCCCGTCAAACAGCCCGCCCAACTCGTCGTAAAGGCCGCAGACTCGCGGGCTGGCTTCCAGCACATCGCACAGCGCTTCCAACGTCGTGTCCGACACCACACTTTGCTGACGCTTGGGAGACTCCGGCATGCGCGACTTCGAAGCTTCGGCCAGGTCGCATTCTTCCTCCCACGTTGCCATGGCGGCCGCGTACTTGGCGTCCAGTTCGTCATCGTGAGTGAACAGTGGCGCGGCCATGGTTTTGAGCGTCGGCGACTTCTGCTTGCCGGGAAGGGCGACGTGGCCCAACCAGATCGCCGCGATTTCGAGCCAGCCGGGCCGCAACTGGATTTCAGCGGCACGCCCGATTGCTGCCGCAGCCACGCCAAGAGCGAACGTGAATGGCATCGCAGGGTCAACGCAGCGGTTGGCTGCCTCTGCCTCAATGTAAGCTCCCAGTTCGCCTGGCAATGCGTCCAGCGGCGGCGGCGGGAGTTGATCGGCGTCGGGTTGTTTGTGCAAGGTCGTTGGCTCGGCTGGGATCGGCGACTCAAGTGGCTTGAAGTCAGCCAGCGTGTAGGGTTTGTCGCGCATAATGAAAACTTGCGCGCTGCGCTTTGTGCCTTTGACGGTTGCATTCGGAGCGTAGAGAAGCCGGGCGCGGTCGGTTGCGTTCTCGTCGAACTTCAGCCCGCGCTTGCCGTCATGGGCAAGGCCCAGCGCGGCCAGTTCCGCAATCAATTGCTTCCCGCAAGCCGCATTGGCGGCGTCAAATGCGGCGGCATCGTTGCAGGGCTCGGCAAGCACGTGGACCGCGCGTAAACCGCGCGGCGTCAGGTGCGCGACGCTGCCCGACAGCTTGCCTGTTTTGATCGCGTCAAGCAGGCGTGCGGCGACATCCGGCGGCAGAGCTACGTGCCACCCGTGCGGGGGCATCTTCGCGGGATCACTGCCCGGCGGAGTCGGTGCTTCGCAGTCGTGCCAATCCAGGTCGCTGGACAGCGCGATAGCGGCAACCCACAGGCTTTCGTGTCGGTAGTTGTCGGGGCGTTGGACCATCTCCGGCGAGCCGCGCTTGCGTTCGGACTCGGTCGCGGGCGTCAGCCCGGATGTGAACAGGTGTGGCGACCACCAAGCCTCCGGTCCCACTTTGCTTTCAATCGCTCGCGCAAGTGCGCTGGGCGACCAGAGACGAATGTCCACGAAGCGGCCTTGCGGGCGGTTCAGGCCAGCGCCGACAGTGATACCGGGCGGGCGTGCTTTGTCGTTGGTGCTACTCGCAGATCGATGTATGCTTGACGCGTCAAGTTCAGCATCATCACCCGCGCCGCCGTCCAGGGCGGCGTTGGTGTCGGTGGTCATTGTGCCTCACTTTCGGCGGCTTGTGCCTGCCGGTTGGCTGCGGCGACTTCGGACGGCGATGGCACTACGTTGCGCCCACTGCATTGGGTGCGCAGCCAGCGGCCGAGATCGTCCGCGTCAAGCAGAATGCGGGCGCTGCAGGAGTCGCTTGTGCGTATGGCGTTGAGTTCGCCGCGCCGGATGGCGGCCCTCAGCGCGCCAGTGCTGACCTTGCCGCCGGTGGCGTTGCGCGCTTCGTTCAAATCGAGAAGGGTGGGGATGCTTGCTGATTTCATTTCAAACCTCCGCAACCAATCTTGGCTTGGGTTGCGGCGGCTGAATCTCGCAGAGATTGGGTGTGCGTTGACGGGGCAACAGCCCCGCAAGCCGCTTGCAAGGCTGCGTTACGGGCGATTGGAGGCGTAGCAGGGATTGTAGCTACTTTTGCTCTTCGATGTCTTCGATACGCTCGCGGAGTTCAGCGGGCAACGAACGAATGACCCTGCGCGCCTTTGTCTGGTCGTGCTCCACGCGAAGATGCAGCGCAAGCTCCGGCACGTCCTTGCGGAACCGGCTCAATTCTTCACGGTCGTTGAAGGTGTGGCTGCCCTGCTTCAACGCCAGTAATGCCTTTTCGGTTGTCCAGCGGACCGGGCGTGATTGATTGTGCCCGGCACGTTCAACGTGAAGCTCGCGCTTGTTGTGCTTGAGATGCGCCCCAAGCCGACAGACGGGGTAAAGCGCGGACTCCCATGCCGCGATGCGCGCGTCGCACCACTGGCAGAGTTCCAGCGCGCGCGTTTGTTCCAGCAGGCATTGGGTCAGAATCACGGCGGCGTAGTCACGCCATTGATGCGGCCCCAATCCGTACTCAATGCGTTTGTCGATGCGGGAGTACACCGGCGGGTCTGTCAGGTGGCGCGGCGGCGGACCCAACAACGCCCGCGCGTCGTTCATGCCGTAGATTTGAGGGCTTGGGGCAAAATACCGTTCCGTCGCGCGGCGCGGGGGGCGGTCGGGAAACTCCCCCAACAGGCTTTCCGGCGGTCTCCACCCTTGATCCACCGGAGGCAATCCCGGCGTGTTCTGTGCCGGGTCCGGCTCCGCAAGCACGTAGCCAAGCTCTTCGATCAATCGCTCACGCGGAAATGCCGGATCGGGCGGGCATTGATTGTGGATGTCCACGCTGCCGATGTGTGTTGTCAGCCGGTCGCGCCAGTCGATGGCCTCTGCCGCCCGCGCGCGCGCCCGCTGCTCCCATGCCCGCCAGTATTTTAGATCATCCTTTGACCACTTGTTGTCCCACGGGTACTTGTCGTGCCAGTCTTCTGGCGGGGCGGCAGCATCCAAGTCAGGAATGTGCGACCATGCGGCTTCGCGCAGCAACTTGACCGCAAGGCGCACGTTGGCGATGACGGGTTGAAAGAGTCCGTCTCTCGGGTCAGGAAGCGGAGACTGTTTGCCCCTGCCACGCTTGCCCTTGCCGCCTTTGTTCATGTTAGCTCCCCTCATGCCCGTGGGCGGGTCTGGCTTATCCTGTAATCGCTGCGGGCGGGTCTAGGCAACCTCTGCTGCCTGTTTGCGCAAACCTGCGGGAATCATCGGCTCAATGATCTTGTCGAGTCCCATTGCACCGGCGAAGTCGCTTGCCTGTTGCCGGTCCAGCACTTGCAGGCGGTAGTATTCGCTCGCCACGTCCGGCCCGTGCCCCTGCCAAATTGCCGCAACCGATGACGGGATGTTCAGACTGGCGGCGTAGCTTGTGAAGTTCTTGCGCAGCTTCTGCGGGCCGGTGATGCGGCTCTTGCACGCGCGCTTTGTCAGCAGCCATGCCGACTTGGGGAACACCGGGGCGTCGAGGTCGCCGTGGGGCAGCACGTACTCGCGTTCGCCCTTCTGCATGTGCCAGTGCCTCAGCAGGTCAACCAGCAGCGGCGCAACGTCGCCCTCGGGCGCGCCGGTCAGCGGCAGGATGCGGGTGTCGCCGGTCTTGGGCGCGTGGATGGTGATGCGGCCCCGGTCCAGGTCAACGTCGGACCATTTCAGGTTGAGCACTTCGCCAAGCCGCGCCCCGGTCAGCGCCGCCAGAATGAACAGGCGGGATACCGGCGTGGCGGACGTGGCGCTTGGGGCCTGCTTGAAGTTTTCGACGCGCCCCCGTTTGAGGCGCTTGACGTTGTTCTGAAACTCCGGGCTTTCGCGCTCAAGGGCGGTCAGCAGGAAGTCGCGCAGCTCGTTGGGCGTGAACGCGACGCCTTTCAGCCCGCGCCCCTTGCCGGGCTTCAACTTCGGGGCGATGGTCTTTCCGAAGTCACGGAACAGCGGCGGCGTCAGCGAATCCAGCCAGCGCAGCGCCACGCGCAGATAGCGCACTTCGCCTGCGATGGTGGCTTCGGTGCGGTCGCCTGCGGCGTAGTGAAGCCTGTACTCCGCAATGTCCTGCCCGGTCAGCGCGCCGGTTGTCAGGTTCGCTCGCCCGCTTTGCGTCAGCCAATCCTTGAACCGCTCAATGGTCTGGGCCGCTTTCAGGCGGGTGGTTTCGGCCATGCCTTCCGCGCGGGCGTTGGGGTTTTCCTGCCGGGCGGTCACGCGCCGGTCGCATTGCTTGATGTAGCGGTCCATGGCCTTTGTGAGCGGCGTTTCGTAGGCCGCTCCGCCGCCCCGGTGTTCTGCGGCGACGTTCTCCCGCTTTTCGTCCTTGCTCAAGTCCTTGAGCATCTGTTTGCGGGCTTCCTTGCCGCGCTTGCCACAGGACGTGCGCTTTTCCTGCGGCGGTGATTTCGTGAAGTCGGTCCAGAAGATGTACCACTTGCCGCGCCACTGTTTGAGGCGGGCGGGTTTGCGTTCGGCTGGCATGTTGAGTCCCCCGGAAAGTGTACAGGCATTGTACAGCCTTCAAAAGGAACAGGCAACAAGTAACCGCAAGTCGAGAAAAGAGGCGTAAGGCGATGGGATGGTCTAGGCAAGCGGGTTGCGCCGGGATAGGCTTTGCAGTGCGGATTGCCGGATTGCTCCGCTGTGAGCACTGAAAATGCGTGGGTCGCCGGTTCAAGTCCGGCCCTGACCACCAGACAAACGGCCCTCCAACGAGGGCCGTTTGTTCTTCTTGCTAACCAATCTACAACAGAATTCTCTGGAATCCGTAGTTAACTCCGGGTGTTATCTTGGCATTGGAGGTTGCCATGACTATGTCCGTTGGCGAGCTGGCCCGTGAAGCCGGGATCAACCTGGAAACTGTGCGATTCTATGAGAAGCAGCGGCTTTTGCCTGATCCTGAGCGCACTTCGGGCGGGCATCGCGTTTATTCCGCGTCTGACGTTGACCGTCTGCGCTACATCCAGTCCGCGAAGTCCGTCGGGTTCACGCTGAAGGAAATCCGCACGCTGATGCGGCTGCGCGATGCCGACCCCGGCGAATCCTGCGACGACGTCATGGACCTCGCCCGCCGCAAACTCGGCGAGATCGAGCAGAAGCTGGTCGAAATGCACGCCATCCGCGACACGCTGGCTGGATTCATCCAGGGGTGCCCGGAAGAAGACCTCGGCCATTGCCAGGTCATGCAAGGGCTTGAAAGCGTGAAGGCAAACTCCGGTTGAACCCGTACACTGCTACAGCCCTACCCTGAGCCCGAACACGCAACAGGACCGGACATGAAACTGCTGCTTGGATGACTGTTTGTGCTGCTGGCCGTGGCGCCGGCGACACTCTCTGCCCACAACACGCTGTTCGGCGATGCGCCGCGCACCATCTGGCGTGGCGGACTGGAAGTCGAAGCCGATACCCACTGGGAAATCTTTCGCCGCTTCTTTCATGAGGACAGCAGCATTGCCAACCCCGACGACACACGCGTCAACGTGTGGACCTTCACCGTCGGCATGACCTACGGCATCACCCGCGACTTCTCGGTGCGCGCGATGATGCCCGTCGGGTATGCCGTGCGCCGCAGCAAGGACACCAACCTCAACGACCACTACTTCGGCCTCAAAGACTTCAGCCTGGGGTTCAAGTACCGTCTTTACAACGAGCCGCAGGAGGGCGGCAGCTTTCAAGGCGGCGTGTTCGTTGACTTCATGCTGCCGACGGCGCAGGCACGCGGTCCGATTGGCCTGCTGAGTGAAAAGATCTCCTTCGGCGACGAGACACTGGACGTGAAGCTGGGCGCCACCTGGGCGTACAGCACACTGCAGCATTACTTCTGGCTGGACGTCTCGGTGCGTGCGAGCACGCTCAATGACGGCCGTGTCATGGGTCCTTCGTTTGTGGTTCACCCGGCCTACGCCTTTCGCTTCTTTGAACTGACGGACTACCGCGAACTTGACATGATCATCCTGATCGAGGGCGATGCCGAATTTGCAGAGCGCATGTACATGGACCGCAAGCGCGTCGTGCCATCCGGCTTCTACAAGTTCCACCTGTCGCTGGGCCTGCAGATGAACATTACCAACCGCATTGAGATGAAGTTCGGTTACGAGTATCCGGTTTATCAGTACTACTTCGCCCCGACGTTCGTACACGAAGGGACGGCCAAGATCAGCTTCAACTACCTGTTCTAGGGCCGGAGGCTGCCATGAAACACACAATCCTGATGGTATTGCTGGCTTTGTCGGCCATGGGGTGCAAGCACCAGTATTGGGTGTTCACACCCGGCCACGATCTGGTGATCACTACAGGTCCCGAGACGGCTGAACCGGAGACAAACAAAGAGATCATCTTCGTTCTCGGCATCAACGGCATGGACTGAGGGCAGTGAGCGACGGGCGTCATGGACGCCTTTCTGTCCCGGTCCGGGATCAAGAACGCCAAGACTGACCTTGCCAAGGCTGAAGTGTATCTGCTGGCTGAGCCCGGCACGGTGCTGACCGCCCAGGAGGTCAAGCGCATGATGGAAGAGGAGTACGGCTACGGTTTCCGCTCGTTTGAGCGGCATACCGACCGCAAATGGGAGGATTTCGGCGTTGCGAGTCGTTAATACCGACGGAGCACACCCATGAACAAACTGCTTGCGCTGTCACTGATGATTGTGCTTGCCGCCGGGTGCGCCGACGAGCGCACGGCGGGAGACGTCATCCCGGAGCAAGATCCCACGCCCGTGACTGCGGCGCCTCAACCTGTGGAGGTACAGAGCGTGAGTTACAAGCTTTCGATCACCAACATGATTTGCGTCAACTGCCAGGCGCACGTGAAAGAAACCCTCGAAACCCAGCCGGGCGTTGAAAGCGCCGAGGTCAACTGGGAAAAGGGCGAAGCAATCGTAAAGCTCAAGCCCGGCGCCACGCTCGATGAAGACGCCGCACGGCTCGCGCTGGACAGAGACAACTACAAGCTTACCGAGTGCAAAGTCGCAAGCTGAAGCCTTAACCCTGAGTGCAGGCCGGGCCGCGAGCCCGGCCTGTTTGCGTTTCGCAGGCTGTCGCCCCGGAAGAAGTCACGCAATGTGGGCGTTCGTACCGTTCCAGTTGAAGGAGAACACCATGCAGCGCCGCGTAGAAAAGCTCACCACCGCGCACCGCCAGCGCGAAGGTGGCGGTTTCATTGTTCGCCGCCCGTTTCCGACCCAGGGCATGGAAATGGTCGATCCTTTCCTGCTGCTCGACGAGATGGGCCCCGCTGACTACGGCCCGGGCGAAGGCGTGGGCGCGCCGGATCACCCCCACCGCGGGTTTGAAACCGTCACTTACATGCTGGAGGGCGAGTTCGAGCACGAAGACAGCGCCGGCCACAAGGGCAAGCTCGCCGCAGGAGACGTGCAGTGGATGACCGCCGGTGCGGGAATCGTGCACAGCGAGGTGCCTTCACAGCGCATCATGAAAGAGGGCGGGCGCGTGCACGGATTCCAGCTTTGGGTCAATCTGCCGGCGCGCGACAAGATGATGCAGCCGCGCTACCAGGAGCTGCCAGCGAGCAAGATCCCCCGCGCAAAGTCGGCAGACGGCAAAGCTGAAGCGGTAGTGATTGCCGGCGAAGCGCTGGGTGTGAGCGCCGCAATCGACACACGCACGCCGATACTGTACCACGACTGGACGCTGCACCCGGGCGCCGATGTCACTGTTGAGCTGCCCGACTTCCGCGTGTTCGCCTTTGTGTTTGAGGGCTCGGCGAAGCTGGGCGAAACGCTGCGCGATGCAACCGACGGCCAGATGGCTGTTTTCAGCGACGAGGGCAGTTTGCGCATGACCAACGACGGCAACAGCAAGGCAAGGCTGCTGTTGATCGGCGGCAAGGCGCTGAACGAGCCCGTCGCACGCTATGGCCCGTTCGTGATGAACACCCGGGAAGAAATCATCCAGGCCGTAGAAGACTTTCAAGCCGGCCGTCTCGGCCAGATCGCGCGAACTGCTTGAACCGCCAAAGCGCCAAGTCGCCAAAACTGCACGGACCTTTCGCGTGTTGGCGCTTTGGCGGTTAAGTCGTTGGCTTGAAGTCTTTGAACGCCGCCTCGATCCCCGGCTCGTCCATGTTGCTTACCTCGTAGCGCAGCGGCGTGATGCTTATGAAGCCTTCGCGCACAGCCACTGTGTCAATCTCGGGGTCGGTGGCCTTCATGCGCTCTTCGCGCACTTCGTCCCACACCGGCCAGAAGTAGCGACGGCCGTCGGGCGCGCGCCGCTCTTCAAAGTTGTCACCCTTGACCACCGGGTTCTGGCGCGTCAGGCGCACACCCTTGATCACCTCGGGCGGGCACGCGGGCAGGTTGATGTTATAGAGCCAGTCCTCGCGCGAGTGCTTCGCTGCCAGCAGCTTGCGGATGATATTGGCGCACAGCACATCCAGTCCTTCCCATTCGACTTCGTGGGACCAGTTGGCAAGGCTGAAGGCGATCGAAGGAATGCCGAAGCTGAACGCCTCAGCGGCTGCGCTGACCGTTCCGCTGAAAAAAATGTTCCACCCGAGGTTCCCGCCGTGGTTGATGCCGGAAAGGCACAGGTCCGGCTTGTGTTCAAGCAGCTTGATCAGGCCCAGGCGCACGCAGTCGCAGGGTGTGCCGTCCACTGCGATGCGCCGCGCCTCGCCGTGCGTGTGGGGCAGCTCGCGGGCGAACACCGGCCGGTGAATGGTGATGGCGTGCGATTGCGCGCTGTGCTGCTGCTCGGGCGCGACGACATAGATTTCGCCGCCCACCCGCTGCGCCGCGCGTTCCAGCATCACCAGGCCAGGTGCATTCAACCCGTCGTCGTTCGTGACCAGGATTCGCAAGGGCTCTCGTGCCATGGGACGCTTTTAGCACCATTTGCAGCAGGCCGTAGTGCGCGCCAGCGCGGCTCAGTTCAGTGCCTTCAACGCTGCCGTCAGCGGCGGCAACAGCGCACCGACGTCGCCGACCATCCCTTGCTGCGCCTTGGCGTCTCCGCCCAAGGCCTGACGCAGTTGGTCCCGACCGGACTGGCTGCGGGCGTGGTACCAGACAATGGCCCAGGCAGCCGCATAGTTCTCGCGCGAGCGGCCGGCTTCGTAGAACTCGGCTGGCTGCGCCGTTACGGCATCGCGCACGCGCTGCGCGTCGGCTGCAACCTGGGCGACGATGTCTGACGCAAATTCCCCGGGAACACGATCGTACACTAGGCCGTCGCCCTCCACTCGACCGGCTGACAGCATCACTGCCATGCCTTCATCCAGCCAGCGCGGCACAACTGCCCCGGACGCGCTCAGTGCAAGGTGCCACAGTTCGTGCACCATTGTCCTGACCAGCTCGTCCTCGCCAAAGGCGCGGCACGCGAGGATTGTCGGCTTGCCCTCGATTCCTTCCGGCACGAACAACCCGGCAACGCTGTCCAGCTCGTCGCCCGCAACGAGCAATGCGGCATTCAGATAATCGACGGGGCCGCGCAAGATCAGCAGGCGCCCGTCCACTTTCGCCGGCAAGTCGGGCAACCATGCACGGATGGCATCGATGTACGGGGCGACGCGTGTCGCCAGCGACTGCAACTCTTCCTCGGACAGGTCCGACTGCAGGCGCAGGCCCAGCGGGGCCGCCATCGACGGACTGCGGAGATCTGCACCTTGTGTCAGCATCCGCGCCGAAGCCGCGAAAGCACCCAGTTGCTCGTGCCCGGCATGCTTTGCCGCAGCCGACTCCAGCGCCGCATGCGCATCTGCCAGCCGGCCTGAATCGGCCAGCAACCGCGCCTCGATCAGCGCCAGGTCGGGCTCCAACTTCGGCGGCAGCTTCTCGCGCGCGCGTTGCAGCGCGCGCATTGCGCCGGTGCTGTCGCGTACCTGCCGGCACGCCTCAGCCAGCGCAAGCAGGGTGACCGGCGTGGCGGAAGCTTCTGCGGCACGGGTCAACAGCCGGTGCCCGGTGGCGGGTGCCCCTGCCAGCAATGCCGCAACTCCGGCCTCGTGCGCCGCCAGCGCGCTGTCCGGCATTGCCGCGGCCACCATCATCAGATCGTGCATGCCCTGGCCGGGCGCGGCGGCGCGTCCCCGTTCACGCACGCGGCGTTGCTCTTCGGTGTATTCGGCCAGGGCCTCGGCCGTGCCCGGATACTCGAAGGCGGCTGTGCCCGCGAGCAAGCCGGCTGTCGCGAACTCCCGCAATCGTCCAAGCGCGCGGCGCGCCAGCAGGCGCACGCCGGCTTCTGTCTTCCACTGCACGGACGGCTTGCCTGAAACAAAAAGCGTGTGCACTCGGGCCGTGCCGTCGCTGGCCGCCAGGGCAAGGGAGGCGCCGTGCGGCAAGCTCACCGATGTTTCAAGATTTGCGGTGGATAGCGTGGCACGCAGCGTTTTAGCCGTGATCTCAACGCGCAATTCCGTGGGCAGCGCGGCATCTACCCGCGCGACCGCGTCAGGGATCTGTACGAACCGCCGTCCGTTGTGCGCGCGCAGGCGCAGCGTGAAGCCTTCATCGCCCCTCTCCAGCTCTGCCAGGTACTGGGCAGCATTCTCGCCCCATCCCTGCACGCGCCAGGCGACGGCACAGCCGACATCCATTTCGGCCACTGTCACCCCGGCACTGCCTGCGCTGATCCCCAGGTCAAGCGAAACTGCCACGGTCGCCCGGCCAGCGCCTGGCGCCATGCGCATCCCGTCGTCGTCTATGGTCAGAAGGCGTGTCTGGCCAGTTGCGCCGGTGCTGCCCACACCGACGAATGGCGGCAAAGGGTTGCCGCGCAGGTCCAGCTTGATTGTGCCTGCTCCGTCCTCGCTGGCGGTCCAGGCGCTACCGAAGTACTCAGCGGGATCAAAGCCCTGCGCGGAAAGCGCGGCTGGCACAAGTGCGGCAAGCAGGATGAGACGGGCGATCATCGACAACAGCTCCTGCCCCGGCCCTGCTATGCTATCAGACAAGGCCCTACGCGCGAGGGATTGCGGCGGCGGGCGGCAGCACGATGGGTGCGCAAATGACGAAAGCCGGGGACAACGCCCCGGCTTTCGGACTGGATCAGCTAGATGCGCCGCTCAGGAAACACGCCGTACTCTTCGCCGCCGCCTTCTTCTTCGAACTTGCCGCGGCAGTGAATGCAGATGCGTGTGTAGGGCATCGCGCGAAGGCGCTCGATGCTGATGTCGATTCCGCAGGCTTCGCACTCGCCGAAGGTCCCGCTTTCCATCTTCTCGAGCGCGCGGGCGATCTCCTTGAGCTCTTCGGTTTCATTCTCAATCATCGACAGATTGAATTCCTGCTCGTACTGCTCAAACGAGCTGTCCGCGAGGTGATTGGTGCTGACGTGCTGCGTCTCGTCGCTGAAGGCCTCCGCCTCGAGTCCTTTGACGTCGCCCAGCAACTGCGCGCGGCGCACCAGGAGCAACTGCCGGAATTCCTCCGCTTCCTTCTTCGTCGGCTTGCGGTGGTGCAGTGTGATTGGCGTCTGGCCGTTGCTGCGCTCGGTTGCGTTCACTTGCCGCAGCTTGACCTTGCCATCGGACGTATAGCCGGGGCCGGATCGCTTAAGACGAATCAGCACACCCTTGCTGGCGATGCGTGTCGCGGAGCGCTCAATAGTAACGCGGGACGCACCCTTGCCGGTCGTTGTGCGACGCGGAGTAGCTGCGGTCTTGGCGGCTGGCGCTGCCTTTGAGCCCCTTTTTGCCGCTTTCGTCGCGGCTTTCTTCGCTGGCTTCGCGGCTTTTTTTGCGGGCTTTTTCGTGGCTTTCTTTGCCGACTGCTTTGCGGTTTTCTTTGCGACGGCCTTCTTGGGCGCCTTCTTTGCGGTCTTCTTCACGGTCTTTTTGGGTGCTTTCCTGGCCGCCTTGGCGGCCTGCTTTGCGGGTTTTGTTTTCGCAGACTTTTTCACTGACTTCTTTACGGACTTCTTTGCAGACTTCTTTGCCACCTTCTTTACTGCCTTGCGGGCGCCTTTCTTGGCGGGTTTGCGCGAAGCGGACTTGCTCTTTCTGGAGCTCGCCTTGGCCATCTGCATCCTTCCTTCCGCGTCGGACCGGTCCCTGAAAAATGACGCGAGATGATAGGCCAGCGCCGGGGGGTGTCAAGCAATGCGGCGCGACTTCATCGCATTTCCAGCGCCTTTTCAAGCCTGGCCAAAACCGGCAGGTTCGGCTCCAGAAACTTCAACTCGCGTACCTGTGCCGGCGTTAACCAGCGGTGTTCCAACGCTGCTGGGCTGGCAGCGCTTCCATCCTTAACCCGCGACAAGAAAAACACCAGCCTCACCTCGCGGCCGGGATACGACACAGTTCGCCGGTCAAACTCCTGCAGGTCACCTGCCTCCAGACCTATCTCCTCCTGCAGCTCGCGCCGCGCGCATTGCTCGAACGACTCATCGTGCCGGCGCTTACCGCCCGGCCACTCCCACCAGCCGCCAAAGTATGAGCCCTCAGGGCGCCGATTGACCAGCGTGCGCTGCCCGTCCACCAGGATCACCACCGCCGCGTCGATCTTTTCCGACATGTGACTGCCTTAGCCCGGCTTTGCCGCCGGTGAATGTCAACGATTCTGCGACATGCAACATTCCGTCGTTCGTCGCGACCGGCAACCGCCGGTGTGCGGAACTGCACCGATCTGGCAGAATCCATGCGGCCTGTGCGCCCGAAAGCGTCCGACACACCGTGCATTCCGCTCGTACAATGCACAGGAGGATCCGGCTGCATGGATTGGTTGAAAACAAACTGGAAGAAGCTTGCCAGGTACGGCGGATTGGGTGTCGGTTGCCTGGCCGTCGGTTTGCTGTCGTTCGTGTTTGCCCGCTACCTTTCATCCGGCGCTACGTTTGACGGGGCGCTGCTTGACCTCGCGCCGCAGGAAGTGTCGATGGTTGTGCGCATCGACCACCTGCCGAATCGCCGCCTGGAGCTTGAGCGGCTGCTGGAACATTTGACGTCCAAGCCCGACCTTGTGGGCCTTGAGTCAAGCCGCTTGTGGCAGAGCACGCTGGGCAAACGGCTGGACGGCGGCCTGGCTGCATTCAAAGAAGTAACGTGGGAGCAAGGATTGGCCGCGGCGCAGCGCCAGGCCGATCGTGCGGGTGCGCAGTTGTTCGACGACGTGCTGGGCGGCGAGCTCGTCCTGTGCACTGACCCGGGTGCGCGCGGCCAGGAGTACGTGGCTTTGTCGCGTGTGTCGCGCGGCGTGCGGGCGCGCTGGCAGTTCATGGACATTGCTTCAGCCTTTTTTCCCGATGACCCGCAAGGAACGCGCCTGGAGTATTCCGGCGGCATCCTGCGCGTAACCCCGCCTGTGACAGCCGAGGTTCCGGCGCCGCGGGTCACGCTGGTCACCTTGCTGGATGACGTGCTTGTGGTTTCCAACAGCAGCCGTCTGCTGAATGACTGCGTGAAGCTGCACGGGACGCCTGGCGCGGGCATGTCTTCACGCGCCGATTACCAGGCCACGCTGGCGCTGGTGGACGCTGAGGCGGCATCGCGGCACGTCGCGGGCCTGTGGCTTGACCTGGACAGGCTGCGTCTTCGGCTGCCACCTGACGAAGACGGACGCAGCCCTGTCGATTCCTACACCGCGCTGCCGCCGGAAGTCGAGGGCATCTTTCCGGACATTTTCGTGCCCGTGAACCGCATTGTCCGCCACGATCTGGACACGCAGCCGTTTCAAGCCGCGTACTACGGCGTCGATGTCACCGAGCCGTCGTCGCTGGTGTTCGACCAGTACCTGCTGGTGGCGCAGGACCGGGCCGCCCAGGAGAGATACGACTACCTGCAGAAGACCTGGAGCCAGCCGCCCGCGGAGGCGACACAGCTTGAGCTGCTGCCGCCCGACACCATCATGCAGGTCAGTTACCGGCAGCCGATAGAGGTGCTGTACAACGATGTCTTCGACGACGACGCCCGCGCCAGCCTGGTTGGCGACTTTCTTGTTGCCCTGCGCGCGCCTGAGGTAAAGCGCCTGGCGGGCGGCGAGGTGGGCGAGCTGGCATTCGCGCTGGCGCCCGTCAGTTACACCCCCGAGGCGCCACTGGTGCCGAACATCAACATCCCGATGCCGGCCTTTGCCCTGATGTTCCGCGTGCCTGGCGCTGACCCGCAGGTCGCCAGGGCGTTGTTGCAGGAATACCTGTACGCGCAGCGCGGCCGCGCGCGCCGCCCCGGCGAAGAGCCGCCAGCCGGCGCGGTGCAGGTAGTCGAAAAGCCCGTCGCGGGCGGAACGGCCTATGGGTTTCATGATCCGCGCGAAGGCGACAACGTTCTGCGGCAGCTCAATCGCATCATCCGCGCCGCCGTGGTGGAAGACTGGCTGCTGATGACGAACAGCGAAATGCTGCTGGAGTACGCCATGCAGTCGCGGCAGGGCTCGCTGGCGACACGGCCAGGATCGGCGTGGCGGCTTGTCCCCACGCTGGGCTCTGCCAGCCTGTTCCTGAATTTTGACGAGTTCGCCGACTATGCGGGCTCGCCGGACCTTTCGCGCGTGCTGCGCGAGAACCGCTACAACACAGCGCTGATCGAAGGCCGCGACCCCGGCGAAGTTCGGCGCGAAATCGCCGCTGAGGTCGGCTCCGACAACCTGACCCACCCGGAAGTGAACCAGCGCTACAACGAACGCAAAGCCGCGTGGGAGCGCGTGTGTGCCGTTGAAGGCAATCGCTACGAATCCGCCTACCGGGCCGACATGCACGGCCTTCGCTTCTTTCAGGATCTGGCGCTGATCACCCGCTTTGCCAACGACCACCTGCACGTTCGCGGCGTGTTGCGCATAGGGTAGTGTTCGTGTGCTTGCGCCTGCTACCATGGCCGCCCGGAGGCTCGCATGAAAACTTTACGGCTCGCGGCGCTGGTTGCGCTGCTTTTACTCGCGCAGATCGCCACGACTACCGCGCAAGACGCGCCGGCGGTCAAAGAATTCCGCTACGTCATCTCGCACACCGGCGCTGACATCGGGTGGGTTCGCGCCAGCATCCGCGAGACCGAGCTTCAGGGCGAGAAAGCGATTCTCGAGCGCACCGAAACCTACATCGCAATCCGCCGCAACTTCGACGACGCGGCCTTCGTGATCAGGGGGACCACCGACTCATGGTTCAAACCCGACTGGTCGCCCCTGCGCAAGGTGGACGTGACCATCAACGGTAACCAGACACGCCGCGTGGAAGTCAGCTATGGCAAGACCATCACCATGACCGAGACCGTGGACAAACAGCCTCCGACGTCGTGGGAGTTTGAGCCGGGAGAGCTTCCGATTTATTCCGAGCATCAGGCCTGGCGGCAGCTTGTGAAAGACGGCGCCAAGGCCGGGGCGCAGTTGCGCTTTCAGGACGTGGACGTCACGTCTCACACCTTGTCCGACAAGGTCTGGAGCGTGTACGGCGACGCCAAGGTCAAGGTTGGCGATGAGATCATGACCGGCCTCGACATCGGCATTGTGGATTCCGGCCAGGGCGCACGCGTCGTGATGGGCGCCGATGGCATGCCGCTTCGCTACCAGGTCAGTGCCGGATTTGTGCTGACCCGCGTCGCCAGGATCCCGGACCCTTTCAAGCCGGATGTGTTCCAGCTCAGCAGCATGATGGACGCCAATGTGCGTGTCGGCGACGACGTTGAGCTTGAGAGCATGGAGCTTGAGTTCGAGTACGACCACGAAGCCGACCGCGGCCTGCCCGACATCGCCGACAGCAATGACTACCACGACGTCAAGCGTACTGATGAAGGCTACGCGCTACTGCTGAAGGCACAGCGTCTGCCGGAAGGCGCAGAAGAAATCGCGCTTCCGCCGGCTGACATCCCGGACGACATCAGCGTGTTTCTGCGCGCGACGCCGATGTGCCAGTCAGACCATAAGGTGCTCGCCTCTGAATCGGCGCGGCTGGTCAAGGACAAGAAGACTGCCGTTGCCGCGATACGGGCAATCAGCGCGTTTGTGCACCGCCGCCTGAAGGACGGCAGCGGCGCAACGGGCGGCGCCAGTGCGCTGCAGGCCTACCGCGAGCGCCAGGGCGACTGCACCGAGCATGCGGCGCTGTTTGTGGCACTGGCACGCGCAGCCGGCATCCCTGCGCGCAACGCGGGCGGCATCGTTTACCTGTCCGCCGGCGACAAGGGAGTGTTTGGCTACCACGCCTGGGCTGAGGTCTGGCTTGGCCAGTGGGTGCCGGTGGACACCACCGTGCTTGAGATCGGTGTCGGGGCACGCTACATCCTGCTGGAGTATGACGAGCCGGGCGACGCGCTCGGGCGCGGGCGCGCCGGTCGATGCCTGGGGCAGGGCGTGCACCCGGTGATCAACTGGTATGCGCTTCGAGACGGCAAAGACTGGACGCGCAAGGACGCGCAGCGCCGGTTCAAGGCTTCAGCTTCACCGGCACAGCCGGCAGACTGATGCGAAACGTGCTGCCCTTGCCCTCTTCACTTTCGGCATCGACGTTGCCGCCGTGCTTGATGGCGACGTGCTTGACGATGGCAAGGCCCAGGCCGGTGCCGCCCAGCGCGCGGCTGCGCGCCTTATCGACGCGGTAGAAGCGCTCAAACACTCGCGAAAGTGCATCCGCCGGGATTCCTACCCCGGTGTCCCTGACCTCAATGACCAGGCCCTGTTCGTCGCGCGACACGGACACGTCCACACGCCCGCCCGGCTGGGTGTAGCTGATGGCGTTGACGATCAGGTTATCGACGGCCTCGGTCATGTCTTCTTCGTTGACCAGGGCCATGGCCGGCGACTCCTGGGTTGCGACGGTCAGTTGCAGGCCCTTCTTCTCAGCGCTTTCGGCGTGCTGCTTGACGCAATGTCCTACCAGCTCGTTCAGATCAAGCTGTTTGCGCGATTCGTCGCCGGTGCCGCTTTCGAGGCGTGACAGATTGAGAATGTCGCTGACCAGCTTGGAAAGCCGCGTGGCATTGACCTGGATCTTCTCCAGAAAGGGCCGGCGAACGCTTTCATCGTCTGCCGCACCATCGAGCAGCGTCTCGACGTAGGCGCTGATGCTGGTCAGTGGTGTCTTAAGCTCGTGGCTGACGTTCGCCACAAAATCCTGGCGCATCTCCAGCAGCTTCTGGTCTTCCGTGGCGTCGCTGATGAGCAGCACGGCGTGCCGCTCGCCCTTGCCGGTTTCAAAGAGCGGCGTAGCCACGAACGCCAGCACCCGACGCTGGGCGTGCGTCCGGTCTTCAACCCAGATGCGGCGTGGCTCCTCAAGGTTGGGCAGGCTGGCAAGCAGCTCGTCCACCTCGGGCAGCCGGATAATCTCCCATAGCTGCCTTCCCACCAGCGTTCCGTCCTGCGAGGGCAGCGTCGCCACAGCAGCCCGGTTGGCAACCGCGATCACGCCCTGGCTGTCCACCAGCAGCAGTGCCTCGCTCATGTTGTCCATGACGGCGGAAAGCTCGCGCCCTTTGGCCTCGATCTGCCCGACACGCGTGCGCAGCTCACGGCCCATGGTGTTGAAGGCATTGACAAGCTCGCCAAATTCGTCGCGCCGGTTGACTTCAATCTGGGCATCCAGGTTGCCGCGCGCAATTTCCTGCGCCGCGTGCCGCATGGCTTCAACCGGCCGCACAATAAACCGCGCGACCGCATAGCTGACCAGCATGCCCGCGAGAAAAAGCGCCGCGACCGCGAACAGTATCGTGCTTTCAGCAGTGCGCAGCCGCGCCTCCAGCTGCCTGGCCTGCACGCTGACACGCACAATGTCGCCCGCGCCCGGGTTGTAGGCAACGTACAGATAGTCCGCGCCGCGCGTCTGGCTGTAGCGCACAGCCGCGCCGACACCGCCTTCAAGCGCCTGCACGACCTCGGGCCGTGTGGCGTGGTTATCCATGGAAGACGCGTTGGCATCGGAGTCGGCACGGACGGTGCCGTCGCGGCTGATCACGGTCACGCGCGCGCCGGCGGCGTCGGCCTGGCGCTGGACTTCCTGCTGCAGCGAGTCTCCGGTACGCGACACGGCATCATGGACAAGGCGGGCGCGCGCCTCGAGGTCGAGTGTCGCCTCATCCAGAAGCTGCGAGCGAAGCTGCAGGTTGAGGTACACGCCGGCGCCGGCCAGAAAAAGCAGCACGGCGATCGTGTTGACCGCCAGCAGGCGCCACAGCAGGCGCGAGCGCAGAATGCTAGGTTTCTTCAAAACGGTAGCCCACTCCGCGCACGGTGACGATGGCGCTTCCGTACTTGCCGAGCTTCTTGCGCAGTGCCGCAACATGCACGTCAATGTTGCGCGCTGTCACGAACACGTCAGGCCCGACCACCGCGTCCAGCAACTGATCGCGGGTGAACACCCGGCCCTTCTTCTTTAGCAGGAAACTCAGAAGTTTGAATTCAGAAAGTGTCAACTCGACCACGTCCGTGCCGACCCGCGCCTCGTGCTTGTGCAGATCAATTGTTATCGGGCCCGCACGCAGGTGGCCGGCCTCGCTTTCGTCGTCGCGATGTTCCACACGCCGCAGCACGGCTTTGATCCTGGCCATCAGCTCGCCGGTGCTGAACGGCTTGACGATGTAGTCGTCCGCGCCCAGCGTCAGTCCCACGACTACGTCGGCTTCAGTACCTTTGGCCGTCAGCATGATGACGAGCAGTTCGCGCGTGCGGGGGTCTTCGCGCAGCTTGCGGCAGACCTCAAGCCCGTCCATGCCCGGCAGCATCAGGTCCAGCAGCACCAGGTCAGGCAGCGTTTCCTGCGCAGCCTGAAGCCCTGCCTCGCCCGTGCCGGCGGTGGCAACCCGAAAGTGGTTCTTCTCCAGGTTGTACTTCAGCACCTCCGTGATGTCGGGCTCGTCTTCAATGATCAGGATGTTCTGCGTCTTGTTCATGGCTGCGGTCGTCAAGGCTACTCCGAGTGGTCTGTGTGGCGCGCGATGTCTCCGGAAAGAATGTACAGCACCTGGTTGGCGATGTCGGTTGCGCGGTCCGCGGCGCGCTCAAGGTGTCGCATCAGGTTCATGGTCTGCAGGGCTGTTTCAACCTGGTTGCTGTGCTGCTCCATCACCGAAATCAGGCGCGCGGTTGTGTTGCGGTAGGCGTTGTCCACGGCTTGGTCCATGTCGCGTACTTCGTGTGCCGCAAGCTCGTCCAGGTTCACAAATGCCTGCAAGGCGCGGTCAAACATCTCTACCACCCGCGCGCCGGTGCCGGCCGCGTCAACCTCAATCGGCAGCGGGGGCCGCAACGCGAGAAACTCCGCGCGGTTGGCAATGCGCACAGCCGTGTCGCCCGTGTTCTCGATCAACTGGTTGATCTTCAAGGCACTGGTCACATAGCGCAGGTCCTGCGCCACCGGCTGGTGCAGCGCGATGATGCGCAGGCACTCTTCTTCGACGCGCACTTCTTTGGCGTCGAGCACCTTGTCGGCGGCGGCGACTTCACGGGCCAGCTCAACGTCGCGTTTGTTGTAGGCCTCCATGGCCTTGCTGAGCTCGGACAGCGCGAGCTTCCCGACATGCAGCAGGTTCTTCTTGAGGATCTCCAGCTCGCGCGCGAGGTGGTGGGTCTTGGTGGGCATTCTCGTTCCTTGCAAACGGCTATAGCAGCTACATGTAAAGGCGGCATTAAGATTGTCACAAGGATGGAACAACTCTCCTTGGGTGCGCCGGGCGCGATTGCTCGCTATCATTCCGCCCGGAGCCGGAGAAACCGCATGGACATCGAACAACAGGCAAAGGCCTTTGCCGATACGGTAGAGCAGCTGAAAGCGGAGATCGGCAAGGTGATTGTCGGCCACGCCGAGATCGTGGACAAGACCCTGGTAGGGTTTGTCACAGGCGGCCACATCCTGCTTGAAGGCGTGCCGGGCCTGGGCAAGACAATGCTGGTGCGCACGCTTTCTGACGCGGTGGACGTGACATTCTCGCGCATTCAGTTCACGCCTGACCTGATGCCCGCCGACATCACCGGCACAAACATCGTCGTCGAGGAGGACGGCCACCGCCGCTTTGAGTTTCAAAAGGGGCCCGTGTTCGGCAACATCATCCTTGCCGACGAAATCAACCGCGCCACGCCCAAAACCCAGTCCGCCCTGCTTGAGGCCATGCAGGAAGCCAGCGTCACCTTTGGCGGCAGGACCTTCAAGTTTGATCAGCCGTTTTTCGTGCTGGCCACGCAAAACCCCATCGAAATGGAAGGCACCTACCCGCTGCCCGAGGCGCAGTTGGACCGCTTCATGTTCAAACTTGACGTGAAAAGCCCCAGCGTCGCCGAGCTGGCCAAAGTACTCAGCAATACCACGGGCTCTGAAAAGGCGCGCGCCGGCAAGGTCGTGGACGGTAAGCGCATCGTGGCAATGCGTGAGCTGGCTGAGCAAGTGCCCATTGCCCAGCATCTGACCGAGTACGCATCGCGCCTTGTGCTGGCGACACACCCGGAAAGCCCTGAGGCGGCACCGATCGTCAAGCAGTTCGTGCGCGTAGGCAGCAGCCCGCGCGGCGGCCAGGCCATGATACGCGGGGCCAAGATGATCGCGCTGGCCCGGGGGCGCTTCAATGTGAGCGCCGACGACATTCGCGAATGCGCCCACCCGGCCCTGCGCCACCGCCTGATCCTGAACTTTGAGGGCGAAGCCGAAGGCATCAAGTCCGACGAAGTAATCTCAAGGGTGATTGAGCACGTGCCCGACATACCCGAGCGCGTGAGGAAGCTGTAGATGCAGCCGGCGATACGCGCGATGCCGTCCGCAGTCGCGGCAGGCTTGCGGGGACAGGAATGCCACGGCTTGCACTTGTCGCATTGGGCCCACACCTGTAAATCCGCGTGCCTAGAGGTTCCAACATGACGCAGCAGGATCGCCGGTTCATGTGGCGCGCGCTTGAGCTGGCAAAGCGCGGCCAGCCGTACGTCGCACCCAACCCGATGGTCGGCGCGGTGATCGTCAACAACGGCAACATCGTCGCCGAGGGGTTTCACGAAAAGTTCGGCGGGCCGCACGCCGAGATCAACGCGATACGCAACGCCGGCGGGCAGGCTGCCGGTGGCACCATGTATGTGACGCTGGAGCCCTGCTGCACCGGCTACGAAGGCAAGAAGACCCCGCCGTGCGTGCCGGCCATTGTTCAGGCCGGGATCAAGCGCGTGGTGGTCGCGATCAAGGATCCGCACATTGAAGTGCGCGGCGTCGGCGTACAGCACCTGGCAGACGCCGGCATCGACGTGCACGTCGGCGAATGCATCGAGGAAGCGATTGAGCTCAACGCCGCCTACTTCACGCACGTCGAGAAAGCGCGTCCGCTGGTGACCGCGAAGTGGGCGATGACGATGGACGGCAAGATCGCCACACGCTCGGGCGACGCCCGCTGGATCAGCAGTGAAGAAGCCCGCCGCGAGGTGCACTACGACCGCGGTTGCACAGGCGCCATCATCGTCGGCCGCGGCACGGTCGAGCGCGACGACCCGCGGCTTACGGCGCGCGGCGGGGTGGGAAGGCAGCCGTTGCGGGTGGTCATCGACACCGACCTGCTGATCCCGCTGGGTTGCGCGCTGGTCAAGACGGCACGCGAGTTTCCGGTATTCGTGTATTGCGCCGACGACGCGCCCGAAGATCGACAGAAGGCGCTTCAGGCCCAGGGCGTGTACCTGATCATGATGCCGCGACATGCAACGCACATGCGCTGGCAGGAAATTCTGCACGACCTGGGCGAGCGCGGTGTGACCAGCGCAATCATCGAGGGCGGCGGCGGAATCCTGGCCAGCGCATTTCAGGAGCGCGCCGTTGATCGCGTGAAGATTTTCATCGCCCCCAAAGTCTTTGGCGGTGAAGCCGCCACCACGCCCGTCGAAGGCCCGGGCGTGCCGGACGTAGAACGCGCCATCACGTTTGAGCGACTCAAGACCCGCACTGTAGGCCCCGACGTGGTGATCGAGGGCAGCGTCGTGTACCCCGCCGAATCCGGCCCCAGCCCCAGCGGACACTGGAAGGGATACGAGGGCGGCGAGTAGCCGGGACGCTGACGTCGTCGCTAAAGGATTGCTATGGCCGACAGGGCAGCCAGTTCAAAGTCTCCGGCGCGATCCAGGGTGGATCGCGCGCCGCGTGTTGCGCGCGTCCACGCTGACACTTCTATCCATTTCGTCGTGTCGATGCCTGACCCAGCCAGTCACACTTTCCACGTGGAGCTGACCGTGCAGGGCGTAGGCGACCACGCGGTACTGGCGTTTGCGGCCTGGACGCCGGGCAGCTACAAGCTGCGCGAGTTTGCCAAGAACGTCAGCGGCTTTGAGGCGCGCGGATGCGACGTCGAAATGCTGGACAAACAAAGTTTCGGGGTGCGCTCGATCCGCGGCGGTACATTCACTGCGCGCTACACGTTGTACGCTGATGAGTTGTCCGTGCGCACGCCACACCTGGATGACACCCACGGGTTCTTTCTGGGCACCAACCTGCTGCCCTATCTCGTCGGCGAGGGCGGCATGCCGGCGCCGTGCAAGTACACCGTTACCATCAAGCCCTTCCGCGGCTGGAAGGTCGCCACCAGCCTGCCGCCGGTGCGCGGCAAGCCCAACACCTGGCAGGCGGGCAGCTATGACGTACTGGGCGACACGCCATTCGAGATTGGCACGCACAGCGTTCACAGCTTCAAGGTCGATGGCATCCGGCATGACGTTGCGGTATATGGCTACGGCAACTTCGACCTCAAGCGGATCATCGAGGACACGCGCAAGATCGTGGCAGTGCAGGCGAAGAATTTCGGCGGGCTGCCTTACGACTACTACCTGTTCATTCACCACATTACGCCGGATTCGGGCGGCGGGCTGGAACACCTGAACAGTTGCGTGTGCGGGTGGAAAAGCTGGATGTTCAAGAACGAGGCTGACTACCAGAAGTTCATCCGCCTGGTCAGCCATGAGTTCTTCCATGTCTGGAACGTCAAGCGCATCCGGCCGCAGGTGCTGGGCCCATTCGACTACTCGCGCGAGCAGCACACCAGGGCGCTGTGGGTCATGGAGGGCCTGACGCAGTACTACGAGCGCCTGTGGTGCGCGCGCGCCGGCGTGACGCCTGCGACAACCGTGCTGGAAGCCTACGCCGAGTTGATCGACCGCGAAGACTCACGGCCCGGGCGCAAGGTAATGAGCCTGGAGCAGTCCTCCTGGCTTGCCTGGACCAAGCTGTACATGGCGGACGAAAACTTTCTCAACACCGGCGTGTCGTATTACTCGCGCGGCGCACAGGTCGGGCTGGTGCTGGACGCAAAGATCCGAGCGCTGACCGGCGGGCGTAAATCGCTGGACGACGTGATGCGACTGGCGTTCAAGCGCTACGGCTGGCCCAAGCCGGGATTCGCCGAGCGCGCGTTTGAAGAACTGTGCGAAGAAGTCGCCGGCGAGCGCCTGACAACATTCTGGCGCGACCACGTTCGTGGCACGAAAGAAATCAACTACGACGAGTTCCTGGATGTGTACGGGCTTGCCTTCTCACGCGACAAAAAGGGCGACGAGCCGTGGATCGGCGTGATGTTCAACGGGACAAAGATCGGCGCCGTGCACGCTGAGGGGCCGGGCCGCAAAGCCGGCCTGCAGCCGCGCGACGAGATTCTCGCGGTCAACGGCCACCGGGTGGACGGCAAGTCAATCAGTGATCGGCTCAACGAGTGCAAGCCGGGACAGACGGTTGAGCTGACGCTGTTCCGCCGGGAAAAGCTGGTGCAAACCAGTGTGCGCATCGGCAAGCAACCAGCCGGCAAGCTGCAACTGGCGCCACGCAATAAGCAAACGGCTGAGCAAAAGCGCAACTATCGCAAGTGGATAGGCAAAGTGGCATCGCCTTCCAGGCGATGAGTGGTGGCATCGCCTTCCAGGCGATGGCCGGCCATGCTCAGGATGAGCATGGAACTACTCACGCGCTGGAAGCGCGTGCCACTTCTACAAAATGGTCTTTCCCAGCGCGCTTGCGATCAGCTCTACGGCCAGTTGCCCGGTCTGGTTGTACACGTCGAGGATGGGGTTCACCTCGACCATCTCAAAGCTCGTCAGCAGGCCTGACTCGGCGATCATCTCCAGTGCCAGGTGCGCCTCGCGGTAGGTCAACCCGCCCACGACGGCTGTGCCGGTGCCGGGTGCGATGCGCGGGTCCACGCTGTCGATGTCAAAGCTGACGTGCAGGTAATCGGTGTTGCGGGTGGCGAGGTTGATCGCGTCGCGCATGACGGCAGCCATGCCGCGCTCGTCGATATCCTTCATGGTGAAGGCGTGCACGCCGCTGTCCAGGATTGCCTGCTTCTCCTGCCGATCGAGGTCACGCAGGCCCAGCAAGACAACATCATTCGGCACCACCTTCGGCGCAAATCCGCCGAGGTGCGTCAGCTCTTTCGGCCCCTGCCCGAGGATCACTGAAACCGGCATGCCATGGATGTTGCCGCTGGGCGAAGTCTCGGGCGTGTTCAAATCACCGTGCGCGTCCACCCAGATCAATCCCATCGTCAACTCGTGGTCATCGCCCTGTGCGCGCCTTTCGGCTTCGATTTCGCGGTACGCCGCAGCCAGCCCGGAAATGGTACCGATGGCGATGCTGTGGTCACCGCCGACCACAAGAGGAAAAGAACCCTTCTTGGCGATGCGTTTGACGTGCTCGTGCACGGCGTCGCACGCGCGCGTTATCAGGGAAAGGTTGTTCGCCTTGCCTTGAACCGACGGCGCCGCGGCCTGCGCGCCGCGCTCAAGGTCCTTGATGATGACGTCGCCGTGGTCGGTGACGACGTGGCCGACGCCCTTGAGTTTTTCCGCCAGCCCGGCGATGCGCATCGCGCTCGGCCCCATGCCGACGCCGCGCCGGCCCGCGCCATGATCCATGGGCACACCCAGGATGTGCACATCCAGGTGCGGCTCAGCACGGTTCATGCGGCGGGATGCCATGTTGCTCCTTTACTGCACTGTATTGACGTGCGGGCACGGCGACGAGGGCCCGCGCCGCCGCCTGCTGTCGATGCGCTTCAACCCAGCCTGAAAGTCGCCGTGAACCGCGCGTGCTGACGCGCTTGTGCCGTGGCGCCCACTTGAAGCTTGAACGCGTCCTCGTTGTCGCCTACGAACCGCTTGACGGCGCTCAGCCTCTTTTCAACCGGCGGGTGATTGCCCAGGTAGCGGCTGCGGTCAGGGTTCGAACGCTGCCACGAATCAAAGCGCTCAAGCAGCCGATACAGCGCGTCATGCCTGTAGCCCGCGAGTTGCAGCGTCACCACCGCCCACTGATCGGCCTGGAATTCCTGGTCTTCGGTGTAAGGGTCGTCGCGCACGCGCTTGGCCTGGCCGTGCACGTAGTTGCCCAGGTTGCGGTCAAAGTCGGCTGCGCCCTCGGCCGCGGCATCCAGAAACGCGACGTCCAGCCGGATCTTGCCGCCCGTGTCCTTGTGATAGGCAGCGATTGAGTGCTCGTTGGCCATGTGCCCAAGCTCATGCGCCAGCAGCGCCGCGAGCTCATCCTCTGATTCGCACAGCGCCAGCGCACCGCGCGACACCCAGACAAACCCGCCGGGGGTCGCGTAGGCGCACACGGTGTCGGTGTCAAGCAAACCAACCTTCACGCCTGCCCACAGGCTGGTGCCGTCCGGCGCGGCTGTGTACATGAACCCGCCCAGGCTGTTCAGGAACTCCATCTGAATCCTGACTCGCGGGTCGTCGAGGTCAGCCATGCCGAACTCGGCAACCAGCGAACCCGAAACGCCTCGACCGATGTAGTACTGCTGCTCCGGCGTAAGCTGGCCGGGCTGCGGCGCCCTGCCCTGCTCAACCAGGTTGCGCACTACGCGGCCTGCGAAGCGGCTGGGGCTCAGCCCCTGCAGCGTGCCCTGAGCTTGAAAGTGCGACGTGTAGCCGTACCAGGCGCTGCCCGTCACGCCATTGACAAAGTTGTACGCCCGCAGCGCCGTGCCGCCCACACCAAACGCGCGGCCAACGTCGCCACGCGCATGAATACCGAAGCCGATACTGCCGCAAGCCGAGATAATCACGGGGATCGACGCAAGCAGCGCCAGTGAGATAAGACGCCGGATGACAGTGAACTTGCTCATCACTCGTCCTCCTTGGCGATCAACCCGCCGGTCTTGCCGAACTCGATGTACTTTTTCAACGCAACCGTCGGGTCACCGACATCCGTGCGCAGGTTCTTGTTGTAAAATTCGCGGTCAATCCGCGTCTCCGCCAGGTCCACCTTGTTCATGGCCTCATGAAACGCCGGATCGTTGGCGCGCAACACCTTCTCGTTCTGGTCGCCAAAGCCCTTGCCGGCTGTGTTTGCGGCGGCGGCGCCGGTCACGGTCAGCTCTGTCTCGCGCTCGGCGTGCTGCATCGGCGATTCTTCCGAAAGCGTGCTCCGCTTGACAAAACCGGTACGCCCGCGATAGCTGACCTGAAAGAAGGGCTGCGGGTTCTTCTCGCGCTCGGAGAGGTCCGCCAGCACTTCAACTTGCGCATTGAACGGAAGCGTCGCCACGGGGTCAGACCAGCGGCTTGCCGTTTTCAGCATCACTGCGTCCGGGCTGTCCTCTTTGACCTGAACCCACATCAGCTTGTTGTCACCGCGCGCAATGCCGCCGGTGATGACAAGAACGGCGACCAGCGCGCAGACCACAATGCCAAGCGCGTTTCGCGCCGCTTGTTTTGGCAATCGCATGCATGCCCCTTTCCGTGCAACGTGACACCACAGAGTAGGAAAAACCGGGCCCGGGATACAGACTGATCTATCGCGGGTAGTGTCTCAGTTTGCCCTATTGGCGGATTGCCACGTCCATACCGCACACCGCAGAGTCGCAGAGGCGCAGAGAAGGCATTTCTAGCGGCACGCGAAGCCGATTGGCGGGCCAGTTCTCGCGTTCTATCGCACCGTTCGTGCGATCGGTGAACGGTGCTTTGTTGATTAAAAAAGTAGATAGCATACACCTGCCGCTGCTTCGACGCTGGACCGTCAACCTTTGGCGATGAACTTTCGGCGACGGCAGGTTTCTCAGCGTGCCTCTGCGCCCCTGCGTCTCGGCGGTCTGCATTTTTCGGGCAACGAGTGTTCGATGGGGGTTGAAACTGAGACACTACCCTATCGCGCTATGCGGTGGCCGTCAGCCAGTTGCGCAGCAGAGCATGCCCATGCTGTGTCAGGACAGCCTCCGGGTGAAATTGCACGCCTTCAAGCGGCAGCGTTCTGTGGCGCAGGCCCATGATGACGCCGTCTTCGGTGCGCGCGGTGACTTCGAAGCATTCGGGCACGCTGTCTGGCTCAATGCACAGGCTGTGGTAGCGGGTGGCCTCGAAAGGCGATGGCAACCCGGCAAACACGCCATGGCCGCTGTGCCGGACCATGCTTGTCTTGCCGTGCACGGGCGCCGGAGCATGGGCCAATCGGCCGCCGAAGTGCTCGGCCATCGCCTGCATCCCCAGGCACACGCCGAAAAGCGGGACGTTGAAGCGCGCGAACAGCAGCGGTGTAACACCAGACGTGCCGGGCCGGCCGGGACCGGGCGAAATGCACACGCGGCTTGGTTGCATGTCCGCAAGCTGGTCAAGTGTAGCGGCATCGTTGCGCACAACGCGCACATCCTCGCCCAGCTCCATGAAGTAGTGAGCCAGGTTGAACGTGAACGAATCGTAGTTGTCGATCAACAACAACATGCTCGTACGGGCGACGCTCGCGTCGCCCTCGATCTGGCAATGCTCGCAAGGGCGACGCTCGCAAGGGCGACGCTCGCGTCGCCCTCGGCCTGGCAATCCCTGCACGGGCGACGCTCGCGTCGCCCTCGGCCTGCCGATGCTCGCAGGGCGACGCTTGCGTCGCCCTGCCCCCGCAAGATCCGGTGGCGTCCCAAGGGTCGCCTCACCAATCTTAGAACGGCGGCTCTTCTGCGCCGTCATTCGGCAGACTGGTGGCGTAGTCGTCGTAGCCGCCCTGTCCGCCGCCGTAGTCTTCCTGCGAGGCATTCTGCTGCGGAGCGCTGCGCTGGTTGCCGCGGCCCTGGCTGCGCTGCCCGCCGCCTTGGCCGCCGTCGCCGCCGCCCGCGCGGCCGACAAAGGTGAAGTGCAGCCCCTGCACTTTCAGCTTGGTGCGGTTCTTGCCGGTTTCCTTGTCCACCCATTTGTCCTGGCGCAGCGCGCCCTCTACCAGCAGCGGGTCGCCCTGCTTCTTCCAGCGGCACAGAGTCTCTGCCTGTTTGCCCCAGAATGTCACGTCCACGAAGTTGACGCGCTCCTGCTTGTTGCCGCTGCTGTCGGTGAAAACGTCATTGATCGCCAGCGTAATGTCGGTGACCTGGGCGCCGCCGGGCGTGCTGCGCAGCTCCGGCGTGCGGGTCAAGTTGCCCATGATGATGACTTTGTTGAAACTGCTCATGTTTCATCTCCCTCCGGGTCAGGTAATCGCGTTCGCAGTAGGTCCCGGTTCCCTGGGCGCAACACGCACCCGTCATCAATATAGCGGGGCATGCGACACAGCCAGCATGTTGACGTGTGTCAGTAACCAAAAACGGCGCAGATCAGGCAACCGGCCGAAATGCGGCTTCCACAAGGTCGCGGTAGGTCTTGATCTGTTTGAGGATGATGCCCGTATCCTGGTAGGTACGGGCAAGTACAAACGCGCCCTCAAAGATGGACTGAAACATCTCTGCCACCTGGCCCACGTCCACCGGCACCCGCGGCGGATTCGACCCGGCGGCTTTGGCCAGCCGTTCTTCGACCCAGTCAGCCCACTCGCGAAACTGCCGTACACACAGCTCGCGGGCTTGCTCGCTCCACAGTTCGCCCTGGTAGCAGTAGCTGGCGATCAGGCAGCCGGGGTTTTCCGGCGTGTCCTTGAACATCTCGGCCATCAAGCCGCACAACAGCAGCACCTGCTGCAACGGATCGCGGGTAAGTGACTCGACGCGCTGCGTGGCGTTGACAAACAGCTCGTGGTCCTGCTGCGCGAAGCGCGTCATCAGCTCAAGTGCGAGCTCGTCCTTGCTTTTGAAGTGGTAAAAAAACGCTCCCTTGGTGACGCCGGCCCGCTCAATGACCTGATCCAGCGAAGCCGCAGCCATCCCCCTGTCCATTGCCAGGGCAAGAGCGGCATCCAGGATTCTGTGGCGCGTCTTCGTGCCGTCCTTTGGCATCGCCCTATTCTATACTATTCAGTCTGCACTGGCAACACGAAGCGTCAGCTTGCAGTCGCCTATAATTGTGGCCTTATGGCGGGACCCAAAATTATTCTGAACCCATACTTGCATTGATCGCATCTATACTGTACCAACTAGTTGGTATTGAAAACGGGGGCGCGGGCCCTCGCATCGGACTTCGACAGGAGAATTGAATGACTTTGGATGCGCGCAGCACACCAGTTTCCAACGCGACCTCAGAATCAATGGCCGCGTACGAGAAGGCCATCGAACAGTTCCAGACCTACTTTGGCGATGCCGTCGCCACACTCGACGCCGCAATTGAGCAGCAGCCTGACTTCGTCATGGCGCACATCTTCAAGGCCTGCATGCTGATGACCATGGCTGAGCGCCGCTTTGCCGACATGGCACAGCAGTCGCTCAACGCCGCGCAAAAGGTCCTGCAACGCGCAAACGACCGCGAGAAGGCAATGCACCGCGCAGCCACCTTGCTCGTGCGGGGCCAGTATGACGACGCCTGCACGGCTTTCGACGAAATCCTCATCGACTACCCCCGCGACGTCATCACACTGCAGACCGCGCACATCTTCGACTTTCTGCGCGGCGATGCCGTCAACCAGCGCAACCGCGTGCAGCGCGTGCTGCCCCACTGGAGCCCCGCCGTACCCGGCTACTCCTACGTCCTGGGGCTGTACGCATTCGGCCTCGAGGAAGCCAACCAGTACCCCGAAGCCGAGGCCGCGGGCCGCGAGGCGCTGTCGCTGCAACCCCGTGACCCCTGGGCGGTGCATGCCGTCGCCCACGTCATGGAAATGCAGGGCCGGGTGGACGAGGGCGTCAACTGGCTGGAATCACGCACCAACGACTGGTCCGGCGACAACTTTCTCGAGCCCCACAACTGGTGGCACCTGGCGCTGTTCCACCTTGATCGCGAGCGGGCCAGCCGCGTGCTGGAACTCTACGACAGCGGGATCTTCGGCCAGCCGTCAGATATCTCGATGGTGCTGCTGGACGCGACCTCGCTGCTATGGCGCCTGTACATCCTCGGTTACGACTTCGGCAAGCGCATGGAAGTGCAAGCCGATTACTGGCAGGCCAAGCTTGATACCGAGGCCGGCTTCAACGGCTACATCGACACGCAGGCCATGATGGCCTTTGCCGCAACCGGCCGCGAAGGCACCGCCAATGAGCTGCTGCGGCGTCTTGAATCCGCGGCCCGGGGCGACAACCAGCAGGCTGAGATGGCCCGCATCGGCTTGCCCGTGGCGCGCGGACTGCAGGCGTTCGCGCGTGAGGATTACGCGCAGGTGATCAGCGAGATCGGCCCGGTGCGCGACCGCGCCAATCGCTTCGGCGGCAGCCACGCGCAGCGCGACTTTATGACCCTGACACTGATCGAGGCGGCAATTCGCGGCAAGCGCCATGCGCTGGCAAGGCACCTGCTGGCTGAGCGCACCACGGCAAAGCCGGCAAGCGCGTTGGGCTGGCGGATGTTGGCGCGGGCGCAGTAGGTGGCGCAAACGCCAGACGGCGCACCCCGGGGCGGACGAGCACGTCCGCCCCGGTTGCGTGCATCAGGCTGTCTGGCGGGCGCCCGCAAGTGCAGCTGCAAGCGCATCGGCAAACTGTCGCAGGTGTTCTTCCTTGACGGTCAGCGGCGGCAGCAGGCGGATCATGTTGGGACGGTCGCACCCGCCCACGATGATCTTCTGTTGCAGCAATCCCTCGATCACCAGCTTGGCGGGACAATCCAGCTCAATGCCCAGCAGCAGGCCCTTGCCCGTCACCGCCAGCACTTCCGGGATGGCGCCCAGCAGGTCACGCGCCACGACCTCCATGGCTGCGGCGTTCTCGACCAGTTTCTGGCCGAGGATCACCTCGAGATTCGCCTTTACCGCCGCCATCGCCAGCGGTCCGCCGCCAAACGTGCACCCGTGCTCTCCGGGTGCCGGCGCAGTCGCGATTGCCTCGTTCAGGATCACCATGCCGACCGGAAACCCGCCGCCGGCACCCTTGGCCGTGGTGCAGATATCCGGCTCAACGTTCCAGTGCATGCCCGCGAACATCTGACCGGTGCGCCCGAATCCGGTCTGCACTTCGTCGAAGATCAGCGCGGTGCCGTTGCCGACGCACAGCTCGCGCAGGCTGTCGTAGTACTTGCGGCTTGCGATGCGCACGCCGCCGACACTGGTGACCGGCTCGAGGATGATGGCTGCAACGTCAGGCCCCATCAACGATTCCAGCGTGTCGAAGTCGCCCAGCGGCACAAAGTCCGTAAACTGGCCCAGGTTCTCGGGAAAGTCGTCGCGCAGCTTCTGCTTGCCCGTAACACTCAAGGCGCCAAGCGTGCGCCCGTGAAAGCCTGAATCCATCGCGATCACGCGCGGCCGTCCGGTGGCCCGCCGGGCGATCTTGAGTGCCGTCTCATTGGCCTCGGTGCCACTATTGCAGAAGAAAACGGCGGCGCTGCGCGGGTAGGCGTTTTCCACCACCAGCTTGGCGGCTTCGGCACGCGTGTCGTTATACACGGCATTGCTGTAGAAAATGAGCCTCTTTGCCTGCTCGGAGATCGCCTTGACCAGCCTGGGGTGCGAATGCCCGATGTTGCACACCGCGTGGCCTGCATACAGGTCAAGGTACTTGTTTCCCTTGTCGTCGAACACCCAGACATCTTCGCCCTTGACCACGGTCAGGGGCATCTTCGTGTAGGTGGGCACGAGGTACTTGTCCTCGATCTGCTGCGTGCTCATGCCGACTCCTGGTGCCGGTGGGCAGCCTCCGGCAGGGCCTCGATGATGTCTGTCGCCAGCATACCGATCTCGCCCATTCTGGCGCGGACAAGATCGCCCGCAAGCCCGTGAAGATACACCCCCAGCACAGCCGCCTCAAAAGACCCAAACCCCTGCGCCAGCAGCGCCGCAATGACGCCCGACAGCACGTCGCCCACGCCGGCTTTGGCCATGCCCGGGTTGCCGGTTGTGTTGACGTACGCGCGCGCGCCGTCCGTGACAACGGTGCGGTGGCCCTTGAGCACGAGCACAACCTTCTTCTTGCGGGCGAATGACACGGCAACCTCAAGGCGGTGCGCGTCGCCTTCTTTCAGTGTCACGCCGTCAAAGTCGCCGCCCAGGAGCCGCGCCATCTCGCCGGGGTGCGGTGTCAGCACCGGCAGGCCGGACTCCGCGTGATGCTCGGCCAGGCAGCGGCATTCATCCAGCGCCAGCGCGTTCAGGCCATCTGCATCAATCACCAGCTTCATCTTGAGCTCAGGCAACAAGCTGCGCACAGCCTGCACCGTCTGCGGGTTGGTCGAGATGCCGGGCCCCAGCAACATTACGTCAAAGCCTTCAGCGGCCTTGAGGATCTTGTGCGGCGCCATGGCGCTGATTGTGCCGTCCTCGGTTTCGGGCAATGCGCTGGTCATCACGTTGGGGTCGCGTCCAGCCACAACCGCCGCCAGACGCCAAGGCATCCCTACACGCACCAGCCCGGCACCGGCCCGCAAAGCCGACCGCGAGCAAAGCGCCGCAGCACCAACCATGCCCACCGACCCGGCAACGCAAAACACCCGCCCGGCTTCACCCTTGTGCATGGTAGCCACGCGCTTAGGCAGCGCAGGGACAGCGGTAACGATTTGGACGTCAGCACCCATCAGGACAGCGCATGTTCAATGGGCAAGCCCATTAGTCAATGCGCCGACGCAACCGCCCCCAAAAAGCAAGAGTGCCGATCAAGAAAACAAGAGCCGCAAGCGCTAGCGCGCGGTTGGCGGGCGGCGAAGTGTGCTGCCCCGAATGGGCCGTGCTGATGGTGCAGCCTGGTTCGCCCCCTGTGTCTGTGTTTGGTGGTG
>CAZZBH010000013.1:0-45476 GCA_964652605.1 uncultured Planctomycetaceae bacterium
CAGGAAAGCAGGACGGCGCACGCAGCGCTGGCGAACAGCCACCGGGAGTACGAACCGGTGACTTCAAACCAAGCCAATGCAAACGGCGCGAGAAACACCCCCGCATGCAGCAGCATGAATGCCCAGAACGCGGGCTGCCCACGGAAAGCAGGAAAGAGGTTCTTGCGAAACCCGCCCCAGATGCCGCCAAGCGAGTCGTACATCCTCACGCGCACCGTGCCGGTTCCGTCCAGGCACAGGCTGCGCTGGCCGCACGCGCGCCAGTGCTGTGCGAGGCGCGTGTCCTCAAACAGTTCAGATTTCACGGGCTCGTGGCCACCCAGTTGGCCGTACACATCCGCGCGCACCAGAATGCAGGCGCCGTGCGCGAGCCCCAGCGCCTTGTCATTGCGCGAAGCCGCAATCGGCGCGGGGTACAACGTCAGCAGCACGAAGTTCAGAAGCGGCATCAGCAGCCGCTCCCAGAACCCGCGCATCTCAAGCTGCGGCCAGCAGGACAAGAACGTGAGGCTGCGCCTCTCGCATTCTGCAATCATGCGCGGTACGGCATCGGGTGCCAGACGCGCATCCGCGTCAAGAAACAGCAGCCATTCGCCCGTTGCCTCACGGGACAGGGTTTGGCATGCGTGGTTCTTGCCGCACCATCCGCGCGGCAGTTCTGTCGGTTGCACCGCCCGCACCCGAGCGTCGCGAGCTGCGAACGAACGAATGATCTCAGGAGTGCGGTCGGTGGAGTGGTCATCGGCAACGACGATCTCCTGTACACCGTTCTGCGCGAGAACCGTTTCGAGGCATTGCCCGAGGTTGGCCTCTTCGTTGCGTGCCGGGATCAGCACGCTCACAGAAGCCTCCGAACGATGGTCTGCGACACGCCGCCACCCGAGCACGTTGAGCGCCACAACGCCGAGTGCACCGGCAGCGAGTGCCACGATTGAGATTGCAAGGATGCTCACTTCGCCCCTCGTCTAGCTCGCCACGGACGCCTGCGCGCCTGCCACCAGCCAGTCCGCAAACCCAAGCAGGAACCGGCGTTCGCGCGAGTCGCGGAATCCTGCAACAAGATGCGACTTGGCCTTCTCAACCCACCCGCCCGCCCGGGCGTGCAGTTCAGTCGCCGGCAACCCTTCCCAGGCGCGGTCGTCCTCAAGGTCGTGCGCGTCATCGACAAGCTGGTATCCCATGCCGGCGCATAGCCCAAACTCGGCCAGCGCGTCGCGTTGCGTTTGCGCGGCCCCGGCCGCTACCGCGGGTGTCAGCAACGCCAGGCGGAAAAGCGCCGTGGTCTTCAGGTAGTGCTCCTGGCGACGGTCTGCGCGCGCGCCGGCCCCCATTACTAGGTCGATGGTCTGCCCCGAAACCATGCCGCGATGGCCGATGCATTCGCAGGCCAGCCGCACAAGCTCGGCCCCGTTGGGCAGCTCTGCCAGCAGCGCGTAGGTCTGGTTCAGCAGCGCCATTGCGGCAAGCACCGCGACGCCCTCGCCGAACTTCATGTGCGTCGATGGGCGACCACGGCGTTCCGGCGTGTCGTCCATGCAGGGCAGATCATCCAGGATCAGCGACGCCGTGTGCAGGTACTCCAGTGCAGCCGCGATGCGCAGCGCGTGGGACGACTCCATGCAAACCATGCGCGACGCCACAAGCGCCAGCAGCGGCCGCATGCGCTTGCCGCCGCCAAACACCGAGTGATGCACGGCCTGGTTGAGCACCTTGGCGCCTGTGCTGTCGGTTACGGGCAGGTGCTCCAGCAGCGCGTGCTCCATGCGCGGCGACAACTCCCGGACCAGCGCTTGCATTTCACTGTTCATGTCATGCTCCGTGCACGGCTGCCGGTTCAAAGGCTGCCTGTGCGATCTGCGCGGCGCAGTCCTGGATCACCAGGTGTCCGCCGCCTTTCAATTCAAGGGTCTGAGCGTGGGGCCAGGTCTTGAGCCACATCGGCACGCTCTTTCGCACCGCGCCAAATGAGTCTTCGCCCCAGATGATCAGTGTGGGAAGCTCGACATCCGCGAACTGCGTGCAGTCGCCCAGATCGACGCAGGCGCGAAGCCAGGCAAGCGTGTTCTCGTGATTGACGCGCCGGAAGTCGTCGGTGATGCCACCGCCCTGCTTCTGCTTGCGCAGCGCCGCGTTGGTCAACCGGCGCCCCACGGGGTTGGCAAACGTGGTGCGATAGGCGTGGTGGCCCCACTTGCGGTTGGTGAACACGCGAAAGTACTTCGGGGCGTAGGCAAAGCTGTCCACCATTACCAGCCGCGCGGGCTTGCGCGCGACATGCTCTACCGCGCGGATCGCCGGGTATGCACCGCTGCAGTTGGTCAGCAGCGTCAGCGTCTCGTAATCCAGCGTGTTGATCACCTCTGCCAGGTCGTGCCCGACGTCGCGCATGTCCCAGCTTTGCGGGGCGGGCGAGCGGCCGAACCCCGGCAGGTCAAACGCTGCCATGCGCACGCCTTCGGGCAGGTGCCGCGCAAAGGCATCGAAATGTGAGTGGTCGCCAGTCCATCCGTGCAGCGCCACCACCAGGTGGTCACCGCTGCCGTGCGTCTTGAAGTACATCCGCTTCAATCCTTTCCGCGGTCATCCTTCCGCTGAGAATCACCATCGGCATGCCGGTCCCGGGCGTAGTGCTTGCGCCGGCGTAGTACAGGCCCGCAACTTCGGGCGAGCGGTTCGGCGCGCGAAACGGCCCAACCTGCATCAGGTTGTGCGCGGCGCCAAAAGCTGAGCCGTTGAACAATCCAAAACGGTCGCGCCAATCGACTGGCGTCCAGACCTCTTCGACGGCGATGCGCTCCGGGTGCAGGTTGACGCCGTGACCGCTGAGGCGCGTCAGCACTTCGCGGCGAAGGCGACTGGTCTCGTGCTTCCAGTCCACGCCAACCATGTGGTCCAGCGTCGGCGTGGGCACCAGCACGAACACCTGCGTGTCGCCCGGCGGCGCCAGGCTGGCATCCGTGCGCGACGGCACAGCCACGTAAAGCGGCAGGTCGCTGGGGATGCGCCCGCGCTTCATGAGATCGCGAAACGCACAGCGATAATCGTCGGGAAGGAAGATCGTGTGGTGGCCAAGCCCCGGCAGCTCACCGCGCACGCCCCAATAGAATGTAAGCACGCTGGGCGTCATCCGCGTGCGTGCGGCGCGCTTCGCGCCGGCTTCACGCAGACGGTTGTCGCCCAGCAATTGCGCGTTGGTTGTTGGCACGTCCACGTTGCTCACGACGACATCTGCGTGAATCGCCGTGCCATCAACAAGGCGAGCGCCCGTCGCGCGGCCGCTTTCGACCAGGATCTGCTCGACGCGCGCGCCGGTGCGAATCTCGACGCCCATGTCCACAGCCGCGCTTTCAATTGCGCGCACCACGCCGTACACGCCGCCCTTCGGCAGCCACAATCCATGCGCGATCTCGCCGTAAGCGAGAATCGTGAAGATGCCGGGCAGGTCGAAGGGTGATCCGCCAAGGTACATGCCGTACGCGCCCAGCGCCTCGCGGACGTGGCGACTCTTGAAGAATCGCTTCAGCTCTCGATCCAGCGAGCGCCAAACGCCGGTGCGCCGCAGTTCGGCAAGCGTCAGCGGCTTGAACCAGTCGCGCAGTCCGGAGGCGTTGCGCGTGACCAGCTTCTCGAAGGAGATGCGGAATTTTTCGGCGCTGTCACGCAGCCAGGCTGTCAGCGCGGGCCCGGCGGCTGGCTCAAACTTCGACAGTTCCTGTAACAGCAGGGTGAAGTCGCTGCTGAGCGTCAGCTTTCGCCCGTCGCGCCACTGGAACGAAACGGATGGGTCCACCGGCAGGAGCTGAACCTCGGCGTCCATGTTCTTGCCCGCCGCCGCGAACAGTTCGCGAAATACCCACGGATAGTTCAGCAGCGAGGGGCCGGTATCGAAGCAAAAACCGTCGCGCTCGATGCGATTGGCGCGACCGCCAACGCGCTGGTTGGCCTCCAGCATCGTTACGCGGAATCCGCGACGACGCAGATGGATCGCGGCGCTGAGCCCGCCAAGCCCCGCCCCCACGATCAGCGCGTGGCGGGTGCCTTCGCTGGCGGTGCGTGGCGACGCCGCTTCGGATGCGATCAAGCTTTGCATGCTCAAGCGGTCTCCAGGCCCAGGTACGCCAGCGGCAGCCGCCAGAACTTGCTGGCGGGCAGCACGCTGAGCTTTCGTGAAAGCGGTACGCTCTCGCGCCGCTGCAGCGAGAATGCTTGCGATACGCGGTCATTGAGCTCGCCATAAACGCGGATGCACGCATCGATCGCAACGCGGCAGTCGGCGCTGAAGGCATCCAGGTTGGCGAGTGCGAACTGGTAGTCGCGACGTGCGATTCCGGCAAGCTCGGCCACAACCTCAGCCAGCGCGGCACGTTCGCCTGGCGTGTTGAAGTTGCGGCCTTCCACACCGCGCGCGCGCAGCATGTCTGCCGGCAGGTAGAGGCGGCCGCGGCTTGAGTCTTCCGAAACGTCCCGCAGGAAGTTCGTAAGCTGAAGCGCAACGCCAAGCCGGCGCGAGGCCTGCATCGCGCGCTCGAAGTCAGTCGCGCCGTAGATGTGTGCGAGGAAAAAGCCGACGACTACGGCGCTGCCGTAGATGTAGTTGTCCACCAGGTCATCCAGCGAAACGTACTGACGCGGGTTGATGTCCGCGTGCATGGCATCCAGGAACGAGTGGTAGTACGCGGCGGGAATGCCGGTCTCGCGCATCACCTGGACGAACCCAGCCAGGATGACCGGCACGCCATCAAGCAGTGCCTCACGGATCGAGCCCAGTGTAAGCGCGTGCTCAAACCGGGCGCGCCAGTCGGAAAGCTTCTGCTCGCGACGCGACGGCGAAAGCTCGAAGGTGTCCACCACCTCGTCCGGGTAGCGAACAGCCGCGTACAGCATGTCCACCCGGGCACGCTTCTCGGGCGGAAGAAAGCGGGTGACAATGAAGAACGAAGTTGAGTACTGCTTCAGCACGTCGCGGCCCAGGCTGACGATGGCCCGTCGCGCGCCGCGCCCGTCAGGGCGCAGTGCGCGTTGCCGCGCAATGGCGTCGCGCACCTGCCACTCGATGTCCGTCCATCCACGAGAAGACATGTTCACCCCGGTCGTTCGATACGACCAGTGAACGCGTCTGAACAGACAATTTTTCCCGTCGCGCAAAATATTTTGAACAGAGTGAAAGTAGATCAAGCGGGATCCGCAGAATTTTCGCCCAGTGAAAAACCGGTGCAGTTGGCGATGAAGAAGCATGAGCATCTACCGGCGCCACTGGGGGGTCTGCCCCCGGGATGTTACCAGCCGCTCTGATTTCCGGATAAAAAGACTTGAAGGTCTAAATAAACAATGTAAGGTTCGGGCAACAGGATGTCGGGGGGGCCATCCGGTCATTGCCGCATCCGGCTGCGCGAGCGGGAGGGAACCATGTCAGACGAAGAAAGCATCTACGTGGCAGACGAGCAGGGCGTCGACGCCGCCGAAGGGCACTGGCTTCAACGCCTGTTTGACAACCCCTGGCTTCTGCTGGCCCTGGGAATCGCGATTCCCCTGCTGTCCTACACGGCTTGGGGCTGGATTGAACTGTTGCTGACCAAGAAGGCTGAACTGCCGTAGGCAACCGGAGAAAAACCATGAGCATCTATCATCCACAGGGGAAATGGCTGCGCGCGCCACACGGGTTTGAGCGGGTCTGGATCGGCGTTGCGCTGCTGTGGTGCATGGTTCTTTCCATCGCTATGCCGTGGTGGCATTTCAAGGGTCAGCAGACAAGCGCGGGCGAGGCTTACACCGTCACGCCACTCGAGTTCGAAGCTCGCGTCATGCAGTACGTCAAAACAAACCAGGTCGGCGAGCGACACGGCATCCCCGTCGTCGAAGCCCAGCCGGGCGGCGACGTGTACCTGCTGGGCAAGAACTGGCAGTGGTACCCCGTGCTCAAACTGAAGAAGGACGTGGAGTACCGCCTTCACCTTTCCAGTGGCGACTACCAGCACGGTTTCAGCCTGCTTCCGATGAACATGAACTTCCATGTGCTGCCGGGGTACGACCACGTCATCACGCTGACGCCAACGCAGGCCGGCGAGTTCAACATCATCTGCAACGAGTTCTGCGGCGCAGGGCACCACCTGATGACCGGCCTGATCATTGTTGAGGAGTAGCGACTCGAGTTGTGGAGAAAGCCATGACCAACATGCTGACATCGAGATCGCGCGTCTGCGCAACCACGGGCCTTCCCGTCTGCCTGAACGCGCAGCGTTTCATCAAGCTGAACGCCGTGTTCGGCGTGGTGTCGCTGCTGATCGGCGCTACGGCCGCCATCCTGCTGGCCCTGACGCGATGGGAGGCTATCGCGCTGCTTGAGCCCGTTGACTACTACATGATCATCACGCTGCACGGCATGAACATGCTGATCTTCTGGATCCTGTTCATGGAGATGGCGATTCTGTACTTCGCCAGCACCACCCTGCTGAACAATCGATTGTTCAGTCGCGCCCTCGGCTGGGCGCAGTTCGCACTGATGCTCGCAGGGTGGGGCATCGTGAACTACTCGGTGCTGGCGGGTCGCGCCTCGGTCATGATGACCAGCTATGTTCCGCTTGAGGCCAAGCACGAGTTCTACCTTGGCATTCTGCTGTTCGCGGTGGGGGCGCTGCTGGGAGTGATTAACTTCTTTGGCGGGCTTTACATCGCCAAGCGCGATCGCACCTACAAAGGAAGCATTCCGCTGGTCGTTTTCGGCGCGCTGGCGGCGGCAATCATTGCCGTCATCACCATCATCCATGGCGCGATTGCGCTGGTGCCTACATGGATGTGGTCAGCCGGTTTGATTGAGACCGCTCCGGATGCCGGCTGGTACCGCCTGATGTGGTGGGGCCTGGGCCATCAGTCGCAGCAGGTCAACGTCACCGCCATGGTTGCCGTCTGGTACCTGATGGCGACGCTTACCGTCGGCGCGCGCCCACTGAACGAGACTGTGTGCCGGTTTGCTTTCGTCCTCTACATCCTCTTCATCAATCTGGCCTCGGCGCACCACCTTCTGGTTGACCCGGGGGTAGGCGCGGGCTGGAAGATGTGGAACACCAGCTACGCGCTTTATCTCGCGGTGCTTGCCAGCATGATCCACGGTTTCACCGTTCCTGCGGCAGTCGAAGTGGCGCAGCGCAAGAAGGGCATCGGTGGGATGTTCGGGTGGCTGACCAAGGCCCCGTGGAAAGACCCGGGCTTCTCTGCCTTCTTTCTGTCGCTGCTGATTTTCGGGTTTGGCGGCGGCATCACGGGCGTCACGCTGGGCACGCACCAGATCAACATCATCGCCCACAACACACTGCGAATCCCCGGCCACTTTCACATGACGGTAGCCGGCGGTACCAGCCTGGCCTTCATGGGTCTGGCCTACTACGTAGTGCCGCTGATCTTCCAAAGGGAATACCCGGCGCGCATCCTGGCCCGCATTCAGCCCTACATTTTCGGTTTTGGCATTGTCCTGATGGGAGTCGGCATGACGCTGGCCGGCAGCCTTGGCGTGCCCCGACGCCACCCGGACGTTGATTTTACCGGTGCGCGGCTGAGCGCAAATCTGGGCGACGCCAGCCCCTTTCTCGCCATGGTTGGCATCGGCGGAACGATTGCCGCCATCGGCGCCCTGATCTTCATCGGGCTGACGGTGTGGGCGGTCTTCTTCGGCAGGAGCAACAAAGGTCGCGCCATGACCAGTTGGCAGAAACCTGAACAGGACCGCCTGAACAAGAGCCTGATCACAACGCACTGGAACCCGGACACAGAAAGGCTGCGCCCGCGCGGGACGATGGTGCTGACGTTCATTTTCCTTGCCAGCTTCGCGGTTTACTACTTCGCCAACTGGAAGGCGCTGATTGACGTGTGGCCGGTGAAGTGATGGCCGCGGGCAGCAACGCACTCGCACACGGAAGGAGAGAGCCGTGTCAACGCAGGGGACAGGCAAACTGGCAGCGAAAGGCACCGGAGGTCCGACGCCGGGGGCAAGAATTCACCCCCAGTGGTGCCCGATGCGCTTGATGCGCCGTTCGCCGGGGCTACTGCGCCGGCTGTTTGAGGGGCCGTGGTTTGCGCTGTTCATGATCAGCGCGCTGATGTTCTGGAACGCGCTGATACTGGCACTGATGTTCCTGCCGTCTGCACCCGGCCCCCTGGGAGCATTCAGCGAAGACTTCCGGCGCCGCTGCCTGGAGTACGACGCCGCAACGGGCAGCGTGGTGTGGGCCAACGCACTTCCTTACATCACGGTTCCTGTCGTGCTCGCGGTTGCAACCACACTCGTGTATGCCAGGCAGTTGGGCGCGGCGTTGCGCAGGCCTCTGGCTCTCTCCATCTGCGTCGGCGCCGCGCTCGTTGCCGTAAGCATCGCCGGTGCGGGCCTCATTTCGATGGCCGCGACGCCGCTGCCGGGCCAGGATGCCACGGATACGCCGTTTCCAGCCGACAAGCTGCGGACTCGGTTGAGCGCACCGCAGTTCACGCTTACCAATCAAGACGGTGATTTGATGTCGCCACAGAGTTTTGTGGGCGACGTGGTTATGCTGACGGCTGTCTATGCAAGCTGTCCCGACTACTGCCCGATGATTCTCCACCAGGCAAAGCAGGCCGTCGCCGCGCTGACGGATTCTGAGCGCGAGTCGGTGCACGTCATCGCAGTCACGCTTGATCCCGCCCGCGATGACCCGGCAGCATTGGCAGCAATGGCGCAAGGCCATCGCATAGCCGCCCCGCAGTGGAATCTGGTCACGGGTGACGTGCGAGACGTCAACCGTGTGCTCGACGACATGGGTGTGTGGCGAGCATGGAATGTCGAAAACGGCCGCCTCGATCACAACAACGTGTTCCTGCTGATCGACCGGCAGGGTTTGCTGGCGTATCGGTTCTCTCTGGGGGAAGTGCAGCAGGCGTGGCTGACTGAAGCGCTTCGCCTGCTGGCGCAAGAGCGCGGAGCGCGGCCATGAAGCCGCTTGACCTGCAGCATTTCCTTCTGGATGGCGGGGCCGCCCAGGATGAGCTTGAGACGCCCCATTCTAACGACGACAAAACGTCGGTAACCAACCGGGCGAAAGTACCCGACACGCAAGGCCAAGGCGTCGGCAACCTGGTAAGCGAAGCGCGGCATGACACGCCGCCCCGGGGCGACAAGCTGCTTGCCGCAGCGGAGAATATCTGGAATCGCGCCGAGAAACTGCTGACCTTCGGGCTGCCCCGCGAGTGGAACCCGTTCGCCCATACCGGCGCGCTGGCCGGTTTCACGTTTCTGATTGCCGCCATTACCGGGATCGCACTGCTGATCTGGTACGATACCAGCGTGCACACCGCCTACGCGTCGATCAAGGCGATGGAAGCCCAGCCGTGGGGCTCCGGTCTGGTGCGGTCGCTGCACCGGTACAGCTCGGACGCCTGCGTGCTGTTGGCCGTCGTTCATGCCATCAAGCTGTTCCTTGCGCGTCGCTTTACCGGCGCGCGCTGGCTGGCGTGGGTAACCGGTATCGTGCTGCTGGCACTGATCTGGCTTGACGGTTGGCTTGGGTACTGGCTGACGTGGGATCAGCGGGCGCAGGCCATTGCCGTGGGGACGGCGCAAGCACTTGACGTGCTGCCAATCTTTCCTGAGCCGGTTGCGCGCAGCTTTCTGACAAACGACAGCGTCAACTCGCTGATCTTCTTTGTGGTTTTCTTCGCGCACGTGCTGCTGCCTGTTCCTATCGGTGCGGTGATCTGGCTGCACCTGGCGCGCATGCGCAAGCCGAAGCTGGTGCCGCCGCGCAAGCTGGTGATCGCGACCATGCTGGTGCTCGTTCTGGTTTCACTGCTGGTGCCTGCCACGCTGGCGGCGCCCGCTGAAATGGCCGCGCTTTCACTGGAGTTTGAAATCGACTGGTTCTACCTGCTGCCGTTGTTCCTTACGGATCGCATCGAAGGTTGGTTGTTCTGGGTGGTGGCGGTGGCCATTCTGGCGTTGCCGGCTGCGATCCCTTTGCTGCTTGCGCGTCGCCGCCGCGCCCCGGCTGAAGTCAATCCGCGCACTTGCACGGGATGTACACAGTGCGTACAGGACTGCCCCTTTGAAGCCATCACGATGATGCACCACGAGGGCAGGGTGGAACTTGTGGCGCTGGTCGATCCCGCCCGTTGCGTGAGTTGCGGCATTTGCGTCGGCGCCTGCGATTCCGGTGCCATGGCGTTCAAAGAGCTGCCGCGCCGCGACGTGCGCCGGCAGATCGATGAGTGGATGGACGATCATGCCGGGCCACGCAACGTCATGTTCGTGTGCGCGGACTCGCCGGGCGGCGAGATCCGGTACGACAAGGCTTCCGGCCTGTCGCATGAAGTTCCGGATTGGAGGATCGTTGCAGTTCCGTGTTCGGGTTGGGTGCATTCGTCCCTGGTTGAGCTGGTCGTGCGCAAAGGCGGCAGGTGCATGATCGTCGGTTGCGGCGGAGATGAGCCGAGATGCCGCCTGGGTGAAGAGGTCACGCGCGAAAGGGCGTCAGGTGCAAGACACCCGGCGTTCAAGCCGGATCGCGCCGCAGCCGGGACGTTGACACTGGCCTATCCGCAGAAGTTGAGCGACCTTGTCAGGCAGGCTGCCGAAGCTGTCCGCGCTGCGGTTGTGCCGAAGCAATCAAATCGAGCAAGGGTGCGCTTTCTGGTGGCTGGCGCGCTCACTGCCGGGGCTCTGGCCTGCGTGATGGTGCTGCTGTCGCGGTTTGTGTATGTGCAGCCGGAGCAGCCGCCGGCAATGTTTGTCTTCGCGTTCAAGCACGCCGGCCAGGAGGTCGAAGACGGCGATGCGGTAGAGACAGAGCTGAAGCACCTGGAGGGAATGAAGCGGCGCACGCGACGGATGCCGGTGCGGGTGAGGATCAGCGTGGACGGACAGGTGGTTCATGACCAGTCGTACCCCCCGCGCGGCATTCGCGGCGACAGCGCCAGCGTCGGCACGATCGAACTGGGAGTGCAGCCCGGTGAGCACGAGATCGAGGTGGCAGTCAGTGATAGTGCCCAGCCGGATGACTGGTCGCGAATTGCCCGCCGCAGCGTAATGCTCGAGGCAGGGCGTCGCCTCACGCTGCAACTCGACAACGACTTCCATTGGGACGGAGATCCTGCAGCAGCGCCATGAGGGGCAAAGCCGCGGCCTAGGCTTTCGATTCTTTGTATGCGTCCATTCCGGGCACGGTTGGAAGCTTGCCACGAAGCCCGGCGCTCATTGTCGCCAGGCGCTGAAGTTGATACTCGCCAAGTTCCTTGAGCGACCGGGTGTTCAGCTCGTGCAGGTAGCGTGTCCGGACTTCAGCCCAGAAGTCGTGCAGTGGGCAAGCGCCGGCATCGCTGCAAACCGGCTGGCCCAGGATGCACTCTTCGCACTTTTTGAGGTCTTCAAAAGGAGCGACGATTTCGCGCAGCTTGATCTTATCCGCCGGTTTGGCGAGCGCGAAACCGCCCTGTCGCCCGCGCGTTGATTTCAGGACACGCGCACGCACGAGCTGCTGCAGAATCTTGGAAAGGTAATGCGCCGGAATGCCCAGCGTTTCGCCCAGGTGCGCGGCCAGAACCTGCTGGCCCGGGGGGCGCGTAGCGATGTCGATGGCTGCGCGAATGGCGTACTCAGTCGTCTGGGAAAACATGCTTCCTCCGCAATTCTTGAGGATACCGCGCGCGGGCGGAGTAATCAAGACAGCAATATCCGCTTATCGCGTTAGGGGGCTTGAACACAAGATAAACTGATCCTATTATAGGAAAAGGGCGCAGGGCGCGGCAAACAGGGCGGGTGCAATGTTTTCACAGGCAGCCAGACACGCGCTTTGCGCATCCCATTCGTTCCCCGCGGCGCACCATGCGGCGAGTACCAGGGAGTAACCATGGCCACGATGATTCGACACCTCAACACAAGTGAGCTTCCAGACGTTCATGCCGTGCTGCGGGAACTGGAGCAGTTGAAACCGGGCACGGAAGCAATTGTGCGGTTTGATGGCCGGCCACTGGGAATCCTGGAGTGCGTGTTCGACTGCTATCCCGGACGCTTTCAGTTCACGCCGCTGGAGCGGGGTCCGTGCGACTGGCGCTACCAGGTGGCCGCGCTGGACCCGACGCGTCGCCTGACTGTCAGCTCGTACATGCAGTGGGACCATGATCGGCTTGATGATGTGCTCGAACGCGCCATGGCCGATCTCGCCTGTGAAAACTGGCGCGGCGCGTTGAAGCATATGGGCGAGTTCCGGGACAGATTGGCCAGGCACGTCGAGATTGAAGAGAGCATCCTGTTCCCGCGCTTCGAAGACATCACGGGCACGCGCGCCGAGGGCCCCACGGACCGCATGCACGCCGAGCATCGCGACATCCTGGAGGCTGTGGACGCGATGCTTACGGGACTGCATGCGCGCGACGCGGACGATGTGGACAGCAACTACGTCAACCTTCTCGCAACGCTGGTGGAGCACAATATGCGTGAAGAACAGTTGCTGTACCCGGTGATCGACCGCGCTTTGACGCGTCCCGAGCTTGAGGGCCTGATGCGGTCGATTCTGCTGTACTGAACTCGCGCCGCCCGCGCCGGACACGATTCGAGTGGCCGGCGCACTGCCATTCATCCTGCCGCTACCTGGTTATCGCGGTGCCTGCATCGGATACGCGTGCCATTGAGGTCGCCTGCTTAAGCTCGCGCATCACTTCGTTCAACTCCTGGCCATGGTGGCGGGCTGAGTCGCGAATGCTTGCGCCACCGCCGCAGCACGCATCCATGCCGCGGCGCGCAAAGACCGCCGCAGCCGCCGGATGGCTGCGCGCAGCTTCGGCCACGGTGAGGTCCGGGTTCAACCCGCTTTCGTGCTTGTCACCGCGGCATGCGCAGGCAGCGTGATCAACCGGATGATGATGACTGCAACTGTGTGCGACTGCGGCCTGGGCCGGTGCTTCATGCTTGCACGCGCACGCCGGGGACAACCCCGCCGCTGCCTGCAGCTCATGCACAAACCCGTGCAGATCGACACCGTGCATCGCGCAGGCTTGCCGCACCGAGGTAACGCGCGCCACTGTCCGCCGCGCCACGGGGTTCGCCAGCACTGAGAATCCGCTGCGCGCAAACACCTGCATGGTTGCCGGCCACGTTTCAACGACTGCAGCAACGCGGGTGTCGGGAGTGATTTCGGTGGCGCGCTCTGGCGCACCGACAGGCGGCATCAGCATCATCCGCACCAGGTGCGCCGCCCAGATCAGCAGCGCAACCCCGATCATCGCGCCGGACCAGTACAGCCCTGCCAGAAGCTGCGGGTCAAAGTCGCCCGCGATCTCGCCGCCTACGCGCCACACCAGTGCCAGGTTCAGAATCACGAACACACCCCAAAGTGGCTTCAGGCGCTGCGGGTGCACGCCATTCAGCGTCGGCACCACTTTGGCTGACACGGCGATCACCATCATCACCATGAACCCGACGGTGAACACGTGGCGCGTCCCGGCGTGATAGCCGTGCCCGAATGTGCCCTGCACCACGCCGATGTACAGCGGCTCAAGCACCAGCAGCACCAGCCCGACCGCAAACCACAAGTGCGCCGCGCGGATGAACTTGACGCTCCGGTCTGTCGTCCCGAAGCGCCTCCACGGGGCAAACGAGGCTGACAGCACCGCAAACCCTATGACGACCGCCAGCATGCCAAACGCGTACACGCCTCGCGCAGCAGCGGCTGTGCCAAGGTCCATCAATTCTCGCCTGGCTGCCATGCTGAAAGGAAAGGCAATGGCTGCAATCAGAATTCCGCCGTTGATCACCCAGAACATGCGGCGGAAAATCTTCTCGCCCGGGTCACGAAACCCGAATGCTGCCGGCAGGAGCCTGAGCATCACGCCGAACACCACCAGCCCGATCGCGCCGAAGATCTGGATGATGCGCAGCGACTCCTGCCAGGTGGCGACAGCGCCGACCATAGTCGCAAAGTCCTGCGCCATCTGGATGCGCACCAGCAACGCGAGGCTGAGGACGGCGGCCGTCACGAACCACAGGGCCGAAGTGAACACAAACCGCTCATAGACCCGAAGCCGCCCATCAACTCGCAGCGTCTTCCATAAAACGACTGCAAAGATCACGAAGGCAGCAATCTCCATCCACATGCCGGCCACTGCCGCGGCAAACCACGGCCCGGCAAGCTGGGCTTCGTAGATTCCAGCCTGGCCGAAGAACTCGCCGAAGAACCGCAGCCCCGCGCCCCCCAGCAGCAGAAAGAAGCTGGCAAGCGCCAACCCGGGCAGCCGAAGCCTGGCGTGCCGAAAGCGTGGCAGCGCCTGGTACCCGAAGCCCAGCACGAACATCCCCGCAAACCCGTAAACCATGGCGTTGGCATGCGCATTCATGCGGTGAATCCCAGGAGCAAAGAATGATGCCTCCTCGCTCATCCACAGCAGCATCAGGCTGCCTGTCAGTGCGCCACCAAGCAGCAGCACCGCCAAGCCGGCTAGAAAGAACGGCTTGTACGCCGCATCGGCAAACGTGGCGCGTGGGGGCGATGGGGCGGGCGCGGGCAGATCGACGGCATGGCGGATCTCTGTGATCAGTTTCTGCGGTTCAACGTCGTGGGTAGCGGCAAAGAATCGCAATGACTCGGCGGGTCCGGCGTGGCCGCCGCAACCCTGCAATCCGTAGCGGTTAAGTACCGTGCGCGCTTGCGGGTGGGTTTTGAGCAGTTCAGGGATCATCAGGTCGAGGTGGACGGACTGGTGCATGTCTTGCTCCTGTTCGGCGCGGCATAAATAGATATACATGTCCGAATAGCGGTTATCAAGTCCAGTCCGCGCCGGCCGCCCGAAAACTTTCAGATAAAAAGACTGGAATATCTGGATAGAATGGGTACCATAAGGGTGATGTGTGGTGTGCGGCGCCACGGGCAAATGCAAAGCCGTGGCGTGCGAGCCGCAGACCGGGACGTGTTGCCACCAGGAGACTGCCATGAAGCTGATCGTACTGACCCTTGCATTGTGCACTGTCGCGTTTGCGCTGCTCGCGTGCAGCAAAGACGAACCCGTGAAGAGCGACCGGGGCAAGCGGGGCGATGCCCCACTGACGCGCCCGGAGCCGCCGGGCGAATACAAGGGAAGGCAGCTCCCGGCCGGCGCCTCGGTCGAAGAAGGCAAGAAGGTCTTCGATGCACAGTGCGCTACCTGCCACGGCCCGAATGGCAAGGGCGACGGGCCGTTGGGAAAGACGCTGAAGCCGTCAGCGGGCGATCTCACCGACCCGAAGCTGCACGGGCTGGTGGGTGACGACTACATCTTCTGGCGCATCAGTGAAGGTGGTGCGATGCCGCCCTTCAACTCCGCCATGACGGCCTTCAAGGGCATGCTGGACGAGGAACAGCGCTGGAACGCAGTCGCCTACGTGCGCACCCTCAAAAAGTAGCCTCTTGAAACGGACCGGCCGAATGAAGGCGTTTCGGCTCCGTGCGTACCTTTTTGTCGCGTGGCCCGCTAGACTGACGGGTCGCGATGACTGGTTCTCGTCCATCTTTGCGGGAGATGCTTCCTCCGGAGCTTGTGCGCACCTTTGGTGCAGACAAGGGTGGGGCCGGCGCGCTTGCTACCGGCATTGACGCGCTCGACGCCGAGCTTCGGGGCGGGTTTCCTCGCGCTGCCGTCACCGAGATCGTCAGCGATTACGGCCATGGCGGCGACTGGCTGGCTTTGCGTGCTTTGGCCCATTGCGGCGGCGATTGCGCGGTGCTGGATTCCGACGAGAGTTTCTTTCCCCCTGGCGCAGCCGCCGCGGGCGTGGACCTTTCGCGCCTGCTGATTGTGCGCGAAAAAAACGTGGCGCAAGCCCGCTGGGCGCTTGAGCGGCTGGTGCGCGAACCGAAGCTGCGCGCGACGTTCGCGTGGCTGGAGGGGTTGTCCGACACGCTGCTGCGCCGCCTGCAACTGGCCGCCGAGCGTTCGGGCAATTCGCTGATCCTGCTGCGGCGCGAAGCCCGCGGCGCGACCTGGGGCGCGTTGCGCCTGCGGGTGCGCGGGTTGCCCGTGGACGAGGGCCGCACACTGATGGTCGAAACGCTGCGCGCGCGCGGAGGCTTGATGCCGCGCCCGGTCAAAATCGAGGTTGACGATGGCGCGCTATCTGTGCGCATGGCTGCCGTACTTCCGCACGGAGCGGGTGACGCGCAGCGAGCCCGCGCCTGATGCCGTGCTCGCCGTCGTCGAGCGGCGCAGCAACACGGCGCTGGTGATTGCGGCCTCGCGCGCGGCGCAGGCGGCGGGCGTTCGCGGCGGGATGACGCTGTCGCAGGCGCGGGCAATCCTGCCGTCGCTGCCCTCGACGCCGCTAGACGAGCATGCCGAGTCGCATTCGTTCGAGGCGCTGGCGGCATTCGCGTACAGCTTTTCGCCGCGCGTTGCCCTGCTGCGACCCCAGACGATCATCCTCGACATCACCGGATGTGAGCGCCTGCACGGCAGTGAGGAGCAACTTCTGCGCCGCGTGCGCGAGGGTTTCAACCGGCTGGGCTACACGGTTTGCGCGGCAGTTGCGGATAACGCTACCGCCGCGTGCGCGCTGGCGATGGGCAGCGGCGTGACCGAGACGATCGCGCTGCCCGCTTCCACGCTCGCGGCGCTGGCGGAGCTGCCGATTTCGGCCCTGCGGCTGAACTCGGACGTGCTGGAAGACTTCGAGATTCTCGGTGTGCGCAAAGCCGGACAGTTGCTGTCTCTGCCAACCGAAACGTTGCCGGTGCGCTTTGGCGAGGATCTGGTCGCGCGCGTGCGGCAGCTTCGCGGCGAAGCGACCGAGAGCTTCGAGGCCTGGCGGCCCGAGCAGCAGATCAGCGAGCGCCTTGATTTCACCGGCCCGACTGATCGTTGGGAGGCGCTGATGTTCGCGCTGCGCAAAGCCTGCACGTTCCTGGCCGAGCGCCTGGACGCAGCCGCAAGCGGCGCGCGGCGCATTGAAGTGCGGCTGATCGCCACCGAAGGCGAACCGCTGGCGTTCGTGCTTGACACGTCAAGGCCTGTCGCCGATTTGAAGGGCGTGACGACGCTTGTGACCGGCCGCTTCGAAACCGTCGATGTCGGCGACCGCTGGTACGAGGCAATTGAGCTTGCTGTGCCCTCGCGCGAGCCTCTGGCACCGCAGCAGCAGACACTGTTCGGCGAAAGGCGCGGCGCAGGTGCCGGGCTGAACGAGTTGGTGGATGAGCTCACCGGGCGGCTTGGCAGCTCAGCCGTGTCGCGAGCAGAGCTGACGGACCACGCGGACCCGCAACACAGCTACCGGTATGTGCCATTTCAAGCGCCTGGTGACAGATCCGAGCAAGCGAGCGCTTCGCGGGGACACGTCCCCGCGAAGCGCCCTGCCCGTGTCTGCTTCGGTGACTATGTGAGGGTGTCAGTCGATCTGGACGAGCTGCCGGCATACTGGGATTGGGCCCGAAACTGCACGCGGCTGCGAGTCGTCGGAGACATTGAACGTATCACGCTGGCCGGCCCGCACGATTACATGACGATCGAAGGCCCCGACGGCGCACAGCACTTCTGCTGGTATGCGCCGGGTGGTTGGTGGGTGCCACCGCCGCTGGAGGGGCTGGCGAATGACCTTCGTGAACTGACTGCCTGCGCGATGCGGCGCGGGCAGCACGCGGGCGGGGGCAGCCCACGCTACGCTGAGCTGGTTTGCGCCACCAACTTCAGTTTCCTGCGCGGGGCAAGCCATGCGCGGGACCTGGTGGATGCGGCCAAAGCGGCTGGGTTACACGCGATTGCCGTGACTGACCTTCACACTCTTGCCGGCATGGTCCGGGCGCATGCCGCGGCCAAGGAGCAGGAGGTCAAGCTGCTCGTCGGCGCGCGGCTTCACCTGAAAGACGGGCCCGAATTGTGCGTCTATGCCATGAACCGCAACGGGTACAGCCGCCTGTGTCGCCTGCTGACGACGGGCAAGATGCGAGCCGAAAAGGGTGAATGCGACCTGTTTACGGACGATCTCAAACAATTCCGCGAAGACCTGCAGGTGGTGTTATTGAACGGTAGCGCGCTTGCGGCTGAGAAACGCACTGAACTCAGCGGCATCTACGGCGACAACCTTTCGTGGGCGATCGCGCGGCACCTGGACGCGGGCGACACGCGGCGTGTCGCTGGTGAGCTTGATTGCGCCCGGCAGGCCGGCATCGCGCCGGTAGCGGTCAACGACGTTCACTGGCACGACGAATCCAACAAGCTGCTTCAGGACGTGCAAACTTGCATCCGGCATGGCGTAACCCGCGACGAGGGCATGGGGAGAGTCTTTCCGAACGGTGAGCGGCGCGTGAAGTCACCTTCCGAGATGGCGATGCTGTTTGAAGGCTATCCGGAGTTGCTTGAGCGCAGCGTGCAGGTCTCCGACGCCTGCACCTTCAGCCTGGACGAGTTGCGGTACGAGTACCCGACAGAAATGGCCCCGCCCGGCATGTCGATGCAGGATTACCTCGAACAGGAGACCTGGAAGGGCGCAGCCAGACGCTATCCCGAGGGCGTACCTGAGCAGGTGCAGAAACAGATTGCCAAAGAGCTGGCGCTGATTGACCAGCTCAGCTATGCCCCGTACTTCCTGACGGTTTACGACATTTCCAACAAGGCGACTGAGCTCGGGATCGAACACCAGGGCCGCGGCAGCGCAGCCAACAGCGCAGTCTGTTTTTGTCTGCACGTCACGGAGGTTGATCCGGCGAAGATCAACCTCGTATGTGAGCGCTTCATCAGCAGTGAGCGCAACGAACCGCCGGACATCGACGTGGATTTTGAGCACGAACGGCGCGAAGAGATCATTCAGTACATCTACTCAAAATACGGACGTGACCGCGCCGGCATCTGCGCCACCGTGATCACCTACAGGTCTCGCAGCTCTGTCCGCGAAGTGGGCAAGGTCATGGGCCTTTCGCTCGATCAGGTCGATCGGCTGGCCAAGGCACAGATGTGGTGGGATGAGGCCGGCTCGAACGATGAACTGGCGAGGCAGGCCGGGGTTGATCCAGCCGACCCCAGGGTCCGGCTTGCGCTGGGTGTTGCTTCGCGCCTGCGCGGGTACCCGCGCCACCTTTCGCAGCACGTTGGCGGATTCGTGATCACGCGGGGGCGGCTTGATGAGCTGGTTCCGATCGAGAACGCGGCGATGGAAGACCGCACGGTGATCGAATGGGACAAGAATGACATCGATGAGCTGGGCATTCTAAAGGTCGATTGCCTGAGCCTTGGAATGCTGACGGCAATCCGAAAGACCTTTCATCTGATTGAATCAGTCGGCGGCCCGTCACTTACTGTCAAGGGCGTGCGCAAGACCGATGAGTATGGAAACGGCCAGGCGCCTGAGGCCAAAGCAATCTACGCCATGCTGCAACGCGCCGACACGGTCGGCACGTTCCAGGTCGAGTCCCGGGCGCAGATGTCCATGCTTCCAAGGCTCAAGCCGGAACGATTCTACGACCTTGTCGTTGAGGTGGCGATTGTCCGGCCCGGGCCCATCCAGGGCGGCATGGTTCATCCCTACCTGCGGAACCGTGAAAAGGCACGCGAATGCGAGGCGCGCGGCATCAAGTTCGTACCGCAGGATGTGCACCCGTTGCTTCATTCCGTGCTTGAGCACACCTACGGCGTGCCGCTGTTTCAAGAGCAGGTGATGCGCATTGCCGTCGTGGCAGCGGGATTTTCGGCCGGCCAGGCCGAGCTTCTGCGGCGCTCGCTGGGGTCGTGGGGGCGCGAAGGCGAGATTGAGGCGCACCGCACGCGCCTGCTGACGGGCATGATGTCGAATGGACTCACGGCTGAGTTTGCGAACCGGATTATCAAGCAGATTGAGGGCTTTGCCGCATACGGTTTTCCAGAAAGCCACGCTGCCAGCTTTGCCATCATCACCTACGTGAGCTGCTACCTGAAGCGATTCTACCCGGCCGCGTTCACAGCCGGTTTGCTGAACAGTCAGCCTATGGGTTTCTATTCAGCGTCAAGCCTGGTCAGCGACGCCCGCAAGCATGGTGTCGAGGTTCGCCCGCCGTGCATCAACGCCAGCAGTTGGGATTGCACGCTCGAGAACCCGGCAGACGGATACCCCCATGCCGGGTTTGACGCGCCACCGAACGAGTGGGGGCTGGGCGGGCCGGCGCTTCGGCTGGGTTTGCGTCTGATTGTGGGGCTTGGTCATGAAGCGACCGACGCCATCATTCGTGAACGCAACGCCAACGGCGCATACGCCGGAGTGCACGACCTTGTGCGGCGCGTCGATCGCCTGGGGCTTGGGCGGCGCAAGACTTACGTTGCAATGTCAAAGCTGGCTGCGGCGGATGCCCTGGCCGCTTTCGGCTTGTCGCGGCGAGAAGCGCTGTGGCACATGCGTTCGCTGGGTGCCGGAGTGCCGGACCTGTTCAAGGACCTGGATGCAACCGAGCGCGCACCCTCGCTGCCGCCGTTGACGGCAGTGGAAGCCACATCAGCCGACTACCGCACGAAGCAACTGACCCTCGGGGATCACCCGATTGCATTGATTCGTGCCGAAATCGCCGATGAGAACCTGGTCACGGCGGAAGAGCTGACGGTGGCCGAAACCGGCTCCGTCGTCCGCATGGCGGGGCTTGTGATCAATCGCCAGCGCCCGCAAACGGCCAAGGGCGTTGTCTTCATGACACTGGAAGACGAAACCGGCACAGCCAACATCATCGTCCATCCACAAGTCTTTCGCGCTTACCGGGCGGTTGCCGCAGGCAGCAACCGCCTGATCGTTGAAGGAACGATCGAGCGCAATAGTGGTGTCGTCCACGTCCTGGCCAGGACCTTTCGCTCACTGATGCAGGGCGCTGACCTGACAACCCAGTCTCGCGACTTTCGTTAAACCGCCGCAATTCGGTGCCGGCCCTGGCGGCAGGCCCCATCGGCTCCTTTCAACTACGTGGGTCGGGCAAAGCCAAGCCGTGAAAAATTCTGTAACGGAATAGCCGCCACGGGCGTACTCCGGGTGTGTGGTAAGTTTGTCAGTGGAATCGCACAGGAGACAGGCAATGAAACGGATGCTTGCAGTGATTGCGGTACTGGGCGCGCTGGCTGTGGCGCCCGCCGGTGCTCAAGACCCGCAGCCGGGTGAGCCCAAAACGGAAAGCAAGTCGGAGTCGGTTGAAATCATCCGCCTGCCGGATGGCGAGATCAAGATTGTCCGCACCGGCGACGGCGAAGTAATCATTGAGCGCAACGGCAAACGCATCGTTCCGTCAGGTGACGCCGAAGACGCCGGTGACGCCGAAAAAGCGCAGCAGGACGAAGACGCAAACAAGCGCATTCAAGAAGCGCGCGAGCGCGTTGAACGCCTGCGCAAGCAGTTCGATCTCGACGAGCCGTTCCGCGGCATGGACGACATCTTCAAGCGCCTGAAAGAAAGGCAGCGCGATTGGCAAGAACTTCCTGAGCGGCCTGAGTTTGATGAAGCCATGCGCCGTATGCGCCAACGCATGGAGGAATTCCGGCGGCAGCACGAAGAAAACGTCAAGCAGATGCGCGAGCGCTTTGAGCGCATGCGCAGACAAGCCGAAGAAGGCGACTGGAAAGAATGGGAAAGCCCGGAGGGCAACGCCGACACCGAGGTCATTGAGCGCGAGTACACCTCGCCAGACGGCACCACCCGCATCAAAGTAAAGATCGTGCGCAGCACCAGCTCACAGAAGAGTTCAGAAAAAAGCGAGGACACCCAGGACAAGCCGGCTGAAACACCCAAGGTCGATCCCGGATCCAGCGAGCCGCGCGAAGAGCAGTTCTAACCAACAAGCCCACCCCACAGGGCGAAGAGTCCGCGCGGGCAAGCCCCACATGCCCGCGCGGATTCGTGTTTTGTTCCCTTACAAGACGGCTGGCTTCTTTGCCGCTATATTCCCGCCGTGGCTGAGCGGCGCGGGTGCGCCGCCCGCTGTCGGGGAGATTTCATGGGTGTTCCGTTTCTGGATCTGAAGGCGCAGTTTGCAACCATTCGCGATGACGTGATGCGCTCCGTTACCGCCGTCTTTGACGATCAGGCTTTCGTACTGGGCCGCTATGTCGAGGAGTTCGAGAAATCCGCCGCGGAGTATCTGGGCGTGCGCCATGCCATCGGTGTCAGCAGTGGCTCGGACGCGTTGCTGCTGGCCCTGATGGCAGCCGGTGTCAAGGCGGGCGACGAGGTGATCGTGCCGGCCTTTACGTTCTTTGCCACAGCCGGGGCAGTCGCGCGGCTTGGCGCGGTGCCGGTGTTCTGCGACGTCGAGGTTGAGAGCTTCAACATCGATGTCAACTCAGCCGCCGCAAAGGTCACGCCGCGGACGCGAGCGATCATTCCCGTGGACCTCTACGGCCAGTCCGCCAACATCGAGGCCGTAAATGAACTGGCAGCGGCGCACAGCCTGGCGGTGATTGCAGACACCGCGCAGGCGTTCGGGGCTACACGAAGCGGTCGCAAAGCCGGCACGCTTTCCCACATGGGCTGCTACAGCTTCTACCCGACCAAGAATCTTGGCGGCGCCGGCGATGGGGGAATGATTTCGACCGACGACGACAACCTGGCCGACCGGGTCAGGCTGTTGCGCACGCACGGCGAACGTCCGCGCTACTACAACCGTGAAGTGGGCATCTGCGGCCGGCTTGATGCGGTACAGGCGGTGGTGCTTCAGGTCAAGCTGGCCAGGCTGGAAGAATGGAACGTGCGCCGCGTGCAGATCGCCAGCACCTACAACGCGCGCTTCCGCGACAACGAGCGCGTGGGCACGCCCAAGGTCTCGCCGGGTAACAGCCACATTTACCACCAGTACACGATCCGCATCCCGCAGCGCGACCGTGTGCAGGCTGCCTTGACAGCCAAGGGCATCGGTTGCGGTGTGTACTATCCTGTGCCGCTGCACCTGCAGGAGTGCTTCAAAGAGCTCGGTGGCAAGTCCGGCGACCTGCCGGTCGCTGAGTTGATGTGCCAGGACTGCCTGAGTCTGCCGGTGTTCGACCAGATGACGGACGCCCAGATTGACGAAGTGGCTGAGGCGGTGACTGCTGCGCTCGCGTAAGATTGTCCACACGGGCTGTGGCTGAGGCGGCTCAACTGAACGCACCGACCGGACACTTTCATTACATGATGTATGGTTTCAAAGGCAACTGCAGGCGGATTTCCGGCGACGCATTGATACACTGTTGCGTCCAAAGTACGGCCTAGAGCGCGGGGCGAAGATGACCGATAAGACACCCAATCCAGCCAACAAGAAGAAGGACACCCGGGTCAAGGACCACACCCAGAAGCTGGACAAGGCCATGGAGGACATTTCCCAGGGCCGAAACGTTGACGGAACCCTGGTCGAGATTCAGGCCCACACCGGCGAGCATCCCGCATTGCAGCCGCAACAGCCACGCCAGCCCGGCAAACCCGCGCGCGCCGAGCCCAGCGTATCCGAATCACTGAAGAAGGCCCGCCGGCGCGCCCCGGGCACGCCGGACATCGAGCCAGCCGCCACCATGTACTCGCCGACCAAGCCGGGCCAGGTGCGCGCGGGCAGCGACATGGCCACGCAGCACGGCCCAACCGGCGGCGCTTCGCCATCGCAGACGCCCAGCGCGTCAGGAGGGCGCGGGCCGGTTGCGCCTTTCGGCGGCAAGATCATGGTAGGCACGCGCGTCGGCCAGATTGAAGTGACAGGCGTGCTTGGCAAAGGCGGCATGGGAGAAGTCTTCAAGGGCTATCACCACGCACTCGATATCAACGTCGCGGTGAAAGTTCTGCCCGACGAACTCTCACGCAACGAGCTGGTGCGCCAGCGCTTCCTGCGCGAGGCGCGGCTTTGCGTCAAACTTGACCATCCCCACATCGTGCGCGTGTTCAACGTCGATGAATACGCCGGCAACCTGTACCTCGTCATGGAAATGGTTGAGGGCACAGACGCCGCGAACATGCTCAAGAATGGTGGCAGGTTCAAATACAAGCGCGCCCTCGAAATCGGCGCGGCAAGCGCCGACGCCCTGGCCTACGCGCACTCGCAGGGCCTGGTTCACCGAGACGTCAAGCCGCACAACATCCTGCTCGGGCGCGACGACGGCAAGATCAAGCTTTCCGACTTCGGCCTGGCACGCGCAGCAACCAGCAGCAGCCACCTGACCATGTCGGGCCAGATCATGGGCACGCCGCACTACATGAGCCCCGAGCAGGCAGAGGCCAAAGAGGTCACCGACAAGAGCGACGTCTATTCACTCGGCGTGACGCTCTACCACATGCTGACCGGCGAAACGCCCTTTGTGGGCGACACGCCGATCAGCGTGGCTGTGCAGCACATCGCCAAGGAAATCCTGTTTCCGGAAGCGCGCTTCACGCCGTTCCCCAAGGAACTGGTGGCGGTGCTCAAGCGCATGACATCCAAAGACCAGGCCAAGCGCTGCAGCGCCAAGCAGGCGGCAGTCTGGCTGCGCAAACTGGGTGACATGGCCAGCGACGACATCCAGGCCCCGCCCGAAATCGGCAATTCTCTGGCGCCGGTGGTGCGCGAAAGCGCAGCCTTCGAAGCGGCAGCCAAGGAGCGCGAGCAACACGACGAAAACGCGCGCGAGGCGGCGCGCACAATGCTCGCAACCGTGCGCGAGCCCAAGGCACCGACCGCAGAAGTAGCGGCACTGCAACAGCCGGGTGGCAGCTCACAGGTAGTTGTCGTTCGTGATTCGGGCGGCGCCGCCAAGTGGGTGGCGTTGCTGGTGCTGACGCTGGTGGTCGGCGGTGCAGCGGCCTGGTACTTCGTGCTGGGCGGCCAGGACTACATCCGCACACAGGGCTGGCTGGCGGGCACGGGTGGGCCACCGGTGAACAACAGTCCAGGGGGAAACAGCGGGACCGCCAACAATGGCAACAATAGCGGCACGATCGGGACGCCGCCGGCGAACAATCCCGGCGACAACAGCGGCCCGATTGACCCGCCGCCGGCGCAGGACGACCCCGCCATCAAGCGCAGGTTGCAGGATCTGGAAGCGACCCTGGCATCGGCCAGCACCGCCAGTGAGTTGGAGGTTGCACGCACCAAACTGGCGCAGATCAAGCTGAACGAGTCGCAGGCCAGCGAGGCACAGCGCCGCGAGATTGCCCGGCTGGAATCCAACTACGAGGCTCAGCACGCATTGCTGAACTCAGTCGAGTTGTTCAAGCGGATGAATGAAGGCGTGGACGTTTATGAAACGAACAAGCGCGGCGACGCGAAAGCCGCGATCGAAGGCCTGAACCGCGCACTCACAGCGGACGAAGAGTTCAAGAAGCTGAACATTCCGGCAGAGGTCGAAACGCAGATCAAGACAGACAAGGAAGCGACCCTCGGGCGACTTGTCCGTGCAACGCAGGAAATCGAGGGCAAGCTGCGCTCAGAGATCAGCGAGTTGCTGGCCGGCGAGGCGCCCGACTATGAAGCCGCCGACGCTAAACTTGAAATGCTTGCCTCGATCAGGCTGCCGGGCGACGTGCGCGCGTCTGTGCGCGAACAACGAAACGAGGTGCGCACGCAAAGCCTGCTCAAGCGTGCCCGCGACGAGATTCGCAACAAGACCTACAAGACCGCAAAGGACACGCTGCAGGACATCCTGCGAATGGGCGTGCCCGCCAGCCTGTCCGACCGGTTCAGGGATGCAAATGACGAGTTGACGACCCAGGTCGCGGCTGCCTTTGACGGGTTTCTTTCGGCAGCCGAAAAGGCCGTCGGCCAGAACGACTATGTCGCAGCCCGTGCCAGCCTGGAAAAGGCCGACACGCTATCGCGCGAGAAGCTGCTGGATACGCCGCAGACCGAAAAACTGGTCATCGCAAAGTTTTCGACCGACATCCGCGCCTGCCTGTTTCTGGGCGAAGGCGCCCTGTCGCGGCTTGAATTCAATGAAGCCGACAAGCAGTTGAAAGAGATTGACCGGCTCGTGCGCGAGGCCGGGCGCGCGGAGGGCCGCGACACAGGCGCGGTCAGGATTCCGCAGCAGTTGCTGGACGCCGCAGAACAACTGAAGCAGCGATTTGATACACAGCTTGAAGGACACTTTGCAGGCCTGCTTGAAAAAGCCGGGCAACTGCTGGGCGAGAAGAACTTTTCCGACGGCAGCCAGGTGCTGGTCGATGCGGCGGACCTGCCGCTGACCAAAGATCAGCAGGACCGGCTGGATGAGTTTAACCGGCAAAGCGAGTCGGCCCTGGCCGAGTATGTGCGAAGCCTGGTAGCGGAGATTGAACAGGCGCTGAACGCCAACGAATTCGACAAAGCCATGGTCGCGTTGAAGAAGACCGAGGCCCTGACGGTGCCGGACGACCTGCGGGGCAAACTGTCTGAACTGGACACGCGCTTCAAGGTCGAGGCTGTCAAGCGGCTGCGAGACCTGCTGGCCGACGCTGAAGCCGCGATCCGCAGCAAACGCTACGAAGACGCGCGCAAGCAGCTTGCATCGGCAGGCAAGATTCCGGTTAGCGACGAAGAGCTCATCACCCGCCGCACAGCCACCGAGAAATCGTGGCTGGACACACTGACCGCCGATGTCGAGGAGCGTCTGGGGCGTGTAGCGAGCTTGACCGACGAGGAGAAGTTTAAGGAAGCACGTACCACGCTGGATGCGGCGGTGCCGCTGGCGCGTCTCGATTCAAGTCTTGCCATTTCATTGCGAAATTCGCGCGAAGAGCTGGACAGGCGCATCGCGGCAAAGTTCGGCGATTTTTTGGCCCGTGCCAATGACGCCTGCGATTCGGATGACTTCAAGCTGGCCGATGAGCGGCTGGCCCAGGCGGCGGCCATGGCCAGCGAGAGCTTGCTCAGCAACGAGCAAGTGATCGAGCTTTCCAAGGCGCAGGACAGCCGCAACTCCAAGCTTGGCGCCTATCTAAGCCGGCTTTTCAAAGAACTGGAGGGGCACGCCAAGCAGGGGCAGGAGCAAGCCGGCAACGCCGTAGTCGAAAAGATCCAGGAGTGGGCACACACCCTGGACGCCTCCGGGCAAGCCAACCTGAACCGCCTCAAAGGCGAGCTTGAGGGCGAGCCGCGCGACGCGCGCCGCGACCGCCTGCCGGATCGCTGGCGCATGTACTTTGATGACCGCTACACAAAGCTGGAGCAGGTCATCGAGCTGCGCGAGTCGATTACGTCGTTGTTTTCGTCGCCCGACGGCAAGTTCGGAATCGCGGGCACCGCCTCAGGCAAGGTGCACTTCTTCAACCTCAAGCGCGGCACGTCACCCAGCCCCAGCAGTGGCGGCACGCGGCCCATTACGGCAGTTGCGTACAGCCAGGATGGCACAGTCGCGGCCAGCGGCAACGACAGCGGCCTGCTTGTCCTGTACACCTTTGTCGGCGGCGCGCCGCAGCCGCAGTCGCTTGCGACCATCGACTATTCCGTGCAGAGCATGGTCTTCTCGCCCGATGGCAAGGTGCTGTTCGTCGTGGACCGCGACGGCACGCTGCACAGGTACAACCCGGTTGCACGCTCAAGGATCGGCAGCTTCCCGACCGGCATCTCCCGGCCGAACTCCATCGCCATATCGCCCGACGGCAGTCTGGTGGCAATCGGCGGGCGCGACTCCAAGGTGGCTGTGTTTGACGCGATCAACCTGACGCTGAAGCGCACGGTGACTGCACCGGGTGACGATCACATCCAGCGTGTTGCGTTCAGTGCCGACGGCAGCTACATGATCGCAGGCTCAAACGGCAACGGGGTCGGGTTGTGGGATACTCGCAATCTCGGTGAAAAGGCCATCCGGCAGTTCAAGGATCTCGGCGAATGGACGCGCGGCATCGGCATCACGCCCGACAAGGCCGCAGCGGTCGGGTTTGACAGCGAAAAGGGCCTGATGGTGTGGGATCTTGAGCACGGGACGGAACGACGCAGCCTGCTGTTCAGCCAGTTCCGTGACAGCAACGACAACATGCGAGTCGAAGCAGGCTTTATCGCGGCGGATGGTACCGCCCTGGTCGGCACAAGGTCAGGCCGCCTGCTGCACTTCACGCTGGGGTCCGGGAAATAGCTCGCTATTCTTCTTCAACGGCGACGCGGCTCAGGCGGCAGTTGGTCATCCCGGCAGGCTCGACTTCGCCTGGCGTGTCGGGCTTCCAGTGCGCGGTCAGCAGCAGGTCCGGTCCGTCCTCGACAAACGACACGACCACGCGGTGGTTCATCACGCTGCGCCCGGCAAACGCCAGCGCTCCCGGGTCGTCCGGCGTGGTCTGCAGAACGATCGCGCCGTGAATGGTTGAGCTGGCGGCCATGCGAATCTGCCCGTCGGGGTCGGCGCTCACCAGCGCAACCACACCGTGCACAAGCCGGCTTGTCATTTCGTGCAGCGATTCAACAGAAAACTCGATAACTTCGCCCGCAAGGCGCGGCCTGATCACCACGTGGATGTTGACGGGGACGTTTTTCTTGGTGGTTCCGCGCCCGCTCCATTCCCCAAACCAGTGCTGGTATGCGCGCATCATGCGTGGCATGGCAGGTCTCCTCGCAACCCTCCCCCGGTGGCGATGCCACTTTGGTATAGCGCGAGGCCACAAACTAACCAAACGGTCGCGCCGGAATTTGCGGAACCAGGCCAAGCACCCTGCCGTCCAATCGCCGGATGTGAGGAGCAAGTACATGAAATGGTACCCGATCGCACTGCTGTTGATCCTGCTGGCTGCCCCAGCCAGCGCGAAAGAAGAGCTGGTCACACTGCCGGGCCGGGACACCGTACAACTGACCATCTACAACTCGGTGGACCTGACGCTGGTGCGCGAAACGCGCGAGCTGACTTTCAAGCGGGGCAACAACCGCCTTCAGTTCTCGTGGGCAAACACACTGATCGACCCCACCAGCGTGGAGTTCACGGCGCTGACCCATCCCGACCAGATTGAGGTCCTGGACACCAGCTACCCCGCCGAAAGCCGGCAGATGCTGATCTGGACCATCAGCGCGGAAACAGCAGTCAGTGCACGTGTCGAGATCAGCTACTTCACCAGCGGCATAAGCTGGAGCGCCGAGTACCACGGCATGCTCAGCCACGACGACGCGGAGATGACCCTGACGGCGTACGTCAGCGTCACCAACCGCTCCGGCGAAGAATATGAAGACGCGTCGGTGCGGCTTGTCGTCGGCAGCATCAACCTCGTTGAGTCAATTGCCGGGCTTGCAGGCGCAGACTATGAGCAGGCACGCAAGGAAGCCCTTCGCGAAATGCGTCGCGCCGACGCGGCAAAGTCGGCGCAGGACAAGAAGGACATCGTCAAGGAAGGCCTCAGCGAGTACTACATCTACACCGTCGAGGGCCAGGAGACGATTCCCAACGGGTGGTCCAAGCGCCTTGAAAGCTTCGTCCAGGCCAACGTGCCGGTGCGAACCGTTTACACCTATGACCCTGCGAAGTACGGCGCGCAATTGACGCGGCTGCTGACATTCAAGAACAACGAAGAGCACAAGCTGGGCAAAGAGCCGCTGCCCGCCGGCACCGTGCGCCTCTACAAGGCCCACAGTGACAACCGGCTGGGTTTTGTCGGCGCCGTGAGCACCGACTACATCGCGAAGAACGACGAGGTAAAGGTCAACGCCGGGCCCGACCCGGAAGTGTCGATGAAGCGCAAGCGCCTGGCATTCAAGAAGGACAACCTCGTCTTCAACTGGGTGAACAATCGCCAGTACATCGCGGGATGGGACACCGTCGAGGACTTTGAAATCGAACTGGCAAACTACCGCGGCAGGCCGGTGGACTTCGAAATCAACGTGTCCATCGACGGCGACTTTGATTTTACCAGCGCGACCCAGGTCGCAACGGTTGACTACCGCACGCGCCGGTTCAGCACCTCAATCGCTGCGGGTGGCCGGTTGAAAATCAGCTACAACGTCCGCACGCGGTTTGGCACGAACATTCGAAATAAGTAGCAGGCGGCACGGAGAACCCGGGCCAGCAAGTGGCAACAACCAGGAGCAACCCATGAATGCAAGAAACATACTCACGCTTAGCGCAGCCGTAATCATGACTGGTGTCGTCAGCATCAGCAATGAAGCACCGGTGCAGGCCCGCATCAAGCTTGCCACGCTGCCTGACAAGGAGGCGGTCGTCGTTCGCTTCGATCACCCGCAAGCCGTCATGGTTGAAGAAGAGCGCACCCTGACGCTGCAGAAAGGGCTGAACATCGTCGATTTCTCGTGGGCAGGCACCACGATCGACAAGGGCAGCATCGTGTTTCGCCCGGTCAGCAGCGACAGCCCCGTCGTGGTTCTAAGCACCAGCTATCCGCCCGGCGAAGCCGCGCTGACGTGGCAGATCAGCAGCCCCGAAGCCGCCAGCGAGAAGTTCAGGCTGAGCTACCTGATGGCGAACATTCAGCGCGAGACCGACTATCGCGCAGTCGTCAGCGCCGATGAACAGACCTGCACGTTGCGGCATTATTTCAAGATCCGCAACTGGTCCGGCGGGCAGTTCGATCAGGCCGACTTCATCACCCGCGACGGCAAGGTGTTTGAGCGCGGCCTGGACCAGGGCGAGGCCAAACGCGTGCTGGTGAACCGCTGGGATGAGGTAAAGCTGATCAAGGAGTACGTGTACGACACGCAGCGGCAGTCAGAAGGGCGTGTCATGACCGACTACGTGCTGAAGAACCACGCCGACAACGGCCTGGGCACGATCCCGCTGGAATACGGCAAGGTCCGCATCTACCAGCAGGACAGCGCGGGCACCACGGCGTTCACCGGCGAAGACTGGGGGCAGTTCACGCCGATCGGCGACGACATGCGCCTTAACATCGGTATCGCGCAGGACATCAAGATCGAGTTCAAGAAGATGAAGAATGACGTCATCAACCGGCGCGGCAACGTGCACGACACCGACGAAATTGACGAGTACGAAATCAAGAATTTCAAGGACTCAGAAGCCGAGGTGATCCTGGTGCTGCGCGTGCAGGGCGAGTGGCAGATGCAAGCCGACAGCAGCGGGTTTGAAAGCTACGAGCGCGAGGACAACGAGACCATCAAGTTCAAGGTCAAGGCGCCTGCGAAGGGTGAGCCGATCAAGCTCAAGTTCCACTACAAGCGCCTCAACAACTGGTAGGCGTCTGCGGCGCAATGATCAATGAACAACGGTCCATGAGCAGTGCAAAGGTCGCTATGAACACCACACGGAATCACTCATCTCTGTCGCGCCCCTGGATCGCTGCCCTTGGCACAGTGATCATTGCCCTGCTTGCCGCGCCGCTGGCTGCCAAGGAAGAGCTGGTCACGCTGCCTGGCCGCGATTCGGTTCAGCTCACGATCTACAACAGCGAAGACCTGACACTGGTGCGCGAGCGCCGCACGCTGAGCTTCAAGCGGGGCAACAACCGCCTGCAATTTTCATGGGCCAACACGCTGATCGATCCCACGAGCGTCGAGTTCATGCCGGTGGGCACAGACGCGACGACGGCCCTCGAAGTGCTGGATACCAGCTTTCCAGCACAGAGCACCGAGATGCTGATCTGGACGATCGCCTGCACCGCCCCCGCCGCCTACACGGTGGAGATCAGCTACTTTACAAGCGGCATCAGCTGGAGCGCCGAGTACACCGGCGTCGTTTCAGCCGATGAGCGAAGCATGGACCTGACCGCATTCGTCACCGTAAACAATGCCTCGGGCGAGGAGTACGAGAACGCGCAGGTCAGGCTGGTGGTAGGCACGATCAACCTGGTTGAGCGCATCGTTGACCTCGCGCAGGCCGGCCCGCGCCCCAATGCCGCGCCAATGCCGCCCTCGCGCCTTCGGGACATGGAGCGATGGGCAAGGGGCGGCGCACCCGCCGCGGAAGCCGACGGCATGAACCGTCCCAAAGAGATTCAGAAGGAAGGCCTGAGCGAGTACTACATCTACGCGGTCGAAGGCACCGAGACAATTCCCAACGGCTGGAGCAAGCGCCTGCGTAGTTTTGTAGCTGAAGGTGTGCCGCTTGAGACGGTGTATCGGCTTGAGCCTGCCAAGTTCGGGCCGCACTTCACCAAGGTGCTGGAGTTCAAGAACGACGAAGAACACAAGCTGGGCAAAGAGCCGATGCCCGATGGGGTCATCCGCCTGTACCGCAATGCGGGCGAGGGGCGGCTGGCGTGGATGGGCATGCTTGTCAGCAAGTACATACCCAAGAAGGAAGAAGTGAAAATCAACGTCGGCCCCGACGCCGAGTGCACACTCAAGACGACACGCCTGCTGCACACGCGCAAAGACCTCGCCTTCCGCAACCAGTGGCTGGCTGGGTGGACCGTGGTGGAACAGTTTACGCTGGAGGTGCGCAACTTCCGCTCGCGCGACGTTGCGGTTGAGATTCATCAGTCCTTCGCGGGCGACTTTGACTTCGAAAGCGAAGACCGCTTCGAGAAACACGACGCGACCACACAGAAGATTCGGTTTTCCTTGCGCGCCGGTGAATCCCGTAAACTGGCGTACACGGTGACAACGCGCCACGGCAGCAATTCACGGCGCTAGGCGGTCCGAGGCAAATTTCTCTGCCTGATTCTGCCCTCCGGCATGGGTGACCAATTGAAGGCTGAACCGCCAAAGCGCCAAAGAAATGACGAGGCATTGGCGCTTTGGCGTTTTGGCGGTGAAGCAGTTGTTGCGTCGTGCCACCACGAACGACTCAGGATTCATGTAGGACCGGCCAGGCAACACCCTACAGCCCATAGGCGCGGGAAACCAACCGGTCCACGTCCTTGGCGGCGCCCGCCGTGCCTGCCGCCGCTGATCGCGACGCGTTTGCGATCTGTTCATACAGCGGGCCGATCTCGTGCCCCGGTACAGGCAGCTTGCGCAAGTGGCCGATCTTCACCTGCGGAAAAGTGCGCTGCCTGGCGTCACGAAACAGTGCGCGATGAAGCCGCGCGGCAATCTCGCTGTTAAACACGCCGACCAGATAGTCCGGGTCATGACCTGGCGCGCCAAAACACGCCAGGACCGAGTTGCGGAAAAGCGCCGACGGAGCATGCCGCGCGGCGATGGGGCGGGATGCCGTCTGCCGCAGCACGATGATCGCATCCTGAAAACGTTCTGGCGCTGCAATGCGGGCGTAGCGCCCCTCCGGCAGGTCGATTTCGCGCAGCCAGCGGGTGGGCATGGCAAGCTTATAGGGCATCACATCGCGGCCCACACGGATCGGCTCTGCACCCGGCCCAGGCGTTGTCGCAATCAGCAAGTCTCCGGCGTTGCCGGTGTGCACGCCGATGTCCCCGAAGGCGCCGGGCGATAGCGGCTGAAATCGCCCGTTGATCCGGGCAGGCAGGTCGTCGTCTGTTGCCAGCCAGGGTTCTGCATAGTCGCGCCCGGGTGCCAGCACGAACATGCCTGCGGGCTCCGTGACGCCTTCGAACGCGTCTTCGCCAAGCTCGATCACCGACTCAATGCGATGGTTGCGTGTCATGGCTCGTCGCGCGGCTTGATATCCACCGAGGTCTGCAACCTGCAGCGGCAGCAGCAATCCGCAGCGACCGTCGGGTTGTGTCAGTTGCGCGCAGCGCTCAGCAAACGCGGCATGCAGCGCAGGCCACCCGCTCAATGACTCAAAACGCGCGCACAGGTCATCACGCGCGGGATCACTGAGCAAGCCAGATTGCCTGCCTGAAAGACTGATCCAGGGCGGGTTGGCAAGCACGACGTCAAAGGCAGGCAGCGGGGCGTCTGCCAGTGCATCGCGTTGAAATGCGATGCCGGCGCCCAAAACCCGGTTGCACGCCTCGACCGCGCCCGCCGATGCGTCCCAGCCTGTCATACCGCCGCTCAGCCATGCCTCAGCCCATTGGGGGCGCTCAGCCGCCGCCCACTCCAGGGCACCAAGCAGCAGCGAGCCGGCACCGCAGGCGGGGTCAAGCAATCTTGGGGCAGGCTGTGGCGGCAAGGGCGCCAGCACCGCAGCCGCAAGCCTGAGCGCGAGGGGGCGCGGCGTGTAAACGCAGCCCGGAGCGCTGCAATGCTCGCGCGCCGCCGCCGCATGCCGCGACCAGGCTTGCTCAAAATTCACGGCTTGGGCCTGCGCCATCGCGGCTTGGGATACAGGGCCTGCTTATGTGTGGGCTGCCCGCCCGCGACAGCACCACGGCCGATCCTGGTCGTGGGCAGCGGCACCGGCGCGTGCTCAGCCAATGCATCCTCTTCGGTGCCCTTGAGGATGCGGGCGTTGCCGCCGACTTCGTGCCAGTTGGCTTGCCGCATGTTCAACTCTTGCTGGTCTCTGCCGCGGCTTCAGCGGCAAGGTCTTCGGCGGTGACGCGGTCGATGGGGCAGCATCCCCGGGGCGGCTGATAGCGCCACTGGGGCTCGCGCCCGTCTGTCAGGCTTCCAACGACGCGCCGGACGTATTCATTCTCGACATAGCGCGGGTTGCGGGCGTCGTCGATTGCACCGCGGTACTCGAGTTTGGCGTGCTTGAAGATGAAGACCTCAGTCGTGACGCTGACGCCGAACCGGTCCGCGATCACGTTGCCTTCGTCTTTCAGGACGCGCATGCGCAATCTGTTCTCGTCGCCGTCGAGGTAGTGGTTGCGCAGGTCGGCCATGCCCTCGCGCGCGCTGCTGTTGATCGCAACCCACTGCACGCTGGGAAATGCCTGTGCAAGCTCGTTGAGGCGTTCCTCGTACACCAGGCTGGTGGGACACTTCATCGAAACCCAGACAATCGCGGTCACCTCTGCGGCTGCAAAATCCACAGTCACCTGGCGATCGTCCAAGCCGGCCAGGGTAATTGCGCCGGGCGCGTCGCCCAGTTTGAGGCCCGGCAGGTCTCGCGGAATGCTGCCGTCGTCCAGCGCGTCGGGCATATCGGCATGGGCAACGCCCGGAACCTCGGATACCCCCTCCGGGGCGATCAGACCGACCCACTCGCAGCAATCCTCAAACTCTGCCGGGAACAGGAGATAGGTCGAGTACACCGCACCGGCGGCCAGCAGAAGCAGAATCGGTGGGATCAGGTACTTCATGGAACTTTTCCCGCTACGCCGGGGTCTATGCGGTGTTAGGTCTTCCAGCTTACCAATCTGCCCGACGCGGCATAAGGAGCCTTACATGAAACGCTTGATGATGCTTTCCGCTATCCTGAGCCTGCTGGCCCTGCCCGCCATGGCCCAATCGGCCCCCTTGCAGGACGAGCCCGAACAGCCGCCACCGCGCCGCGAACGCGGGCGTGAAGGCCGCGGCAACCCCGAGCAGCGCCGCGCAATGGCTGAAGTCGGCCGCATGCTGCGCGAGCACGACAAGAATCAGGATCGCGCCCTGGACAAGGACGAGCTGGGCGACGCCGAGTTGCTGAAGAAGCTCGACAAGGACGAGAACGGCTCGTTGAGCATCGAAGAAATCATGGCCGATCGTGAGGCCGTGGCCGGCGCCCTGAAGAAGAAGGTGACGGCGCAATGGGCGGAAGAGTTCAAGATCCTCGACAAGGACGACAACGGAAAGTTGACGAAAGAAGAGCTGGGCGACACCCACGCCGCGCTGCTGGAAGGCGACGAGGACAATGAGCTGACGAAAGAAGAGTACATGGCCGCCCGCGAAAAGGCCGCCAATGCCCGCCGCACCGCAGGGCCGGGGCAGCCGCCAACCGCGGAAGAGTGGATCAAGCAGCACGACAAGAACGCCGACGGCAAGGTCAGCAAGGAAGAACTGCCCGAGCGTATGCAGCCAATGTTTGAGCGGCTGGACGCCGACAAAGACGGCTTCATCACCAAGGATGAGTTTGAAAAGGCAATGGAAGGCCGCCGTGGCATGGGCCGTGAGCGTCGCCCGGGTGGAGACCGCCGCCCGCCGCCAGATCGGGCACCGGAAGGCGAAAAGCCCGCAGACAAGCCGGCAGAAAAGCCAACCGAAAAGAAGGAAGAAAAGCCCAAGGAAGAAGAGTTCTAGGGCTCAGCCAGCATGCTTCCGGGCCGGGACTCTCCCGGCCCGGTTTCTGTTTACGGCTTGAATGCAGCCGCGCCGGTGTTGCTAGAATAGGCGCTGCCATGGTTGAAGTCTTTGATCCCGCATCGACGGTTCCCACGACGTTCTGGCACAAGCTGCCGGATGGGCGCGTACAGTGCGACATCTGCCCGCGCGAGTGCAAGCTGCGCAACGGCCAGCGTGGCTTTTGCTTTGTGCGCGCGAACCAGGGCGACGAGATCGTACTTACGACCTACGGCCGCAGCTCAGGCTTCTGCATTGATCCGGTCGAAAAGAAGCCGCTCAACCACTTCCTGCCCGGCACGCCGATCCTCAGCTTCGGCACAGCCGGGTGCAACCTTGGGTGCCGCTTCTGCCAGAATTGGGACATCAGCAAGTCGCGCGAGCTGGATACACTCATGGACCAGGCTGACCCTGGGCGCGTCGCCCGCGCCGCTGCTGAGCTCGGGTGCCGCAGTGTCGCGTTCACGTACAACGACCCGGTGATTTTCCACGAGTACGCAATCGACATCGCCAGGGCGTGCCACGAACGCGGCATCAAAGCCGTCGCCGTCAGCGCCGGCTACCAGTGCGCTGCGCCGCGGCGCGAGTTCTATCAGTACATGGATGCCGCCAACATCGACCTCAAGGGCTTCACTGAGGAGTTCTACCAGCGCATCTGCATCGGCAGGCTTGACCCGGTGCTGGAAACGCTGAAGTACCTGAAACACGAAACCGACGTGTGGCTTGAAATCACCACACTGCTGATCCCCGGCAAGAACGACAGCGACGCAGAGCTGAACCGGCTTGCCGAGTGGGTGGTGCGTGAGCTTGGCCCCGATGTGCCGCTGCACTTCTCGGCGTTTCACCCCGATCTCAAGATGATGGACGTGCCGGCCACCCCAGCCTCCACGCTGACGCGCGCGCGCAACATCGCGATCAAACACGGCGTGCGCTACGCCTACACCGGCAACGTCCACGACACCGAAGGCGACACAACATACTGCCACCAGTGCCGCGAGCCGCTGATCGTGCGCGACTGGTACAACCTGCTCAAGTGGAACGTGCGTGACGGCAAGTGCCCCAGCTGCGCCACGCCTCTGCCCGGCGTGTTCGAGGGCGAACCCGGAAACTGGGGCGCGAAGCGACAGCCGGTGCGCTTGCGCGACTACGCTGCGTAACGGGCGGCGCTCAACGCCCGAGTTTCTTCAGCGCATCACGAAGCGTTCCGCGTGCGTCCTCGGGGATATCCTCGCGCTCTGCCAGCGGTGCTATCTGCTCGCTGACCTGATCAAACACGCCCGTCAGGCGTTCGTTGTCGTCCAGGACCATCTCGTTGAACTTGTCATGCACCAGGCTTCGCTCCTGCTGCGCCTTCTTGAAGCCGTCCTCAACGCCCAGGTCGTACGCATCAGCCTGCGCCTCGGTAAGCCTGCCGCCCGTCCAAATCAGCGCGGCCACGCACGCCAGCGCGCCAACCACAAGCCCGCAAACCAGCCCAAGTCCCAACGCCTGCTTTGCCTGCATGATCACCTCATTCAATAAATGACGTCGCCGTGTGCAGCCGCGGCTACGCCTGACGGGCCGATAGTAGCTTATGGAGCATGCACGCGACTGCCATCAGCAAAGTGCTGCCTGATCCCGGCGCGCGCGCCGTCGCCTGCCTGCCAGCCAGGCCGCGGCGGGCAGAAGGATCAGCGGCAGGGCGGAGCCGGGCACAACAGAGCAGATCGGGGGATCTTCAAAGTCGTCGCCGTCAGACCCAAGATCGATTACCAGGGTGCGCTGCGCAGAGACATCCTGGCCTCCGTTGGCGGTGCCGCCGTCATCTTCCAGCACGACAGTGAAAAAATTGAGCCCTGATCGGCCTGCGCGCGGCTTGAAATGAAGGTCCCCGGTCATTGGGTCGATCGTGGGGCCGGACTCGAAGTCAGAAGTAAAGCCCGTGATCACAAATCGCAGCTCCTGCCCGGCTTCCCATGGCGCCCCGGGATCGATGTTGGATGCCCACCCGGAAATCGTGCGATTGACGCTGCCGGCTTTGACGCGAACGCTCGGGCCGGAGGTGAAGTCAGGCGGCTGGTTGACGATGAACTCAACGGCGCCGATATCCGGTGGGCCGGCAAAGTTGCGGTTTGCGCGGCGCTGGTCGTCAAAGGGCGCGCCGGCACCGCCCGCATCGATGACAAAGCTGCCCCAGTTCGGGTGATGGCCGCGTGTTCCGTTGCCCAACGGCCTGAGTGGCCCCAGTGCAGGGTTCAGCGGGCTCAGGGCGTCGCCGACCAGCACACTCGTCGTAAGCCCGGTGGCGCCCGTGGCGTCACCAACCAGATTGAAGCCAAGATCATTAAACGCGCCGTCCAGATCCGGCGGGGTACCCACGTTGGCAGCAACGATGCATCCCTCCAGCGATATCGTTGTCGTAGCGTCCTTGGAAACGCCGCCACACCCGTTTGCCGCTTGGTTGAGTGTGACCGTGCAGTAGCGCATCAGGATCGTTCCTGTGCCAATGAACCGCGCGGCGCCCGCCGCTTCGCCGGTGTTGCCACTGAACGTTGAGTTCTCGATGCTGCCGCCACTGCTGGAATCGCAATGCAATGCCGTGCCGGTGCCACCCACCAGCGAGCAGCGCCGCATGATCAGGCCCGAGCCAACAAACAGGGCCGAGCCATCCATGGCGATGCACCCCGTAAAGCCGCATTCAACAGCAGCCATCGATGCCTGTGTGATCGCACCGCCCCCGGCGGACGTCTGAATCGCCGCCGAAACAGAGTTGGCGCCGCCCGTCGCTTCGCAGGAGTCAACTCGTGTGCGGGACATGGTGGCTGAGTCAGCCGCGATCGCGCCGCCCTGCGCAAACCCGCCGTCGTCAGCCGCGGAGTCGGTGTCACCGCCTGTGGCGTGGCAGTCGTCGAAGCTGCAATCCTCAGCCAGCAACGCGCCGCCGACGTGGACTGCGCCTCCCGACGCATCGCCGCCGGCGGCTGTGTCGGCGGCACCTCCCCGCGCTGCACAGTTCACGAAGGCCACATGCCGCAGGGTGGCGCTGCCGGTGCAAAAGATTGCTCCGCCCAGGCCGCTGCCGCCGGCAGCCGCCACGCCTTGCCCGCCGATGGCTTCGCTTTCCGCTACGACGCAGTGAAGCATCACGAGGTTGCCGGTAACACGAATCGTTCCGCCTTCGGCATCCGTGTTGTCGGGCGCCTGTTCAAGACCGTTCAGCAGCCAGAGGTGCCGCACTTCCAGGTTGACGCCGACCGCATGCAGCAACCGGAACGAGGGCGCGGCGCTGTCCCTTTCAAGGACAAGGTCGTTGGTTGCGGGGCCGATGATCACCAGGTCTTCCGAGATGTCGGGAAGCGCGGTGAGCAGCGTGATAGTCCCCGGCAGCGCGATGCCCGCGTCGAACTCGATTTCGTTCGGGCCCGGGCTGCCGTTTGCGAGCGTGATGGCTTCGCGCAGGCTTCCGGCGCCGCTGTCGTCCAGGTTGAGTACCGTGAAAGTCGCTGCATAGAGCGGCCCACAAGCCATCAGGCAGGCAATCAGGAGGGTCTTCATTGCGGGCACTCCGGGTATGATTCGATCCATGTTCCCGCCGCGCGTGACGTGCGTCAAGCCGTTGGCGGCGAAGCGTTGTCCTCAGGCAGGGTGTGCGAGAACAGCTCCACGCCGGTGCAGCGACCGTCGCCGGCGGAGATGCTGAAGATTGCGCCCGTCATGCGAATGTCCTGGCGCGCAACGCGCATCCATGGTTTGTCCTGCCCGGTGAAGCGCTGCAGCACGGCCTGCTTGTCGCGGCCGATCACTCCGTCATGCGGGCCGGTCATGCCCAGGTCGGTCAAGTATCCGGTGCCGCCGGGCAGCACTCGTGCGTCCGCCGTCTGCACGTGGGTGTGGGTGCCGAAGACGGCGCTGGCGCGCCCATCAAGGTGCCAGCCCATCGCGATCTTCTCGCTGGTGGCTTCGCCGTGCAGGTCCACCAGGACGATGGGGGTTTCAGAGCGCAGCCTGTCAACCTGTTCAGCGGCGGCCAGAAACGGGTTGGCGGTAGGCACCTGCTCTTTCATGAAAACCTGGCCGGCGACGTTGACCACGCCGACCTTCAGGCTGCCCAGCGCGTACACCGCGGCGCCGTTGCCGGGAAGATCGTAGTTTGCGGGCCGCAGCAGGCGTGGCTCGGTTTGCAGGTATTCGTTGACTTCGGGGTAATCCAGTACGTGGTCACCACTGGTCATGCAATCGACGCCGCAGTTCAGCAGCTCGCTGACTTCCTTTTCGCGCACGCCTGCGCCATTGGTGGCGTTCTCGACGTTGACGATCACGAAGTCGATGCGATGGGCGTCGCGCACAGCCGGCAGGCATTCGCGGACAACACGGCGGCCGGGACGACCGACCAGGTCCCCCAGGCACAAAACGCGAATGACGTCAGCAGGCACGCAAGCCTTTCAATGCACAGCGGCAGAGTAGCAGCCGCGCACAGGGCTTGAAACGGGCCGATGCACGGCGGGGTCACGAATCGCGGCTTCGTGCCTGGGGCAGTTTCAAGATTCCTCTGCAGCGCGCGGAGGGAGTCGAAGGTTGAAAGGTGAAGGTCGAAAAACAGGTTCGAACCCCGACTGCCCCCAGCAGCAGGAATGCGGATTCTGCAAACCAATGCTGAAAGTGCTCTAAGCGGTCCGAGACAAGTTTTTGTCCGGAACTCTGCCCTTCGGCGTGGACGCGCACTTCAAGGCTGAAACGCCAAGGCGCCACGCCGCCAAAGCCTGCTCATTTCTTTGGCGCTTTGGCGTTTTGGCGGTGAAGCAGTTGTCGTTTCGAACCGCAACGAACGACTCAGGACTTATGGAAGACCGCTTAGAAGCTGATTCCGAAGCCGACTTCCGGGCCGACGCTGTACCACAGAAATCGGTCCGAGCGAAAGCCGCCGTACAGCTTGGCGTAGAAGTACCGGCCCTTGGCGCGGGCGATCAGGCTGAACCAGTCCGTCAGGGCATACTCAAACGTGACCAGGCCGGTCAGGCTGATGATGCTCTGCTTCATGTTGTTGCCGTCGCGCCGCTGGAATGTCGGAAATCCGACTTCGTAGGTCCCCCGGGCATCGACACCCAGGCGGATTGTGCCCAGGTCAAGTTCCATGCCCAGGCCAGCATTCCACCACGGCAGCAACTCGCGAAAGCGCTCTTCGTCGCGGTCGTCGCTGACTGGAAAGCTGTCGCTGCCGGTTTGCACCTTGATGTACGCCCACTCAAGCCCGGCGGTCGCGTACACCGTCCATTGCTTGGCAAGCCCGAACCGAAACAGGTCCCGGCGGTAATGCAGGCGCATCTCATGCCAGTCTGAGCCGAAGTCGATGTCCGTGCCGGCGGGGTACAGCACACCGTTGAACCGCGTGGCCTCATCGCGCTCGTCACGGAAGGCGCGCAAGACGTGAAAGCCGTATCCGGCTTCTATGCTGTCGTGCCAGGAGAACCGCAAGCGAAACTCGGTGTCCAGAAAGGCCCCGATCGGCAGCCCGTCCATGTCATCCACGAATCCCAGAGTGTCGCCGCCCAGGCCGTTGGCGCGCACGCGGTGCTTCTGCTCAAACCAAGGCACGTGCGCAAATACGTCCCAGCGCGCGGTGACGCCGTGGGGCTTGCCAAACTTCTCGTCTGTCCGGGCGCGCACGTAATCTTCGCTCATGCCCTGTGCGGCAACACTGCCCGCAGTCGCGCAGATCAGTCCCAGAATCAACAGCCGCAGAACCATACGCCCATCCAGCCGGTCAGGTAAGAAGTCCGGCAATGTAACGAGCCAGCGCCCCGTGGCGATGGAAAAGTTTTGCGCGCGCGACGATTGCGAATCCGGTCGCATTCACACATGGCAAGGCTTCAGCGCTCGAAATATCGTCGTGCGGCGTCGCGGAACCTTCGCGGCAACTGCTCGTGGCTGCTGCGCGTGTTCACGCCGCTGGATTGGGATTGGCGCCCGCTGAGGTCTCGCCCGGCGGCTTCGTCACCGGCCTTTTCCGGGTCAAGCCGTTGCGGGTCACTCTGATCGTCCTTTTCGCCGCGGCCTGTGTCGGGGGTCTCTACGCCGGCCCGCTCGCCGCCCTCGATGGCCGGCGACGGCTTGCCGGTGTCGGGCTCGCCCCCGTCGCCACCGGGGCCGTCAGACGCGGAGCCCTGATCGCCGGCGGAGCCTTGTCCGCCCTGGCGCATGGCATCCTGCGCGGCGCGCCTGGCCCAGTCGGGCACGGCTTCGGCGCCGGTGACTCCGCCTTGCTGCTGCATGCGCTCAAGTGCTTCGCGGGCGGCTTGCTCGAGGCCCTCAAACTGCTGTCCCTGTCGCACAAGCTCGCGCAGCGTCTCGGCGTTGATCTCGAGGCGCCTTGCCAGCTCTGATGCCGTTTCGGCCATGCGCTTTGCCTGCTCAGGGTCGGTTTGCCCGCTCTGGATGCGCCGCAGCAGGTCCTTTGCTGCCTTGGGGTCGATGTCGCGCAATACACTGGCGGCGTCGGCAAACTGCTCCAGCGCGGCTCTTATGGCCTCCTGGTCAAGGCTGCGCAGGGCGTCGAGGCCTTTCTGGATGGCTTGCTCGTCAAGGCCCTGGCGCTGCATGGTCTCTTGCGCCTGTTGCTCTCTGCGGCGGCGCTCGCCGATGGCGTGATCGTCCAGCAGAGACTGAACCTTCTCGGCCGCGCGCCGAATGGCGGGGTCGGTGGGTGCGGCGTCCGCCGCTTGCTGGATGGCGGCCCGAAGCTTGCCCGCCGCCTCAGCATTCAAGCCGCCGTCGGGTTGCCGCAGATCGTTTGCTATCGCATCCAAAGCGTTGTTGATCGCCGCAGAATCTATGGCTTTCAGGGCCTGGGCCAACTCGCGCGTTGCGTCATTGCCGGCAAGCAGGTCGCGGGCCTCCTGGCGCTGGGCCCTGCTCTCGGTCTGGCTGGCGGCGCGGTCGGCAAGCGCGTTGGCATCGCGCAGTGCGCGTTCCTTGTCGATCGGCCCTGCCTGCAGGTTTCGGGCTAATTGCTCAATGTCCTCAGCCAGGCGCTCCTGCTGCGCCGCGCCGATCCTGCCCGCTTGCTCGGCCACCAGTCCGGCGTCTTTGGCGAGCATTGCGGCATCCTGCGGCTTGACGCTTGTGCGCGTGGTGGTCTGTTTTCCTTCGTTGTCATTAGCCCTCACTTGCGCGTAAATTACCCGCGACAGGGGCATCAGCGCCAACAGCAACAGCATGGCAAGCAGAAGGCGCCGCATCGCTCGCGGCTCCGGGATGCGCTGCTGCCTGAGAGACGATACGGCACGGGCCGCGACGGCTTCGGCAAACGGCTGTGACTGGCTGGTGCCGCGCAGCTCCCAGGCGGCTGCAATTCCGCCCTGCCCGGCGGACCAGCGGTCAGCCGCCAGCACGACGGTGTTGAAGTCAGGCCGCCGAAGCCACGCCAGGACGACCAGCGCCGCCGGCAGCAGCAGCGGGATGAACAGGATGACCCAGTAAGTGTAGGGTCCAGCAAACTGGCCAAGCCAGGGGGCCGCGACAACGACCGTCAGCGCGGCAGTAAGCCCCCAAAGGGCGGCAATGCCAGTGGCGCGCAGCAGAAAGCGGCGATGAAAGGCGCTGAGTTGCTGTTGAAGCTCGGTCACAAACGGCTCCTGCAGGCATGTTAACGTCCCAGGATGCCTCAATCCGCCGAAAACTTTGCCCCTGCGGCCAGTCGTGTCATCCTAAGTCATTGTGAGCCATTCAAATGCGTTGACGCTAGTGCCTGTGCCTGCTAGTTTTGCCGCACCCCCCGCCGTGCACACTAACCGCAACCCGCGTGCGGAACGGCCACGAGGCTGATTCGGCGCGGGCACATACAGGTGTCGCCATGCTGGAACGTCAGAGACTCGGGGAGATGCTCTTCAAGAAGGGCTTGATCACCAAGGAGCAGTTGGATACGGCCATCGAGTACCAGAAGTCGCTCGGCGGCAAGATGGGCAACATCATCGTCAAGCTTGGCTACATGACCGATGAAGGGCTGACCCGCGAGATTGCCCGGCAGTACAACATGGAGGTCACCGACCTTGCCAACATGATCCTGCCGGTGAATCTGCTCAAGGCCGTGCCGCGCGACGTGATTGAGAAGCACCACCTGATCCCCGTGCACCAGACCGACAAAGTGCTGACGGTCTGCATGAGCGACCCGACAGACTACGAGGCGCTGGACGAACTGCAGTTTGTAACGGGCAAGAAAATTGAGACCACGCTGGCAACCCGCGACTCCATCAAGCGCGCGATCGCCGAGTTTACCGGCGCGCTGGAAAAGGAAGAGCGGCGCTCGTCTGCCCTTCCTGCCGGCAAGCCTGCCAGCGCCGGCAAGCTGCGCCCGGCCAGCCGCGGCTCGCTTCAAGCCCTTCGCGAAGCGACAGAGTCTTCGCTGGTGGATGATCTGCGGGGACGGCTGCACGGGCAGGGGGTCAAGGGAGTCAACACCCAGACGCTGACGCGGGGCGAGTTGAGGGCGGCATTGGTCCCGGTGCTGCTGAAAAAGGGTGTAATCACGGAAAATGAGCTGTTCGACGGCGTGATTGAAATCCTCAAGCGCAAAGGGGTTATCGACCCGCGGGAGCTTTCTGAGCGGGCAAAAGGGCTTGGGGGCCGGTGACAGTTTCCATTTCGGGTTCTGGCGGGTAAACTGACAGTCGGCTTACCTGAAAAGCGCGGCTTGGCAGAGGCGACTGGATGAAGACCTGGACATCGGCTGAGATCGTACCTGAAGTGGCCCGCTCAACCGGCGTGGACGAGGACAGTACACAGGCCATCGTGGACGGCCTGCTTGGCTTTCTGCGCGACCAGCTTGTCGCAGGCAATCGCGTTGCCGTGACAGACCTGGGTGTGCTGCACTGCGGCACCGCGGGCAACAACATACCGGTGCCCGGGCCGCAGGTTCATCAGGCAATCCAGGGTGACGCAGCCGAAATTGACCGCGTGGCCGCCGGCCTGGTAGATGCCGTTATCGCCAAGGTCATGCGGCACGACGTCGTGGACCTAGAAGGCTACTTCCAGCTTCACCTGAAAGAACGCAAAGCCCAGATCGTTCCCGCCGACGACGGCCACGAGGGCGTCAAGACCATCGCCGTCACCAAGCGCAGCGTCGAGATTGTGGCTGCCCCGGCATTGCTTGATTCCGTGGCCCGCGGTGACATCCAGTTTGAAGCCAGCGGAAAACTCAAAGAGCAGCTTGAGACCGCCCGCGCCAACAAGATTCTACTCGCCAGCAAGGACGGCGAAGACCCGTTCATCAAGACCATCGAGTACCACTTCAGCAAAGCCGGCTGGATTGTTGAGGTCGTCACCACGCTGCAGCAGGCCAAGCAGTACCTGATTGAGGACCCGATCAGCCTGATCATCATCGACTGCGTGATGCCCGAAGCTGACGCGGTGGTCGAGTACGCCAAGACCCACAAGAAGAGCAGCCTGGTGCCGATTCTAGAGATGCTGCCTGCGGGCAAGGAAAAGGCCTGGTTCAAGACCTTCCGCTTTCTGGGCAATGAGCAGCTTACGCAGCCGTTCGAAGTCAAGGGCATGCTTGAGCTGGGCGAGCGCGAGCTTGAGCGCAGCACGGAGGAGCAAGCCGTCTTCGAGCAGGAAGTCTATTTCCGCTTTCCGACCGAAGACCGCTGGATT